>CADBWR010000001.1 GCA_902798425.1 uncultured Bacteroidales bacterium
GCTTGCGCCGATGGTACTGCAATGCAATGCGGGAGAGTAGGAGGCCGCCACTTTTAACGAGGAAAGCCCTTGAGTCCGAAAGACCCAGGGGCTTTTTCTTTTTGCTTGTTTTATGACGGTGGATTGATAGAATAAGCATACTTTTTGTATAGTTCGGAAATCATGGTGAGTTTCGGAGGTTAAGTTATCCAAATAATCTTAAAATGTTTAATTTCTATATTTAACTCTACAAAACAGCAATATACGACATGCTAATACGCTGATTATATGGGTGATATGTAATAGTTATGTTAAATGTCTACCTCTACTTGAACTCTACCTAAACTCTACCTATACTCTACCTAAACTCTACTTGAGCTCTACCAATCACTTGTCAAACAGAGTATCTTTCAGTATTCTCACGATGGGAACGATGTGTTTCTAGCATAAAAACAACTTGTATTAGCCTGTAAACACACCCAAATACAGCTGATAATGATAAAATTCTCTAGAGAATTTTTGTCAAATACAGCTAATACGGAAACGAGACAGCAGAATAGTTATAAGAATATATAAGTTTGAGATTAGGGTAGTAGCGTTCAAGTAGCGTTTAGGTTGAGTTCGAGTAGAGGCACGTTTGCGTATTAATTTGCTAATCTGTTATAAATATTAAAAAGTTTTATTATCAGCGAGCGTGTTCTAATAAAATTGTGTATCTTTGCAGTAATGAAATTGATATAAAACTATGAAATATTACGGTCGGTTGATTCTTTTTCTGATAGTCTTGATGCTGCCTCAAGTATTGTTTGCCCAAGAGCAATCTGGGGCTGCTGACTCATTAAGACAGCAGAATGACTCATTGGTGATGGTTCTTCGTAATCAGGTTCAGGAGCTGCAGATGCAGCGCATCCTGATGCAAGAACAGTTGGAGAAGAAAGGAGAATTGGTCCGTAACGACTCTCTTCGTTTGGCACGCCGTAAGTCGCGGATAGATTCCTTACGTAGCTTTACACTTGGTGCACCATTGATTATTAATGGTGACACGTTGTTTTTACTCTATTACCGCCGTGGCGGCATGCTTCCTGAGGTTCGTGTGGCCGATATTCGTGAGAAGATTATGGATATCGGTACGAGCATGACGCTTTTTACAGACTCCATCTATATCTTTGAAGGAGAGTTTACCACCGATATCATGGCTGGCGATATGCTGTTGATGAGTGTTACAGACAATGATGGTTTATGGCAGAACCAGACACGCCAGGAGTTGGCAGCAGCTTATCGCACTATTATAGCCGACAAGATACAGGAGTTGCATGATGAATACGGATTGAAGCGTAAATTGTTGGGAGTGCTCTACGTCCTTGGCTCCATGATTGTTCTGGGACTGCTCATCTGGGCTACCAACTACGCCCATCGTCATTGGCGCTACCGCCTGCTGCGCAGGTTGTTACGCCGTACGCGTCCGCTGGCTATCAAGGATTATGAGGTGCTGAACTTGCATCGCCAAGGCATCCTTTTCCTGACGGGCTTCAATGTGTTGCGCTACCTGATTATCTTGCTGCTGCTGTTCATCTTTGTACCGATGTTTTTTGCCGCATTCCCTGAGACGAAGTCGTTTACCTATACCATCTTCGGCTATGTATGGGATCCTTTCGTGTCTATCCTGAAGTCGATTATGGGTTTCCTGCCTAAGTTCTTCCAGATTATCGTTATCATCTTTTGCTTCCGCTATCTGGTGAAAGGCTTGAACTACCTGATGAACGAGATAGGCTCAGGACGTTTGAAGATTAACGGTTTCTATGCCGACTGGGCACAACCCACCTACTTGATTCTGCGTGTGCTGTGCTACTCGTTTATGATTGTTATGATTTGGCCCCTGCTGCCCAGCAGCGACTCGCAAGTGTTCCAGGGGGTGTCCGTCTTCATAGGTATTATCATCTCGTTAGGCTCTTCGTCCATTATCGGCAATGTGATGGCAGGCATGGTGATGACCTATATGCGTCCGTTCCATGTGGGCGACTTCATCAAGTATGGCGATATGGAAGGTTTTGTCATCGAGAAGAGCGTGTTGGTGACGCGCATCCGCACCCGTAAGAACGATGTTATTACTATTCCTAATTCAAACTTGATGACATCGCAGACGACAAACTACACCTTCTCTGCCCATAACTATGGCGTCATTGTACATACCAAGGTGACTATCGGCTACGATATGCAGTGGCAGCTGATTCGCGACCTGTTGCTCGATGCCGCCTCGAAGACGAGTCATCTGCAGAAGAAACCCGAGCCCTTTGTGCGTATTACGGCACTGGACGATTTCTATGTAGAGTACGAAATCAACGCCTATACCCGTAACTCTGAATTGCTAAGTGATATCTATTCAGAACTGCACCAGAACATCCTTGACTCGTTCCATAGCAATGGTGTGGAGATTATGTCGCCCCACATCTTTGCCCACCGCAACGATCTGCCGGTACAGATACCAGAGCAGAAGGGAGATGTGTGATGGATGATGTAAGATGGATGATGTAAGATGGATGATGTGTGATGTTAGAGGTTTAGTTCCAGCGCCACAGGACAGTGGTCGCTGCCGTAGACATCGGTTAGTATCTGTGCATCGGCAATGCTGGTGCGCAGTCTTTCGCTGGTAACGAAATAGTCAATGCGCCATCCTGCATTCTTTTGACGAGCCTGAAAACGGTACGACCACCACGAATAGGTCACCTGTTCAGGGTATAGCGTGCGGAAGGAGTCAATGAATCCGCTGGCCAACAGTGTGCTGAACTTCTCGCGCTCCTGGTCAGTGAAACCAGCATTCATGCGGTTGGTCTTCGGATTCTTCAGGTCGATCTCCTGGTGTGCCACATTCAAGTCTCCACAGAGTATGACAGGTTTCTTCTGGTCCAGCTGCTTCAAGTAGTTACGGAAGTCATCCTCCCACGTCATGCGATAGTCCAGACGCTTCAGTCCGTCCTGCGAGTTGGGCGTGTAGCAGCAAACCAGATAGAACTGCTCCATTTCCAGCGTGATAACGCGCCCCTCGTGGTCGTGCTGGTCAATGCCAATGCCGTAGGCTACGCTCAGCGGTTCGTGCTTGGTGAAGATAGCTGTGCCAGAATATCCCTTCTTCTCCGCATAGTTCCAATAGGAGCGATAGCCCTCGAACTGCAGATCCAGCTGTCCCTCCTGCATCTTCGTCTCCTGCAGGCAGAAGAAGTCGGCATCCAACTCTTTGAAAATATCGCTGAAGCCCTTACCCTCGCAAGCCCTCAGTCCGTTGACGTTCCACGATACCAGTTTCATCATCTTTTCTTTGTTTTTTTTAGTATTAACGTTATTGCTTGCTTTTTTATTGCAAGGGTTTTGAAAAAGAAAAAAGCAGCCTCTTGGGCTGCTGTAGTTGCGGAGGCAGGATTCGAACGTGCGACCTCCAGGTTATGAGCCTGGCGAGCTACCAACTGCTCCACTCCGCGATGTTATTTATAGGGCTTTTCTCGAAAAGCGCTGCAAAGGTACGACTATTTTTTGAATTATGCAAATATTTTGCAGAAAAATCTAAAAAAATACGTCTTTAGCTACTTTTGCATTCGTTTTGTTTGGCTATTTCAGAACTATTTCCTAATTTTGCACAATATATTTGCGTTGTGCAATAATAGAAAAGTTTGGGAGGAATAGAACTATGTCCATATCAAAGACACGGCAGAAATTAGTAGATGTTGCTCGCCAGCTGTTTGCTAAGAACGGTCTGGAGAGTACGACCATGAATGATATTGCTCAGGCATCCGGCAAGGGACGCCGTACATTATATACCTATTTTAAGTCTAAAGACGATATCTACTATGCTGTCATAGAGTCGGAGCTGGAGCGCCTTAGCGACCAGTTGGACGATGTTGCTGCCAAGCGCATACCCCCTCAGGAGAAAATCATTGAGCTTATCTATCTTCATCTCAGTATGATTCGTGAGACGGTAGTACGTAATGGTAACCTGCGTGCTGAGTTCTTCCGAAACATCTGGATGGTCGAGAAGGTACGCAAGAACTTTGACGATGCTGAGATAGAGCTGTTCCGCAAGGTGTTCCGTGAGGGTAAGGAAGACGGAGAGTTTGACATTGACAATGTCGACCTGGTGGCAGACATCACCCACTACTGTATCAAAGGACTTGAGGTCCCCTATATCTATGGACGCATTGCCCACGGCATGAAAGAAGAGGACACGAAGCCCCAGGTGGCAAAGATTGTCTATAGTGCTTTGGGAAAGAAAAAAATGTAGTTGAAAGTTGATTTTTAAACATTAATATTATAGAAGAATTATGGGATTATTAGAAGGAAAGACAGCGCTGATAACTGGTGCTGCACGTGGTATCGGTAAGGCAATTGCACTGAAGTATGCTTCTGAGGGCGCTAACATTGCTTTCACCGACTTGCAGGTTAACGAAGAAACAGAGAAAGAGATTGCCGCTTTAGGAGTAAAGGCTAAGAGCTATGCTTCGAATGCCGCAGACTTCGCTCAGACTGAGGAAGTCGTTAAAGCCGTTAAGGAAGAGTTTGGTTCTATTGATATCCTGGTCAACAATGCCGGTATTACCAAGGACGGACTGATGCTCCGCATGACTGAGCAGCAGTGGGATGCTGTTATTGCTGTCAACCTGAAATCTGCCTTCAACTTTGTTCATGCTTGCGTGCCCATTATGATGCGTCAGCGTGGCGGTTCAATCATCAATATGGCATCTGTAGTAGGTGTCCATGGCAATGCCGGTCAGGCAAACTATGCCGCTTCTAAGGCTGGTCTGATTGCTCTGGCAAAGTCTATCGCTCAGGAGATGGGTCCCAAGGGCATCCGCGCTAACGCTATTGCCCCAGGCTTCATTGAAACAGCTATGACAGCAGCACTTCCTGAGGAGGTCCGTAAGGAGTGGTGCAACAAGATCCCTCTGCGTCGTGGAGGTCAGGTAGAAGATATTGCCAACGTTGCTACCTTCCTCGCTTCTGACATGTCCAGCTATGTCAGCGGACAGGTCATCCAGGTTGATGGTGGTATGAATATGTAAACAATTCAGATGGACGAAGAAAGAATACTGAACGCTGAAGCGTCACGCTACCTTGACGAGGCTGCTTTCGTCTCGTCTCTGGTGAGCAATAAAGAACGTGAGACGGGTAAACTGAGTGATCCTGCCCACATGTATCCGTGCTCAAAGAGTGAGGCCGACCAGATGGCTGATTTGCTGAAGAAGGCCAAGGATGCAGCCAAGGATGCTGCTGAGGAGACTTTTGCAAAACGCTACGATACGCTGCAAGGTATTGTCGACTGGTCAGTGAAGCGCCATAAGGCATGGCAGTGGACACTCGTCCTTGCCGCTCTTCTCGGTGCTGCCGTTCTTTACCTCGTCCAACTCAAACAGCAGGACGATGTCCTGCAGGCGCGTGTTGACAGAGAACAGGTCGCAGAGTGGAAGACCGTTCGTGTCAATAGTGTCGATTTCGATTTGTGTCCTGTAGAGCAAAGCGCTGACGACTATGCCATGCGCCTTGCTTCTGCAGAGCGCTATAAGACCTATAAGCTGATAGACCTGAAGAGTAGGGCACTGAAGGACTCTGCGCAGTATGCTGCGCTCCGTGCAGACTATGACTCGCTGAACGCTATGGGCTTCAGGCAGATTCATGAGGTGGCATTAGCTGACCTTGACGAACATGTCAGCAGTCAGGAGACGTGGCACACTCTGCTCTATGTGTACATGGCATTCCTGCTGGTGCTTATACCTATTTATATTATTACGGGCTATCCACGTGGATACACCATCACTCACCGCAATAACCGTCGCGGATGTCTGAACATCTTCCGCAAGGTCGGTATGGCCGTTGCCATGTTCTGTCTTGGTGCCAGTGTGGCCTCAACGCTGTTGCCCGACTATGTTGTCCGCAATACAGATGCTAACGGAAAGAGCACTGAGAACAAGGAACATAAGTGGTTCTCGGGCTTACTCATAGTCCTGCGTCTGATACTGATGGTCGTCGGTGCAGTACTGCTGTGTCTTGTTGCCAGTATTGTGATGACTGTTGAGAGTATTGGCGGACTGATTGACATGTTTAGGAAATGCAAGTAGTCTACGAGGATAACCACATCATCATCGTTTACAAAGAGAGTGGTGAAATCGTTCAGGGCGACAAAACTGGCGATATACCCTTGTCGGAAACGGTGAAGGAATATATTAAGGAGAAGTACCAGAAACCTGGTGCCGTCTTCTTGGGTGTGGTTCATCGTCTGGACCGTCCCGTTTCTGGATTGGTCGTCTTTGCCCGTACCTCAAAAGCGCTGACCCGACTGAACAAGATGTTTGCAGAGAGCGAGGTGCACAAGACATATTGGGCGATAGTAGAGACCTCTCCCGACCTCCCCCAGAGGGAGGAACTTCTGACACACTGGCTGACACGCAACGAAAAGCAGAACAAGTCGTATGCCTACGACCATGAAGTGCCCCACTCGAAGAAAGCCATGCTGCGCTACCGTGTAATAGGCCATTCAGACCGCTACTCGCTGGTAGAGGTACAACTGCTGACAGGTCGCCATCATCAGATACGCTGTCAGTTGGCTGCCATAGGCTGTCCTATCAAGGGCGACCTGAAATATGGAGCACCACGCAGCAATCCCGATGGCAGCATCTCGCTGCTGTCACACCGTGTGGAGTTTGTTCACCCCGTGTCGAAAGAAACCATCGTGGTGGAGTCGCCACTGCCTGCCGACCCGCTATGGTCAAAGATGATAATGAATGGCTAGAATATGAAAAAAGCATTCTGGTGGATATTGATCATTTTGCTGAGTCCCGTGCTGCTTTTCCTCGTGCTCACGGTGCTGCTCTACCTGCCCCCCGTACAGAACTGGGCGGTAGACAAGGTGACTGCCATCGCTTCCGAGAAGACGGGTATGGATATCTCGATAGACCGCATTAACCTGTCGTTCCCCATTGACCTCTCGATAGACCATTTCCGCGTAAACAAAAGCCAACAGCCAACAGCCGATGGCCAACAGCTGAATGATACCATTGCTGATGTTGAGCGCATGGTGGTTGACGTACAGCTGTGGCCCTTGTTCAGCAGCAAGGTCGTCATCAATGAGTTGGAGGTTACCAATACACAATTCAACACCCTCGACATGGTTGCTGCCGCCCAGGTCAAGGGACGTTTCTCCCGTCTGTTTATGGCCAGCAAGGGTATTGATCTGGATAAGCAGACGGTAGACCTGAACGGCTCACGTCTGGAGGAAGCCTACTTGGATATCCAGATGGCTGACTCTATTCCCGAAGATACAACGACCAGCGAACCTACGCTGTGGAAAATATATGTTGACAGCATGACCGTGGACCGCAGTGATGTGGTTTTCCACATGCCTGGAGACACCATGAGCGTCAGTGCCCACATGGGAACACTGACAGCCCGCGAGGCACTGATTGACCTGGGTACACAAACCTATACGGTAGGAAGTGTGGACTGGTTGAACGGTGCTGTAAAGTATGACCAGAATTACCAGCCCCACATTGAAGGACTGGACTATAACCATATAGATCTTAGTGACATCACCGTAGGCATAGACTCCATCTACTACTGCGACCCGACCCTGCGACTGCACTTGCGCCAGGTAGCACTAAAGGAGAAGAGCGGACTGGCTGTGACGCACCTCTCGGGACCTGTGGCCATGGAGAATGGGGCTGTCAAGTTGCCTAAATTCCGCTTGTCGACACCCTATAGTGATATAGACGTCGAACTCGACATGCCGCTGTCGCTGATGGAACCTGTTGACCCAGGAAAGATGCGGCTGAGGATGAATGCCTCGCTGGGTAAGCAAGATCTGATGCCATTCATGGCAGATTTGCCTGTTGCCATGCGCCAGCGCTGGCCCGAGTATCCACTGACGGTCAGTGGCTTGCTGAAGGGCAATATGCAACATATGGATTTCCATGATTTAGAGATGGCGCTGCCTACTGCCTTCCATGCCACGGCCACCGGTTTTGCCGCCAACCTCGATAATCCTGATATGCTGCGTGCTGATGTGCAGTTTAAGGCCAATACCCAGAATCTGGGTTTTGTTATGGCTATGATGCCCCGTGACATGCAGCGCGACTACCGCATACCGCCTTTGTCTGCACAAGGACGTGTGAAGGCTGACGGTCAGCAGTATTTTGCTGATATTACAGCTCGTGAGGGTAAGGGAATGGTCAAGGCTAAAGGCTCGTTCCATGCCACAGCGATGCGTTACGATGCAGACATCAAGATACGTGACCTGAACGTCCACCACTTTATGCCCCGTGACAGCATCTATACCCTCTCTGCCGATGTGACAGCCAAGGGACAGGGCACCGACTTCTTCTCTCCGCGTACGCGTCTTGTTGCTGATGCGAAGATTCACCATGTGGGCTATGGCAAACTGAATATCGACAATATCACTGCTCACGCATTGGTCGGTGATGGTAAGGCTCATGCCAACCTTGTCAGTCTCAACCCCTTGCTGCAGGGTGCTGTCAACTTTGATGCCTTGCTGTCGAAAACTCGTTTCGATGGTACGCTGAGTACCGACTTCCAGACATTGGACCTTTATAAGATGGGTGTTACACCCGACCCGCTGACCATTGGCCTGTGCGGCCATTTCGATGTCAATTCCGACCTGAAGTTGACGCATCATGCTACAGGATTCATCAATGACCTCTTTATCAAGGACTCCATTCACGTATATCGCCCTACTGATGTTGACTTGGCACTTCATACCACTCCAGATACCATCTTCGCACGTGCCCAGAGTGGTGACTTCATCGTGAAACTGGATGCCAGCGGCAATTACGAGGAATTGCTTGACCAATTCACGCTGTTGGGCGACTCTGCCATGGCGCAATTGGAGAGAAAAACTATCGACCAGCCAGCTCTGCGTAAATTGCTGCCTACCATGCGTATGACACTGGAAAGTAAGCGCGAGAATCCTGTTGCTACCTTCCTTAAAGCCAGTGCCGACGTCGACTTCAAAGATATGCTCTTTGACGTTTCTACCTCTGCTGAAGCAGGTATCAACGGACGTGGCTATATCCACTCTCTGACGATTAGTGAGTTACGTCTTGATACCATCAATTTCTCGTTGATACAGCGTAAGGAACGGTTGTCCTTTGGTGGTCAGATACGTAACAACAAGAAGAATCCGCAATTTGTCTTCAATGCCCTTTTCGATGGCATTCTGCAGGAGCGTGGCGCTACCCTCGGCGTGCGCTACTATGATGCAGACGACAAGCTCGGTGCCCGTATCGGTGCCCAGGCAGAAGTGGTAAATGGCGGATTGTCACTGCACCTTGTGCCCGCACGTCCTACACTGGGCTATAAGGAGTTTGCGGTGAATAGCGACAATTTCCTGTTCCTTGGTACTTCCGGAAAAGTGAAGGCTAAGGTCGACCTGCGTGCCGACGACGGCATGGGCATCCGTCTCTATTCAGAAGAAACAGATCCCGATGCCTTGCAGGACCTGACACTGAGCCTTCATCAGTTTAACCTGGAAGAGGTTACCTCTGTCATCCCCTATGCACCCCGCATGTCTGGTGTGCTGAATGGTGACTACCATGTTGTACAGGATGCCAGTGGACAATTCTCTGTTGCTGGCGATATGGGCGTTCGCAACATGACCTATGAGCGTTGTCCTATTGGTAATATCAGTACGGAAATGGTATATCTGCAGAAAGAGAACGACGCCCATGCCATTGAAGCACGTCTGATGAAGGACAATAATGAGATAGGTATGCTTACAGGTACCTATTATAATGAAGGTGAAGGTTCGCTGGATGCAAAGTTGCAGTTGGAGCACCTCCCCCTGAGTATGGTCAATGGTTTCGTTCCTGACCAGCTTTGTGGTCTGCAGGGCTTCGGTGAAGGCGAATTGACGATACAGGGACCTTTGTCCCGTCCGGAGGTTAATGGTGAAGTCTATCTCTCCGACTCCTATTTGGAAAGTATACCTTATGGTGTCAAACTACGCTTTGATGACGACCCCGTACGTATCCAGCATTCCAACCTGCTGTTTGAGAACTTTACAGTTTATGCCCATAACGATAATCCGCTGAATGTGCAAGGTAATGTTGACTTCCATGACCTGGACAAGATTATGGTTAATTTGCGCATGCAGGCCAAGAATTTCCAGATTATCGGTGCTAAGGAGCATGCCAAGAGCGTAGCCTATGGCAAGGCCTTCGTCAATGTCTTTGCCATGATGAAT
The DNA here is from genome assembly GCA_902798425.1 of uncultured Bacteroidales bacterium. Classification (GTDB taxonomy): domain Bacteria; phylum Bacteroidota; class Bacteroidia; order Bacteroidales; family Bacteroidaceae; genus Prevotella. Next base: position 10,217 of record CADBWR010000001.1, read on the forward strand.
GGCTCACTGGAAAATCTTAACATGCGAGGACGTCTGGAGGTGCTGGGAAGTACGGATATGGGCTATATCCTGCGTGATACCCCTATTACGACAGATAATCAGTTGGATGGCTTGGTGAAGTTTACCGACTTCAGCGACACCACTCAGACGGCAGTTACGCGCCCGCCTATTAATGGCTTCCGTATGGATATGACGCTCAATGTCTCCAATGGTGCTCACATCATGGCCTACATGAATGCGGACCACTCCAACTATATTGACCTGATGGGTGGAGGAACGCTACGCATGCTCTATAGTCCTGCAGACAACCTGCAGTTGACAGGCCGTTATACCTTGTCGAACGGTGAGATGAAGTATGCCTTGCCCATTATTCCGCTAAAGACGTTTACGATACAAGACGGCTCTTACATAGAGTTTACGGGCGACCCCATGAATCCTACACTGAATATCGCTGCCCAGGAGCGTACCAAGGCTACAGTGACGGGTGCCAATGGTGTTGGGCGTAGTGTTGCCTTTGACTGTGGCGTAAACATTACCCGTACACTCAACGACATGGGACTTGAGTTCACGCTTGATGCTCCGGAGGATATGCAGTTACATGGTGAACTGCAGGCAATGGGTATTGAGCAGCGTGGTAAGTTGGCTGTTACGATGCTGACAACAGGTATGTATCTGGCTGATGGCAATACCAAACCCTTCTCCATGAACTCTGCCCTGAGCTCATTCCTCAGCAGTGAGATAAGCAATCTGACAGGTAATGCCCTCCGCACTCTTGACTTGTCGTTTGGTATGGACAAATCTACCGATGCTACGGGACAGTCTCATACGGACTATTCGTTTAAATTCGCTAAGCGTTTCCTCAACAACCGTTTAAAACTGGCTGTTGGTGGTAAAGTGACTACCGGCGCTGAAATGCCGGGTGGTCGAAATAACTCGTTCTTCGACAATGTTTCGCTAGAGTATCGCCTGGACGATACGGCCAATAAGTACCTGAACGTCTACTTCCAGAATAATTCTTATGACTGGCTTGACGGCTATACGCAGAAGTATGGCGGTGGTTTCATCTGGCGTCGTACGCTCCAGAACTTTACTGACATTTTCCGTTTCAAGGACAACAGCAGCATGATGTCGCTGCCTCCTGTTCGTAATGACTCTATAAAGACAAAGCGCAATGACAAATAATAGGATAGGTTCTTTTCTGCAGAGCAGAGCGTGGTGCTGCGAATTGCTATTGGCTATTGGCAGTATGCTCTTAGTATCCTGTTCCATGACGAAGGATATCCCTGAAGGCGAGCAACTCTTCACGGGACTGAAAACCATTAAGTGGGAGAATGCCGAACCATCGGACAACCTTATTGAAACCCAGGCTGAGATAGAGGCTGCGCTGGCTACAGCACCTAATGGCTCCCTGTTTGGCAGTAGCTACTATCGTCTGCCTTTCTCTTTTGGTGTCAGTGTGTGGAACAAGTATTCCGAGAAAGATACCCCCTTTGCCCGTTGGATGACGAAGACGTTTGGCCGCCAGCCTGTGTTGATGTCATGGGTCAATCCTGAGCTACGTGCCTCTGTGGCGCAGAATGTGTTACGCAATCATGGCTACTTTCATGGACAGGTGAACTATGAATCCGTACAGCAGAAGAATCCCAAGACGGCGAAAATACAGTACACGGTAACACCTGGCCGTCTCTATATGATTGACAGCATTGGCTATTATGACTTCCCTGCACACGCTGATAGTCTGATACAGAGTACGATGGATGAAACAGCTATCCATCGCGGCGATCCATTTGTCGTGTCGCACCTTGATGCAGAGCGCCAACGCATCAGTAACCTGTTGCGTAACAATGGCTATTATTACTATCAGCCGAGTTATGCTGCTTACTTAGCCGATACCTTTGTCGTTGATGGCAAGGCGCAGTTGCAGTTCCGCTTAGCCAATGATGTACCTGTGGCGGCTACCCATCCTTGGTATATTGGTCGTATCAATGTCAATATGAAGAAGTCGTTCATGGAACAGCCAACCGACTCGTTCCGTAGCCGCTTTCTCACGATTCGCTATTCAGGGAAGAAACCGCCAGTACGCCCCCGTGTGCTGTTAGCTGATATGAAGTTGCGTCCTCGTCAGCTGTTCAGCTATACTGACTACGTGGAATCTGCTAGTAAAATTAATGCGATGGGACTGTTCTCGATGACCGAGTTTCAGTTTACCCCACGTGATACCACTGCCGCATGCGATACCCTTGACTTGACGCTGAACTGTACCTTCGACAAGCCATGGGACTTTTATGTAGAAACCAACTTTAATGCGCGAACCATTGGACGTATGGGTCCCGAGCTGAAAATGGGTATCACCCGTCGCAATGCCTTCCGTGGCGGTGAGAAGATTGACGTCAATGTCCACGGCTCCTACGAGTGGGCAACAAGCAATGGCTCGTCGATGAATAACTACGAGTATGGTGCCGATGCCTCTGTGGAGTTCCCGCGTATCATTGCACCCTTTATCAAGAACTTCCAGCGTCCGCGCCGTGACAAGAACGGTCGTCCGCGCCGGCGCCTGTTCTATAGTACACCAACCACAATAGCTAAGGCATCTACCAATATCATTCATCGTCCGGGCTATTATAAGATGCATGTCGTCTCTGGTGAGTGGACTTATCGCTGGCAGACCTCAGAAAAAAGCCGCCACGAGTTCTCGCCGCTGACTCTGAAGTATCAGTTTATGAACAGCCATACGGAAGCTTTTGACGATATTGTCGCCAAGAACCCATACCTATGGGTAACCATGCAGGACTATTTCATTCCGGAGATGCGCTATACTTATACCTATACCTCTCCGAAAGGCACGCTGCATCCTGTACGTTGGGAGACTACTCTTGCTGAGTCGGGTAATGCCGTTGCTCTCTATGATGTCCTTACTGGTAAGTCTTGGAATGACAAGGACAAAACCATGTTCAAGAATCCCTATTCACAGTTTGTGAAAGTGGAAACTGACTTTACGAAGACGCTTACCTTGGATAGTCACTCCAAGATAGTAGGTCATGTCAATGCCGGTATTATCTATCACTATGGCAATAGTGACTGGCTGCCCAATAGTGAGATGTTCTATGTGGGTGGTGCTAATAGCATTCGTGCTTTCTCTGTGCGTGGCATAGGTCCTGGCTCGTTCCCCGGCCTTGGAGATAAGGCGGCCTCTTATCTGTTGCAGAATGGTGACATCAAGTTTGTCGCCAACGTTGAATACCGTCGTCAACTGTTTGGCTCACTGCATGGTGCCGTGTTCCTTGATGCAGGTAATGTATGGACGACTAAGGAAAAGCTTGGTGACGAGATGCCGGGTTATGGTTCCACTATCTTTAAGTGGAAGGATGTCTTCCAGCAGATGGCTGTAGGCACTGGCATTGGCCTTCGCTATGATATGGACTTCCTGGTACTGCGTCTGGACTGGGGCGTTGCGCTCCACTTGCCTTACGCTACGGAGAAGTCGGGTTTCTATAATGTTCCCAGTTTCAAAGGTAGTCATACGCTGCACTTTGCTATTGGTTATCCTTTCTGATGAAATACTATTAGCTATTATAAAGATACAAACTATGGAAAGAACATGGAGATGGTTTGGCAAGAAAGACAAGATTACGCTTGCCCAACTGAGACAAATTGGAGTGGAGGGTATTGTTACTGCTTTGCACGATGTACCCCTTGGAGAGGTATGGACACGTGAGAAAATACGCGACCTACGTGAATACATTGAGAGCTACGGCATGCGCTGGAGCGTGGTGGAGTCGTTGCCGGTAGTAGAGACCATTAAATATGGCGGTCCTGACCGTGACCACCAGATAGAGGTATATAAGGAGTCGCTGCGTAACTTGGCAGCAGAGGGCATCCACTGCATCTGCTATAATTTTATGCCCGTGCTGGACTGGGCTCGCACCGACCTGTTCCATGACAATCCCAATGGCGCTACCAACCTCTATTTTAACTATGCAGAATTTGCCTACTTTGACATCTATATTCTGAAACGCCCCGGTGCTCGTGAGGAGTGGGAGAAGTTCCAATTCCCAAAAGGGTGGGGTGAAGGTCGTAGTGTTATTGCCGAGTGCGATGAGTTGGCTAAGACTATGACCCCCGAGAAAGACCACAAGTTGGTGGAAAATATCGTCATCAAGACACAAGGTTTCGTAAGTGGCAACTTCAGTGAGAACGATGAAGCTCCTATCCAGAAATTCCGTGAGTTCCTTGATTTGTATAAAGGTATAGACAAGGCTCAGTTGCGCGAAAACATGAAGTACTTCCTGGAGAGTATCATGCCCGTCTGTGAGGAGTGTAATATGAATATGTGTGTGCATCCCGATGATCCCCCCATCGAAATTCTAGGACTGCCACGTATTGTCCGTACCGAGGAGGATATCCAGTGGTTCCTCAATGCCGTGCCCAACAAGCATAACGGTCTGACATTCTGCGCTGGTTCACTGTCAGCAGGTGCTTATAACAATGTGGTGGAGCTGGCTAAGAAATTTGCGTCACGTACGCACTTTGTACATTTGCGCTCTTGTCATATTTTCCCCAACGGTGACTTCACTGAGGCCAGCCATTTGGGTGGTCGTGCTGACCTTATCGAATTGTGCAGAATCTTTGAGAAGGAGAATCCTCAACTGCCTATGCGTGTAGACCACGGTATGACATTCACGGATGAGCCTGGTGGCATTATGGACGAGTCAAGCCATGGGCATAACGCAGGTTATACCTTGCTGGGCCGTATGTTCGCACTAGGTCAGGTACAGGGTATTCTTGCTACCGTCGACCGCGAGTTAGGTATTGAGTATAAACAACCCGGATTCTTTGATTGATAAGATTGTGGAAGTAGCGAATGATAGGTGGGGCATCCTTTATTGCCCCAAAGGTCGTGGCAGTAAGCAACGTGAGAAAATACAGCGCGTGCTGGACGAGCGTAAGGTGCAGTATGACTTCGTGCAGAGCGAGTCGACAGAGAGCGTAGAACGTCTGATGACCATGCTGATACGCAATGGCTATAAAACCATTATCATTATGGGGGGCGACTCTGCGCTGAACGATGCTGTCAACTGTCTGATGGCTGAAGAGAAACAGGTGCGTGACAGTATTGCCTTGGGTGTCATCCCGAATGGTGTGATGAATGACTTCGCTCGCTATTGGGGATTCACTGAAGGCGAGATGGAACAGACCGTAGACTGGCTTCTGAAACGCCGCGTCCGCACTGTTGATCTCGGCTGTGTGAGATATACAAACAAAAAAAATGAACACTGTCATCGCTACTTCCTCAACTGTGTCAATATTGGACTGATAGCAGACATCATGAACTTGCGCCGCCAGACGCGTTCGCTGCTGGGTTCCCATACGCTGTCGTTCGTCGTTTCCTTCTTCTTGATGATATTCCATCGCATGGACTACAAAATGCGTGTGCGCTTGAATAATGAAACAGTCGAACGCAAAATGATGACGATGTGTATAGGCAGCGGTCCTGGCTATGGACAGACTCCTAATGCTGTACCTTATAATGGTATGCTTGACGTTTCAATGGTGTATCATACGGAGATGATGCAACTATTGGCGGGGTTGTGGCTGTTGGTGACAGGGCGCTTCCTGAATCATCGCAGTGTGCATCCTTACCGCACCCGTGAGGTGGTTGTCGAGGATACACCACACGCGTTGGTAGGTGTCGATGGACGTCTGATAGGTAAGCCGGTGGGCTCTTATCGTATCACCGTCGAACAGGAAGTTCTTAATTTCTTGATACCCGTTTAAGTTCTTTTTGCTACGTTTTTTCCTCCTTTGACTACAAAATAGGGCATTTTATTTAAAAAAGTGCAAAAATATTTTGTAGTCACAGCGAAATTGCGTACTTTTGAAGGTGATTACTAATCTAAAAATAAACTTATTATAATATAGGAACTATGAGTTATTTACGATTCGAGAAAGCTGTAATGACCAATCTTGAGGAGTCACTCCGTCGTGAATTGCTTCGAACAAACCGCTCTGGTGCCTACAGTGCATCTACTTTGGTAGACTGCAATACCCGTAAGTATCATGGTCTGCTCGTTGTTCCCGTACCCGAACTTGACGATGAGAACCATGTTCTCTTGTCATCCCTTGACTGTACGGTAATTCAGCATGGTGCCGAGTTTAACCTCGGACTCCACAAGTATCAAGGCAACAATTTCAGCCCTAAGGGTCACAAGTACATCCGAGAGTTCACTTGTGACGTGGTGCCTACCACTATCTATCGTGTTGGTGGCGTGTTATTAAAGAGGGAAACGATTTTTCAAGCCTATGAAGACCGCATCCTTATCCGCTATACGCTGGAAGATGCACACTCAGCTACTACGCTGCGTTTCCGTCCGTTCCTGGCATTCCGCTCGGTGCGTCAGTTTACTCACGAGAATTCTACTGCCAGCCGTGAGTATCATGAGGTTGACAATGGAATCAAGACCTGTATGTATGCTGGTTACCCAGACTTGTACATGCAGTTCAACAAGAAGAATGCTTTCGTCTTCCAGCCTGACTGGTATCGTGGCATAGAGTATCCCAAGGAGCAGGAGCGTGGCTATGCTTCTAATGAGGACCTCTATGTTCCTGGATATTTCGAGATGTCCATCAAGAAGGGTGAGAGCATTGTCTTTGCAGCTTCGACGAAGGAGATTAAGAGCTCAACGCTGAAGGGCCTTTTCCAGAAAGAGATTGATGTGCGCCTCTCGCGCGACAGCTTCTATCACTGTCTGGTGGCTGCAGCTCATCAGTTCCACTTCCGCGATCGCCACAGTGGCAGTTCGCCAGAGCATCTTGACGATACTGACGACAGATACCTGTTGGCCGGTTATCCTTGGTTCAAGGCTCGTGCCCGCGATACATTTATCGCACTGCCTGGTCTGACATTGGCTATCGGTGAACAGGATTACTTTGAACACGTGATGAAGACCTCTGAGAAGGGACTCCGTGAGTTCATGGAGGGTAAACCTTTGAGCGTGAAGATTTACGAAATAGAGCATCCTGATGTACCGCTGTGGGCTGTATGGGCTATTCAACAGTATGTTAAGGATGCAGGCCGTGATCAAGGCTACAAGATGTATGGTAAACTGGTTAAGGATATTGTTAAATATATTATGGCCGATGGTCATCCTAACCTGCGTCTTGACGAAAATGCCCTGGTTTATGCTGATGGTCGCGATAAGGCTATCACGTGGATGAACTCCACAGCCAATGGGCGTCCCGTTGTTCCCCGCTCTGGATATATTGTTGAGTTCAATGCGCTTTGGTATAATGCTATTAAATTCTGTGCTTCTCTGGAGGCAGAATTTGGCGACAAGAAGTTTGCCGAGAAATTAGAGAAACTCGCAGAGCAGTGCAAGCAGTCGTTCGTGGATACTTTTATGAACGAATACGGCTACTTGCTCGACTATGTTGATGGCAATATGATGGACTGGAGCGTACGTCCTAATATGATTTTCCCCGTCGCTTTCGACTACTCACCGCTGTCACAGGATCAGAAGAAGAGTGTGCTCGACATCTGTACCCGCGAACTGTTGACTCCCAAGGGATTACGCTCGCTGTCACCTAAGAGTGGTGGCTATAATCCTATGTATGTCGGTCCGCAGACGCAGCGCGACTATGCTTACCATCAGGGTACGGCATGGCCATGGCTGGGCGGCTTCTATATGGAGGCCAGTCTGAAACTTTACAAGCGCACACGTCTCTCGTTTATTGAGCGTCAGATGGTGGGTTATGAAGAGGAGATGGACTATCATGCACTGGGCACCATCAGTGAACTGTTTGATGGCAACCCGCCTTTCCATGGACGTGGTGCAATGGCCTTTGCCATGAATGTTGCTGAGATTCTGCGTGCACTGAAGCTGTTGGAGAAATATACATACCAAAAATAAATAAGGAGGAAACGCTATGAAAGTATTAATGTTTGGATGGGAGTATCCTCCTCACGTGTTCGGTGGATTGGCCACCGCTAACTATGGTATCTCTCAGGGACTGCATGCCCAGGGTGATATGGATATCACGCTTTGTTTGCCAAAACCTTTTGGCGATGAGGATCGCTCGGCTTGTCAGATTGTAGCAATGAATGCTGTGCCCATTGCCTATCGTGATGTTTCAGCAGACTATGTCCGAGAGCGTGTGGGTAATATCATGGATCCCGACCTCTATTTCCGTTTGCGCGAACATTTGTATGCTGACTTTAACTACATGCATGTCAACGATTTAGGCGCTATGGAGTTTGCCGGTGGCTATCCTGGCAATCTGCATGAGGAAATTAATAACTACTCGATTATTGCTGGTGTGGTGGCTCGTACTTTAGATTACGATATCATTCATGCCCACGACTGGCTGACCTATCCTGCCGGCATACATGCCAAGCAGGTCAGCGGTAAACCGCTGTGCATCCATGTGCATGCCACCGATTTCGACCGCTCGCGTGGTAAAGTGAACCCCACCGTTTATTCTATTGAGAAGAACGGTATGGACAATGCAGACTGTATCATGTGTGTGTCGGAACTGACTCGTCAGACGGTTATCAACCAGTACCATCAGGATCCACGCAAGTGCTTCACGGTACATAACGCAGTATACCCCTTACCCGATGAATATCAGGCTATTCCACGTCCTGACCATACTGGTAAGGACAAGGTGGTAACGTTCCTTGGACGTATCACCATGCAGAAAGGTCCTGAGTACTTCGTTGAGGCTGCCAATATGGTGATACGTCGTACTAAGAATGTCCGCTTCTGTATGGCTGGTTCTGGTGATATGATGGATGCCATGATTCAACTGGCTGCAGAGCGTGGTATTGCCGATCGTTTCCACTTCCCTGGATTTATGCGTGGCAAGCAGGTGTATGAATGCCTGAAGGATTCTGATGTTTATGTCATGCCTTCTGTCTCTGAGCCTTTCGGAATTTCTCCGTTGGAGGCCATGCAGTGTGGTACACCGTCTATCATTTCCAAGCAGTCAGGCTGTGCAGAGATTCTGACCAACTGTATCAAGGTCGACTATTGGGACATCCACGCGTTGGCCGACGCCATCTACAGCATCTGTGCTAACGACTCGCTTTTCCAGTACCTCAAAGAGGAGGGCAAGAACGAGGTTGACCAGATAACGTGGGAGAAAGTCGGCGCATGGATTGCTACGCTCTATAAACGCACCCTTGGCTGGGAACAGTAATTAAATTGATAATTGATAATTGAAAATTGATAATTATGAAAACAATTTGTTTATATTTCGAGATACATCAGATTATCCATCTGAAGCGCTATCGTTTCTTCGATATCGGTACTGATCATTACTACTATGACGACTACGAGAACGAGCGCAGCATCACCGATATTGCTAACCGCAGCTATATGCCGGCACTGACAGCTATTGGTGATATGATTAAGGAAAATGGTCAGTACTTCAAGGTGGCCTTTTCATTGAGTGGTACTGGTATCGAACAGTTGGAGTTCCATGCTCCGCAAGTTATTGCCAAGTTGCAAGAGCTGAACCAGACCGGTTGCGTAGAGTTCCTGGCAGAGCCTTACTCTCATGGTCTGTCATCATTGGCTAACGAGGAGACTTTTGCTCTTGACGTGAAGAAACAGGCTGCCAAGATTGAGGAACTCTTTGGCAAGAAACCTACTGTAGCCCGTAACTCATCGCTCATCTACTCTGATGATATTGGTGGACAGATTGCCGCTATGGGCTTCAAGGGTATGCTGACTGAAGGTGCCAAGCATGTGCTGGGATGGAAGTCGCCACACTATGTCTATAACTGCAATATCGCACCGAATTTGAAGCTGTTGCTCCGCGATGTGGAGTTGTCAGATGATATCTCGCTGCGCTTTAATAATCCTGATTGGGATGGCTATCCTCTGTTTGCTGATACCTATATTGATCGCATTGCCCGTTTCCCAGAAGAGGAGCAGATTATCAATATCTTTATGGAATTGAGTGCCCTTGGTATCGCTCAGCCACTCAGTTCAAACATCCTTGATTTCCTGAAGGCATTGCCCGCATGTGCCAAGGATAAGGGTATCACGTTCTCTACACCTACCGAGATATGCATGAAGACCAAGAGTGTTGGTGAACTCAACGTGCCAGATACACTGTCGTGGGTTGATGAGGAGCGTGACGTTAGCTGTTGGCTGGGTAATGCCATGCAGCGTGAAGCATTTAACAAACTCTATAGTGTTGCTGACCGTCTGCGTATTGCTGACGACCCACGTATCAATCAGGACTGGGACTACCTGCAGGCATCCAACAACTTCCGCTTTATGACCACCAAGCCATCTAATGTGGGTTTGGATCGTGGTATCTACAATGGACCATTTGACGCCTTTACTAACTACATGAATATTCTCGGTGACTTCATCAACAGGGTTAATGCACTCTATCCTCAGGAGATTGAGAATGATGAGCTCAACGCACTGCTTACCACCATCCGTAATCAAGGTGATGAGATAGAGATGAAGGATAAGGAGATTACTCGTTTGAAGGCCCGTCTGGAGAAGTTGGATCCTACTGCCCTTGAGGAAGAAAAGCCTAAAAAGGCTGCGCCAAAGAAGGCTCCAGCTAAGAAAGCACCTGCCAAAAAGGCACCCGCTAAGAAGACAGCTTCCAATACTGTAGCTTCGAAAGCAGAGACTGCCAAGAAAGAAACTCCTAAGGTTGATGCTCCAAAAATAGAGGAGAAGAAGTAATAGTCTTATGAGACATACATTATTATCATTATTTATGCTGCTGACCATCACTGCGTATGGTCAGCAGCGTTTGCGTGTTTCTATTCTTGGCGACTCTTATTCAACCTATCAGTATTATATCCCTGAGGGTAACGAACCTTGGTATTTTGAACCCTTGCGTGCCGACCTCACCGATGTATCTGATGTCCGCCAGACTTGGTGGTGGCAGGTTGTTCACGATGGTGGCTTCATTTTGGAAAAGAATGATTCCTACAGTGGTTCAACAATTTGTTATACAGGTTATAACGACGATGATTATTCACCTCGCTCTTTTATAACCCGTCTGCCACGACTAGGCTCTCCTGATATTATTCTTATTTTCGGCAATACTAACGACAGCTGGTGCGGGGCTAAGTTGGGTGAGTTCCAGTATTCTGACTGGAAACGTGCGGACCTGTATACTTACCGTCCGGCTTTAGCCAAGTTGCTCAGCGATGCACAGAAGCGCTATCCTAATGTACGTCTGTTTTTTATACAGAATACTGAACTGAAGCCCTCTTTTGTGGAGTCTACACAGGTTATCTGCAAGCACTACAATGTACCAATCATTCAGTTGAAAAATATCAAGAAGCAAGCTGGCCATCCCAATATTGAGGGTATGAAGGCTATTGCTCAGCAAGTATTGGAACAGGTCCTCAAGGCTATCCGTTGAGCTCCTGTTTCTTCATGAGCATAAAAGCAATTGACTTAACAATGACTAAAATAGTAGTACTCGATGGCTACTCGGCCAATCCTGGTGACTTGTCATGGAAGGAGTTGGATGCATTAGGCGATGTAGCTGTCTATGAGCGCACAAAGCCAGCTGAAATAATAGTGAGGGCTGCCGATGCGGATATTGTATTAACTAATAAGGTGGTTCTCAGCAAAGAAATTATTGCCCAACTGCCTAAGCTAAGGTATGTTGGCGTCTTGGCTACGGGGTATAATGTTGTTGATGTCAAGGCTGCTCATGAGCGTGACATCGTTGTAACTAATGTTCCTGCCTATAGTACGGAGAGCGTTGCACAGATGGTATTTGCCCATTTGTTGACCGTAACGAACCATGTAGAACACTATGCTGTCCAGAATCGTGCAGGACGGTGGACTTCGAATCCAGATTTCTGCTATTGGGATTTCCCGCACATGGAGTTGGCGGGAAAAACTTTTGGTATTGTCGGTTTGGGTAATATAGGTCAACGGGTGGCTCAGATTGCTCTCGCTTTTGGCATGAAGGTAAGGGCAGTGACAAGCAAGGATGTTCTGCCTTCTGGTGTTGAAAAGGTTTCTTTAGAAGAGCTTCTTTCTATATCTGATGTTCTTTCCTTGCATTGCCCGCTAACAGAAAGTACACGCCATCTTATCAATGCTGACAGTTTGCAGCATATGAAGCCCTCAGCTATTCTTATTAATACAGGTCGTGGTCCATTGGTAGATGATGGTGCCGTTGCTGCCGCGCTTGCTGACAATCGCCTTGCTGCTTTTTGTGCTGATGTGCTGACTGATGAACCTCCTAAGTCCGACAATCCACTACTTCGTCATCAGCATGCTTATATTACTCCGCATATAGCATGGGCTTCGTTTGAGGCTCGTATTCGATTGCTGCAGGTAGCCATTGGTAATGTCCGTGCTTTCTTGGAAGGAAATCCTGTCAATGCGGTGTAATTATAAACCTAACAGCTGTATTTGATAGGCAAATACAGCTGATTTTCTTTGGAGAATAGCTAAATTGTTGTTACCTTTGCTACGAAATTCTAAAGACTGATAATTATGGGAATAGTAATAGGAATAGATGTAGGTATATCAACCACAAAGATTGTGGGACTGCGCGAAGGTCGCGTGGTATCACCTATCCGTATCACCGCCGTCGACCAGATTACATCACTCTATGGTGCTTTCGGCAAGTATCTCCACGACAACAAGATTGAGTTGAAAGACGTCGAGCAGGTCATAGTAACAGGTGTGGGATCAGCCTACATCGACGAACCCATCTATGACATCCCCACCCAGAAGGTTGACGAGTTCATTGCCGATGGTTTAGGTGCCCGTTTCGAGTCAGGACTGAGCAAAGCCATCGTCGTATCGATGGGCACAGGTACCAGCTTTGTGCAATGCTGTGGCGACGATATCAAGCATATCGGTGGTATCGGTATCGGAGGTGGCACACTTCAGGGACTGAGCCGCGTCATGCTGAACACGCGTGACCCTAAGCAGATACAGAGCCTGGCGCTACATGGCGACATCCGCAATATCAACCTGCTCATTGGCGACATCTCCACTCATCCCCTACCCGGCCTTCCCATGGATGCCACCGCCTCGCTGTTCTCCAAGGCCCAGTATGATGCGCCCAAGGAAGACCTTGCGCTGGGCATCATTACCATGGTGCTGCAAGCCATAGGTTCCTCAGCCATCCTGTCAGCCCTGAACTCAGGCATCAATGACTTTGTGCTCATCGGCAACCTGACGCTGTTGCCCCAGTGCAAGGATGTCTACCCCATGCTTGAGAAACTCTATGGTGTCCACTTCCACATCCCCAAATACGCTGAGTTCTGCACAGCCATCGGTGCTGCACTAAGCTACAAACGGTAAGCGTTTCACCATCTCGGCAAGTAATCACATATTAAAACATTTTTACATAAAAACAAGTGTCACCCGTCACGCGTAAGTCATTGTTTCACAGCGCGTTTAGTGTGACACTTGTTTTTTCGTCCTTACTTACTTCCGATTTCTTTACACGAAATCAAAATATACAGCTAATACAGCGATGGGATGAGCTAATACAGCGATGGGATGAGCTAATACAGCGCTGGGATAAGCTAATACAGAAGCGAGACAGGCCAAACAAGTGTCACGCCTAATATACACAGAAACAGCACGTTAGGCGTGACTGTGACACTAATTTTCTTGCAAAATCTTCTGTAGGGTAGTCATTTTAGGATTATCCCCCACCATTTTTTAGTGTGTATATCCGGCAGTTCGCTGAACGAAACGGGGTGTTCGTTGAAAGTGGGCGTTGGAGGGTTAAACATTTCATGCTTTTGTTACGTCAAAGAAGCAAAGAAGAACGAAAACAAAAACAACAAAAATAATAACAACTAAAAAATTACAATTATGAAAAAGATGATCGTAACACTGGTTGCCATGATGGCAGTAACATTTAGTTTTGCAGAAACTAACAGTAACAATGTCGACAGACGTTTTGACATGAGTTGTAACATGGACGTAGAAACCATCCACGACAACTTCAACAACGAACTGAAATCACTGGCTTCCGTAAGAGGTCCTATCCAGAGACACATGGTTCACCAGGCCGTAAGGAAGGACGCTCAGAAGATGAAGAACGTGCTGAACAAGGAGCAGTTTGGTCTCTACATGCGCATCATGCTGAACACCCTGCGCAACAGACAACTGTAAGAAAGGAATAATGGACAAACAACAAGCGGGAGAACTGAGGTCCTCCCGCTTGTTGTTTGTTATTCCTTGCGATGCTTATCGAGTTTTCGCAGGAAGAAGTTGAAGGCCTCCAGTCCTACCAGCACCATGAGGGTAGCGGCAGACGCCAAGACATACATGCCTCCACCACATGCCAAGCCAATAGCAGCCACAACCCATAGTCCCGCTGCCGTAGTCAGACCGCTGACCATGTTCTCCTGTTTGCGGAAGATGATGGTACCGGCACCGATGAAACCGATACCGCTCACCACCTGTGAGGCTACACGCGACACATCCCATCGATGAAGATCAGTCGTCATAGAATCGCCAAAGCCATAAGCTGACACTATCATAAACAATGCTGCACCCAAGGCCACGAGGAAGTGAGTGCGGAAGCCAGCCTCCTTGGCACGGTATTCGCGTTCGAGCCCGATGAGTCCGCCAAGCACCGATGCGATAAAGATTCGTAGAATAAATTCGTATTCCATAGTTAAATGTTGTTATTCTGCCGCAAAGATACAAATTAATTCACAATTCTTTGCCCATATTTCATAATTATTTCTTAATTTTGCAAAGAATATAACCAAAAAGAACAATAAAAATATGTTTGGATTAGGAATGCAGGAGATTCTCGTTATCGCCCTCATTGTACTCTTGCTGTTCGGCGGCAAGAAAATACCGGAGCTGATGAATGGACTTGGCAAGGGTGTGAAGAGTTTCAAGGATGGAATGAAAGAGACGAGCATTGACGACGAGAAAGACGTGAAAAGTGAAGAGTGATATGACCTTCTGGGATCACCTGGATGTATTGCGCTCATCGGTGATACGCATGGCTGTGGCCGTGATGGTGCTTGGAGTAGCTGCATTTTGTCTGAAGGACCTACTGTTCAGCGTGGTTCTGGCTCCACGTAGTAGCGAGTTCGTGACCTACCAACTGTTAGGTGTCAAAGCCTTCCAGATTAGTCTGATGAATACCGGACTGACGGAACAGTTTATGATTCACATGCGGACAGCGATATATGCTGGCGTCTTGTTGGCTTCTCCATATATATTATATGAGCTGTTCCGCTTCGTGTCGCCTGGACTCTACCATAACGAGCGGCGCTATGCTGTCTGGATAGTGGGAGCAGCCTATGTAATGTTCCTCATGGGAACACTGGTGAACTACTTCGTCGTGTTTCCGCTGACTGTCAGGTTCTTAGGCACCTATCAGGTGTCGCCCGACGTGGCCAACATGCTGACCCTGCAGTCGTATATCGATACACTGTTAGGCATGAGTCTGGTGATGGGTGTGGTCTTTGAACTACCCGTGGTCTGTGGACTGATGGGACGCATGGGACTCATCAACAGTCAAATGATGGCCCAATTCCGCCGCCATGCCGTAGTAGCCATCTTGGTGATTGCTGCCATCATTACCCCGACGACGGACGTGTTCACGCTTTTCGTAGTGGCACTGCCCATTTACCTGCTCTATGAACTGAGTATACAAATTGTACGAATAACTAAACGAAGCTAAACAATACTTTATGCTAAGAAAAATCAGAATCGCATTGGCAACCGTGATGTTCATTGGCATCACGCTGTTGTTCATCGACTTCACCGGCACCATGCACCACTGGGTGAGTTGGATGCCCAAAATACAGTTCTTGGAGGCTGTATTGGCGCTGAATGTCGTAGTCATTGTGGCACTCGTTGTGCTGACGCTCGTCTTCGGACGCATCTATTGTTCGGTCATCTGTCCGTTAGGCATCATGCAGGACATCTTCGGATGGTTAGGCAAGAAAGCCAAGAAGAACCGCTATACGTATTCCAAACAAAAGCACGCCTTGCGCATGGCCTTCTTTACGTTCATGCTCATACTCATTGTGTTGGGCGGTGGCACGATAGTGCAACTATTGGCACCTTATTCTGCCTTCGGACGCATCTGCACCAATCTGCTGCAACCAGTCTATATGGCAGGCAACAACGTGCTGGCTTCCATTGCCGAACACTACGACAGTTATGCGTTCTATCACACCAATGTGTGGATGCGTGCCTTGCCAAGTCTCATCATCAGCATTGTGACTTTAGTCATCTTGGCTGTGCTCGCCTGGCGCAATGGTCGCACATACTGCAACACCATCTGTCCGGTAGGTACTGCGCTGAGCATTTTTGCGAAGTTCTCGTGGCTGAAAGTGCACTTTGATGTTGACAAGTGCAAGAACTGTTCACTATGCACCAAGAACTGCAAAGCCGCCTGCATCGACTATAAGACGCACACCGTCGACCCCTTGCGCTGCGTGGTCTGTGGCGACTGCATCAAGAGTTGCAAGTTTGGGGCACTGAAGTATGGACATGGGGGTAATGGGGTGAATGGGCAACCTAATGAACCCAACGAGTCCAATAAACCCAATGAGCCCGTTGACACCGGTAAACGCACCTTCCTGCTCTCTTCTGCCTTGCTGGCTACTGCCGCAATGGCACAGCAAAAGGACAAGATTATGGATGGTGGACTGGCAGAGATAGAGGATAAGGTTGCACCTGAACGTCAGACACCCATCATGCCACCAGGCGCTCGTTCGAAGCAAAATTTCGAGCAACGCTGTACCGGCTGTCAGCTGTGCATCTCTGAGTGTCCCAACGAGGTGCTGCGTCCCAGTGCTGACTTGTGGCACCTCATGCAACCCACCATGTCGTATGAGCGTGGTTATTGCCGTCCAGAGTGCAACCGCTGTTCAGAGGTATGTCCGGCAGGCGCTATCAAACCATTAGCCCATGAGCTGAAGGCATCCACCCAGATAGGTCATGCCGTATGGATTAAGAAGAACTGTATTCCGCTGACTGATGGTGTAGAATGCGGCAACTGCGCCCGTCACTGTCCTGTCGGTGCCATTGAGATGGTGCCCAGCGACCCCGACGACGAGGCATCGCCCTACGTTCCTGCTGTCAACGAGGCACGCTGTATAGGCTGTGGTGCCTGCGAATATCTGTGTCCCGCACGTCCTTTCTCTGCTATCTATGTAGAAGGACACGAGGTGCATAAAGAGGTGTGATGTAAGATGTATGATGTTAGAGGTATGAAGAAAGATATATCAAGAAGAAATTTCTTAAAGATACTGGGTGGTGGCGCTGTAGGTGCTGCTGCCATCATGACAGGCTGTAAGTCGAAGAGTGATTCAAAGGCTACTGAGGAGTACAAGCAACAGGTGGAGCCGCCCGTAGGCAAGATGACCTACCGCGAGAACCCGAAGAGCAAAGAGAAGGTTTCGGCGCTGGGCTATGGTATGATGCGACTGCCGTCGAAGACGGAAAACAAGGACGACTACGACCAGGACATGATCAACAAGCAGATAGACTATGCCATTGAGCACGGCGTAAACTACTTCGACACGTCCCCTGTTTACTGCCAGGGAAAGTCGGAGGCATGCACAGGTATTGCGCTGAGTCGCCACAAGCGTTCCGAATATTTCGTAGCCACCAAGCTGTCGAACTTCCACCCCTCCACCCAGAGCCGTGAAGCCAGCATTGCGATGTACCAGAATTCGCTGAAGCAGTTACAGGTAGACTATATCGACTACTACCTGCTGCATGCCATTGGTGGCGGTATGGATGAGTTCAATCGCCGCTATGTTGACAACGGCATGATGGACTACCTGATGAAGGAACGAGAGGCTGGTCGCATCCGCAACCTCGGATTCTCGTTCCATGGCTATAAGGAGGTCTTCGACGAGGTGCTGGCCATGCATGACAAATACCATTGGGACTTTGTGCAGATAGAGCTGAACTATCTGGACTGGGACTATGCCAACGAGATTAACGAGCGCAATGTCGACGCCAGCTACCTATATGCAGAACTGCAGAAGAAGGGTATTCCTGCCGTCATCATGGAACCGCTGTTGGGTGGCCGTCTGGCCAACCTGCCCCAATATCTGGCAACAGACCTGAAGAAGAAGGCACCAGAGCGTAGCGTAGCCTCATGGGCGTTCCGCTATGCAGGAACACCAGAGGGTGTGCTCACCGTACTCAGCGGTATGACCTATATGGAACACCTGAAGGACAACCTGCTGTCATACTGTCCGCTGGTACCACTGACAGAGAAAGAGCAGCGTTTCCTGGACAAGGATGTTGCCGAGCGCATCGTAGGTCTGGAGAATATTCCCTGCAACGACTGCAAATACTGCATGCCCTGTCCTTATGGCATTGACATCCCCGCTATCTTCGTACATTATAATAAATGTAAGAACGACGGCACGCTGCCACGCCTGAAGATGGATGACGAATACTATAAGCTGCGCCGCAACTATCTCATTGGTCTCGACCGTGCCGTACCACGTATGCGCCAGGCCGACCACTGCATCCAGTGTGGCCAGTGTGAGCCTCATTGTCCGCAGAACATCCGTATTCCACGAGAGTTGCAAAAGATCAGCCAATTCGTGGAAGACCTGAAGCAGAACAAGGTGGCTAACGATTAATGGTTAACGGTTATCAGCTATAGCACATGCCACCGTAAAAGCGGTAGTCCAGGCTGCCTGGAAGTTGAAACCACCCGTAATGCCATCGATGTCGAGCACCTCGCCGGCAAAATAAAGATGAGGCACGTGTCTGCTCTCTAATGTAGAAGGATTGACAGCCTTCAGCGAGACGCCGCCACAGGTGACAAACTCTTCCTTGAAAGGAGCACGACCAGCTATCTGATAGGTATCATTCAGTAGGACGTTGACCAAACGGTTGACGTCCTTCTTGTTCATTTCCGTCCACCGTATCTGATGGCGCGCATCTAAAGCTTTCTCCACCAGATACGCCCACAGACGTTGCTGCAAGCCAAAGGGATTATAGGTGGTCAGTTGTTTCTTGGGTTGTGAGGCTGCCTGTTCATAGAGCAACGACGTTATCTCTTGATCCGTCAACGACACCCAACGAACAGCCAATGGCGCCTGATAGTTCTTTTCTGCCAGATAGCGGGCAGCATGACTGGACAGTTTCAAGATGGCAGGACCACTCAAGCCCCAATGAGTAATCAGCAGCGGACCATTGGCACGTAGTTTCGTTCCGGGAATCATTGTTTCCACATCAGTCACTACGCCCATCAGTGACTGCAAAGGTTTGTCATGAATGGCAAAAGTAAACAGGGAAGGAACAGGCGTCTCTATCTCGTGACCCAGCGCAGCCAACCAGCGCAGTCCTTCTCCTTTTGGAGAACCACCCGTGTTCACTACCACATAGTCAAACCCCTTGACATCCTCTAACGACTGCACCTTGCAGCCTTTCTGTATGTCAATATGATAGCGACGAGCCAGCGACAGGAAACAGTCGATGATGGCATGTGAGTCCTGTGCCTGGGGAAATACACACTGATCATCCTGTGTTACCAATGGTACGCCATGGTCTTCAAACCAACGATAGGCATCGCGATAGTCGAAGTTGTTGAACAGACGTTTCAGCAGACGGTGTCCACGCGGATAGACCTGCGACAGGTCCGTCACCTCCTCAAAACTGTTGGTACAGTTGCACCGTCCCCCTCCAGAGATTTCCACCTTAGCCAAGACATGCTGGCTACGCTCAAAGATTGTCACCTGCATGTCGGGCATCATCTCTTTCAGGTTAATAGCCAGAAAGAATCCTGCCGCGCCGCCGCCAACAACTGCCGTCTTCATAGCTTGGCGATACACTCGCGCAGCGACTCTTCCCAATAAGGAACCTCAATACCATAGGTTTGTTTGATTTTGGTCTTGTCAAGCACACTATAGTGTGGACGGGCTGCTGGTGTGGGATATTCTGAGGTATGCAACGGACGAACATGACATGTGGTAATGCCTGCAATACGATGGATAGCCTTTGTAAAGTCGTACCACGAGATGACGCCCTCGTTAGAGAAGTGATAGATGCCTGGCACTATACCTTTGTTGATGGCCGTCATGATTACTTGCGCTAAGTCGCGGGCATAGGTCGGTGTACCTATCTGGTCGAAGATGACGCCCAATTCCGGTTTCTCATTGCCTAAGCGTATCATCGTCTTCACGAAGTTATTGCCAAATGTAGAGTAGAGCCATGCCGTACGGATAATCATGTAGCGCTCGCACAACTTCTGCACGTTCAGCTCACCAACGAGTTTGGTCTTACCATAGACGCTGTTCGGACAAGTATCCTCATCCTCCGTATAAGGAGTGTGGTTGGTACCGTCAAAAACGTAGTCGGTGCTAATCTGTATCATCCATCCACCGCGTTTACCAATAGCATGAGCCAGATTGGCAGGAGCTTCTGCATTCAACTTCGTACATAGTTCCTCGTTGTCCTCAGCCTTGTCGACAGCGGTATAGGCAGCACAGTTCACAATACCATCAATCTGATGGTCTGCCACAAACTGTTCAATAGCCAACTGGTTGGTAATATCCAACTCAGCGACATCTGTATTATAATAGGTGTGCTGCGGATTCTCCTTCTCCAGCAGCTGCATCTCGTTTCCTAATTGGCCGTTACAGCCAGTAATCAATATATTCATTTATTCGAACTTCAGTCCTTCTTCTTTGTCTTTCTTGTAATAGTCAGAGAGCATGCCGATGAAAGTGGTGATTTCCTTTACAGCGGCTTGGGTTTTGTCGGTAATCTCTTTTTTCTGCAAACGGAGCAACATCGTGCCGTAAAGAGCATTGAAACATGTCTCTATCTCGTTCTCCTCCTTGTTCGCACCATGGTTGCGCAACTCGACGATGAATGGCAGCACCTTGTAGTAGGCGGCATTATAGAAAGGAAACTTAGGCGATGACAATAACTGGGCATGCAACTCGGAGAGTGTCTGCATCGTCACCTTATTAATTTGGAGATGTCCCTGTTGGCGACAGCCTTCTTGGTTCATCATACGGATGAGGTTTCCAAACCAGTCTGCCTCGTCTTCTTTCTGGTCGTCATCGTAGTCGAAACGATCAATATACTCTCTGCGTATGCGGCTTATGGAACAGTCGAAGGCACGGATGGTGTCCTCTACCTGCCACATATACAGCAGATATTCTGCAATATTTGTCTTACGTAATTCGTTAGCTATAAACACGGTGTAATTTTACAATTATACTATTTGACAATTTACTATCAACTCATCAAAAGAATCTGAACAGATTGGTGACGGTTCCAAACAGTGACACTACAGAAAAAATGGTGACAACAGCACCAATGACACGATTGATGATGCGAATGCCTTGAGCGTCAAAGATGGTACGTACCTTGTCGACTAACCATGAAAGACCATACCACCACAACAGAGCGCCGCCCACAATACTGGCAAAACCGACAAACATCTCAAAGGGATGGTCGGGAATGACAAAGGCAAACTGGGCAAACAGTGCCATAAAAAGGAAGATGATCAGAGGGTTGGAGAATGTCACTAAAAAGGCAGTCCAAGTATTATACCAGAATGTTCCTCGCTGCATACCTGACTGACGCATATTCTTTGTGGGGTCACTGCGGTAGGTGTAGAGTCCGAATCCCAATAACAGAACTGAACCGATAATCTGCAAATAGAACTTGTTTTGATCGTTATTGACAAAGTCCATAACAAAGGCCATGCCGAATCCTGTTATACCAGCATAGATAATGTCGCTAATGGCTGCGCCGATACCCGTGACAAAGCCAAACCAGCGCCCTTTGTTCAGCGTTCGCTGTACACAAAGGATGCCCACGGGACCCATCGGTGCTGAGGCTACCATACCTATTAGCATGCCCTTGAACACCAGGTCTACAATGTTAATATGTAGTGGAAATGGCATATCTGAGTGCAAAGGTACAATTTATTATTGATATATGTCATTATATTACGTTAAAGGGAGTTAAACAGGGCGAGTTTCGTGAAGAAATGACTATCTTTGCAACATGTTTTTAAGCAATAATCAATAAACGTCAATATAAATACTACTATGAACGAGCAACAAGGAATTAAGCCCTATGTCATCGGATTAGACTTAGGTGGTACAAATGCAGTATTCGGAATTGTCGACCAGCGTGGCGATATCAAAGCTACTACAGCCATTAAAACCCAGCAATATGATACTGCCGAGTCATTTATCGAAGCATCTGTCAATGCCCTGCAACCTATCATTGAACAAGTAGGCGGCATTGAAAAAATCAAAGCAATGGGTATTGGTGCGCCTAATGGTAACTACTATAAGGGTACTATTGAAATTGCTCCTAATATCAAGTGGGCACACGATTGTATCGTACCGCTGGGTGATATGTTTAGTAAGAAATTGAACGGCATTCCCGTGGCAGTCACTAATGATGCTAATGCTGCAGCTATCGGAGAGATGGTTTATGGCGTTGCTCGTGGCATGAAGAACTTTATTGTTATCACTCTTGGTACGGGTGTTGGATCTGGTATCGTACTCAATGGTCAGCTAATATATGGTAGTGACGGCTTTGCTGGAGAGTTGGGACATGTCACAATGGTACGGGGTGAAGAAGGTCGCTCCTGTGGTTGTGGTCGTACTGGCTGTCTGGAGGCATATTGCTCAGCAACAGGTGTAGCCAGGACGGCTCGTGAACTCTTGGCAAAGACGCAGCGCCCATCCTTGCTTCGCGACATGAATCCAGAGAATATTACCTCACTCGATGTCTCTATTGCTGCAGGTAAGGGTGATGAGTTAGCCAAAGAAATTTATGAGTATACAGGCAAAATGCTTGGAGAGGCTTGCGCTGATTTTGCTGCATTCTGTTCTCCGGAGGCTTTCATCTTCTTTGGGGGTATGGTGAAAGCTGGTGAGTTGATTATGGATCCTATCCGTAGAGCTTACGATGAGCACGTGCTACCTGTATTTAAGGGCAAGGCTCAGTTCCTGGTCAGTGGGCTGGATGGCGCTTCTGCAGCAGTGCTCGGCGCTTCAGCCATAGGGTGGGAAGTATAATAAACCTTATATTTATAGTAAAAGAGGTTGGTGCAGGACGCTACCAACCTCATACTATAAATATGTGATAAGTGTCGTGGCAAATGCCTACGGAAGGCTTATCGGGGGCAAATATAGGCAATAATCAGATAAAATGCAAATTTTTCGGCTTTTTTTTTCATTTTTTCTGCTTTTCGCCCTGCTTAGTTGCGAAAAAGAGTTGAGTAGCGGAGAACAGACCATAAACTTTTCTGATGAATTACCTGACGATGTCAAGAACAGTGCGTTGACAGTTGCTGATGCAGTCAACGTAGAACCTGGATATTGGATAACGGTAAAGGGTTACATTGTAGCAGCAGCTGAAAGTAGTATCAAAAATGCCGATTTTCGCAGTCCTTTTGCTGGGAAGACAGCGATACTTTTAGCCGATGAGCCTGCAGATGGCACCGATGAACAGATATTCAGCGACCTTATGCCCATCTCTCTATCTGATGCTGCCAAAGGTATTAGTGCCAGTTTTAATTTGCAGGAGAATGCAAATCGTTGGAATAACTTTGTATATATCCATGGCATTCGTAAACAATATATGAGTGTCCCTGGCATTAAAGAAGTGACAAATATCTGGATTGGCGATCCTGATGAGCAGCCAGAGCCAATCGTAGGTCCAGACGATACTGATGATAATAATGACGATCCTGACGACGATAATACTGATGTTGAGACTATTAATGGTAAACCAGTATACACTATAGCGCAAGCTCTAAGTGACAACTCCCTTCGTGATCATATCATTTGGGTAAAAGGGTTTATCATTGCCTCTGCCAAGAAAAGTATGGGAAGTATGGATTGCGAAGCGCCCTTTGACAGTGATGCTGCTGTCGTCCTGTCGGATAATCCTGTAAATGAAGAAGATATCCAACGTATTAAGGAAAAGAAAGACTATAAGGGACTTTTCCCTTCTGTCCTTAGCTCGAAATACCCATCGGCAAAAGATTTGGCAAATCTAAAAGACCACCCGGAAAATCATAATAGATTGATTTATATGCGAGGTGAATTGTCATCAACTTCCGTTGGACAATTGGGATTTAGTTTTGTCGTTGATGCCAAATTTGCTTCACAGCAATAATATTTTGTAGGTAAAACAATTCTTTTTCTTTCGATTTGCAAACTTTTCAACGAAAAAATTTGTGTAATAGAAATAATATGTGTACTTTTGCGACCGTATTAGATACAACAAGACAATGAAACAGTCAATGAACAATACATATTGGTGGCGCATCTCGAGATTTAAATAGTCGCGAGGTACGTAGCCGTATGGTATAAGTTCAACTGAAAATACAAAGAGGCTCGTCGTTAACGCGACGGGCCTCTTTCCTGTTTCACGAGGTCACAAAGATACAATGAATGGATAAACCAACAAAAAACAACCAATATATGAGTTACTTAGTAGATGAAAAAGGATTTTACGGAGCATTCGGTGGCGCTTATGTGCCGGAAATACTCTATGCAACGGTCAAGAAATTACAGGAAGAGTATTTGCCGATTATTGAGTCGGAGGAATTCCAAAAGGAGTACATGCAGCTGTTGCGCGACTATGTCGGCAGGCCGTCACCCCTGTACTATGCTCGCAGGATGAGTGAGAAATATGGCTGTCAGCTGTTTCTGAAGCGTGAGGACCTGAACCATACGGGAGCCCACAAGATCAACAACACCATCGGTCAGATACTGCTGGCTAAGAAGATGGGCAAGAAGCGTATCATTGCTGAAACGGGAGCTGGCCAGCATGGTGTGGCTACCGCTACTGTCTGTGCATTGATGGACATGCCGTGCGTGGTTTATCAAGGGGCTTTGGATGTTGAGCGCCAGCATGTAAACGTAGAACGCATGAAGATGCTGGGTGCAGAGGTCCGACCCGTCAAAACAGGCAACTGGACGCTGAAGGATGCCACCAACGAGGCCATCCGCGACTGGTGCTGCCATCCTGCTGATACCTTTTATATCATCGGCAGTACGGTAGGTCCTCATCCTTATCCAGATATGGTAGCTCGTTTGCAGAGCATCATCTCTAAGGAAATCAAAGAACAGCTGCAGGAGAAGATAGGCCGTGACTACCCCGATGTACTGATGGCCTGCGTCGGTGGTGGTTCGAATGCCGCTGGTACCATCTACCACTATATTGATGACGAACGAGTGAAAATTGTTCTGGCAGAGGCTGGTGGTCAAGGAGCCGATACGGGTCATACGGCAGCAACTATCCATGCTGGTCGCCTGGGCATTCTGCATGGCGCCAAGACGTTGGTTATGCAGACGCCTGACGGTCAGATTATCGAAGCCGAGAGCATCTCAGCCGGTCTGGACTATCCCGGTATTGGTCCCATGCACGCCAATCTGGCCACCCAGCATCGTGCCACCGTCTACAGTATCAATGACGACGAAGCCGTTCGTGCCGCCTATGAGTTGACCCGCATGGAGGGCATTATTCCTGCTTTGGAGAGTGCTCACGCCATTGCTGCTCTCGGTAAGATGTCGTTCAAGAAAGACGACGTGGTGGTGCTGACCGTCAGTGGCCGTGGAGATAAAGATGTAGAAACCTATCTGAACAACAAACAAATGGCTGGAGAATATGGAAACTTTTAAGTACACTACCACCAGCAAGACCATACTTGCTGACCTCTACACGCCAGTAGGAGTATATATGCGGCTGCGCGACCTCTATCCGCAGAGTGCACTGATGGAGAGTTCTGACTATCACGATGCCAATAACTCGCACTCGTTCATTGGCATCAATCCAATGGCTAGTGTGGCTATTGGCCATGGTGTGGTGTCTCTCGTTTATCCTGATGGAACCACCGAGCGTAAACCCTTGACTAAGGACTTCGGTTCTGCTGAGGCCATCCATTCACTGATTGACCGCATCCAGGTAACGGGCGACGACGCCAGCATCATGGGACTGTTTGGCTATACCAGCTTCAATGCCGTACGCTACTTCGAGAATATTGACGTGAAGGATGAGACGCAGGCAAAGAACGATGCCCCCGACATGCTGTATATTTTATACAAGGTAGTGATTGTCTTCGACCATCACAACAATCTGCTGAAGGTGGTGGGACTGAACGAAAACGATAACGATAATCAGGATATCGATGGCATTTTGAAGGCGATGAACAAAGCCAGTGTGAAGGCTTACGACTTCCATCCGGTGGGTGATGTGCGCTCCACGCTGACTGATGACGAGCACCGCGAGAACATCCGCCGCGGCATTCGCCACTGCCTGCGTGGCGACGTGTTTCAGATTGTGCTGAGCCGACGCTTTATACAAAAGTATGAGGGTGACGATTTCAAACTTTATCGTGCATTGCGCTCTATCAATCCTTCGCCTTACCTGTTCTATTTCGACTTCGGAGGTTTCCGTATTTTCGGTTCGTCGCCCGAGACGCACTGTCGCATTGAGGGCCGGAAGGCTTACATCGATCCAATTGCCGGTACGACCAAGCGCACGGGCGATGCCGAGGCCGACCGACGGGGGGCCGAATTTCTACGCAACGACCCTAAGGAGAATGCCGAGCACGTGATGCTGGTCGATTTGGCGCGCAACGACCTGAGCCGCAACTGTCACAATGTGAAGGTAGAGTACTACAAGGACATCCAGTATTACTCCCACGTTATCCACCTCGTTTCTCGTGTCAGTGGCGAACTCGATGGGCCAACAGGAAACGTGAGCCCCGATGGAAAGCCATTGGGAGCCGACCCCATCAAGGCTTTTATTGACACGTTCCCCGCCGGAACGCTCTCAGGTGCTCCGAAGGTTCGTGCCATGCAGCTTATCTCCGAATACGAGCCGCACAACCGTGGTGCCTATGGTGGCTGTATCGGTATTATAGGGTTGGATGGTTCACTCAATCAGGCTATTACCATCCGCACCTTCGTCTCGCGCAATGGCGAGCTGTGGTTCCAGGCAGGCGGTGGCATTGTGGCCAAAAGCGATGTGGAGTATGAATTACAGGAAGTGAACAACAAACTGGGTGCCTTACGCAAGGCCATCGAAAAAGCGGAAGCATTATAAAGTGAAAACGAATTTGAATTACACGAATTATGAAGATAGTCATCATAGATAACTACGACTCATTCACCTATAATCTGAGTCATCTGGTCAAAGAACTCGGCGCTGAAGTTACCGTATATCGTAACGACCAGTTTGAATTACCACAGTTAGAGGAGTTCAGTAAGATTATCCTGTCGCCCGGTCCCGGCATTCCCTCGGAGGCAGGCTTGCTACTCGATGTTATCCGAACCTATGCTGGACGGAAGCCCATCCTTGGCGTATGTTTGGGACATCAGGCTATCGGCGAAGCTTTCGGTGGCAAGTTGGAGAACTTGAGTGATGTGTTCCACGGTGTTGCAACGCCCTGTCATCAGACCAATGACGACGCATTGTTCTCAGGCATCGCGAAGGATTTCACAGTGGGCCGCTACCACTCGTGGGTAGTGTCGAAGGATGGATTGCCCGACTGTTTGGAGGTGACTGCCGAGAGCGACGAGGGCCAGATTATGGCGCTGAAGCACAAGACGCTGAACATACGTGGCATCCAATTCCACCCCGAGAGTGTGCTAACGCCCGACGGCAAGAAAATGCTGCAAAACTGGATGTTTCTATAGTTAAGAGTTAATAATTAAAATTAAGAATCAAGAGATATGGAACAGACAATGAAAACCATCCTAAACAGGATGCTGAACCACGAGGAATTATCTCGTGAAGAGATGAAAACAATATTGATTGGTATCACGCAAAGTGAGTACCCCAACGAACAGATAACCGCCCTGCTGACCTGTCTGCAGATGCGTGGTGTCACTGTAGAGGAATTGCTGGGATTCCGCGATGGTATCTTGGAAACGGGCGTCCCTGTGCCCTTGGACTGCGATCGTTATATTGATGTTGTGGGTACGGGTGGCGATCGCAAGAACACTTTTAACATCTCTACGACGTCATGCTTCGTTATTGCAGGTGCAGGCTATAAGGTGGCTAAACATGGCAATTATGCTGCGACATCAACCAGTGGCGCCTCGAATGTTATCGCCCAGCATGGCGTTAAGTTTACTGACGATTTGGACAAACTGAACCGTTGCATGCAGGAGGCGGGTATCGTTTATCTCCACGCCCAGCTCTTTGCCAAGGCGATGAAGTTTGTGGGACCTATCCGCAAGGCGCTGCCATTTCCCACCATTTTTAACCTGCTGGGACCGCTGGTTAATCCCAGTCAGCCCAGTTGTCAATTGCTTGGTGTGGCCAATCTTGACCAGATGCGTCTCTATCAGCAGGTCTATCAAAAGATCGGTATTGACTATGGTATTGTAAACTCCATAGACGGTTACGACGAGATTTCTCTGACGGGTGACTTCAAGGTGACCACGAATCATTTCGAGCGCATCTTCCGTCCGCAGGATCTTGGTTTTGAGTGTGCCAAACCAGAGGAACTGGTGGCTGGTGCTACTGAACAAGAGGCGAAGGAAATCTTTGATAACGTCCTCGAGAACCGTGCCTTGCCTGCCCAGAAGAACATTGTACTGGCCAATGCAGCTTTCGGCATCCAGGTGCTGGAGAGGGGCGAGAAAAGTATCGAAGAGTGCATTGCCATAGCCCGTGAGTCTATTGACAGCGGCAGTGCACTGCGTACGTTCAAGAAGTTCGTTGAACTGAACTCATAAGTCCCATTAGCCCTTTTAGCCCCATGCAAGATATCCTATCAGAAATCGTAGCCAACAAGCACATAGAGGTCGAACGCTTCAAGGCTGCGCTTAGTGAGCGGGAGATTCACCGTCGTGTCGAACCGCTGCTCGACTTCAGCGTAGCCTCTATGTCACAGGCGCTGGCTACTTCCGACTCAGGCATCATTGCTGAGTTCAAGCGCAAGTCACCCTCCAAGGGCTGGATCAAGGAAGACGGACGTGCCGACCTCATTCCGCTGAGCTATCAGCAGAATGGTGCCTCAGCACTGAGTATACTGGCTGACGAGAAATTCTTTGGAGGTAGTGATGAGTTTATCAAGACTGCACGTCACAGTGGTGTCAACATCCCTATCCTCTACAAGAACTTCGTCATCGACGAGTACCAGCTGTTTCAGGCCCGTCTGTGTGGTGCGTCCGCTGTATTGCTGATTGCTGCATGCCTCTCATTACAAGATTGCGGAATACTCTTGCACACTGCCCATGAGTTGGGAATGGAGGTGTTGCTGGAGATGCATTCGGAACCCGAATTAGAATATGCCGAACTCTGTCCCGATATGTGTGGCATCAACAACCGCAACCTCGGCTCCTTCGTCACCGACGTGGACAATAGTTTCCGTCTGGCTGAGCAACTCCGCGCCGCTACGGTGTTCAGCGGTTCACCTGCTGGAGCTCCCGTCCTTGTCAGCGAGAGTGGCATCAGCAATCCTACCACCGTCCGCGCCCTGCGTGCCGCCGGTTTCCGTGGCTTCCTCATTGGCGAGAATTTCATGAAGACTGCCGAGCCAGGTTTGGCCCTCCGCGACTTCATCACCCATTTAACTCATTAGCCCTATGAGTCTCATTAGCCCCATAATCATCAAGGTTTGCGGCATGCGAGATGCAGAGAACATCCGTGAGGTAGAGCAACTCTTCACCCATCATTCTTCACTCTTCAATTTTTTGATGGGTTTCATTTTCTGGCCCAAGTCGAGCCGATATGTCAGCGAGCGCCCCAGTTATCTGCCGTCCAACTGTAAACGCGTTGGTGTCTTTGTCGATGTCACCATCGATGAGATCTGTCAGCACTGTGCCGACTACGCCCTCGACTACATCCAGTTACACGGTCATGAGACGCCTGACTATATCCGCGCCCTGCGAGTGGTCAACGGTTTTCCCGTCGGCACCCGTCTCATCAAGGCCTTCAATATCGCCACAGTCGAAGACCTCGTCCAAACCAAGCCCTATGAAGGTCTTGTAGACTACTTTCTCTTCGACACCAAGGGGAAATCCGTCGGAGGAAACGGTATCCAGTTCGACTGGAGTATTCTCGCCGATTACACCGGCAATACGCCATTCTTGCTTAGTGGCGGCATTGGACCAGACGATGCCGAGCATCTTTGCGCCCTACGGGCACTCGAAGGCTTTCCTATTGAGAAATGCGCAGGTATCGACCTCAACTCCCGTTTTGAACTGGCCCCAGGGCTGAAGGATACCACCGCCCTACAAAAAATCCTAAATGCGTTAAATCGCTAAATAAATTGTATATCTTCCAATTGCAAATGATATGATGAACAAGATTAATTCCCTTTTCGCCAATCGCGGCGATAAAAAGCTCCTCTCGCTCTATTTCTGTGCAGGAGCACCCACACTCGACGGTACTGCCGACACCATCTTAACCATGCAGGCTAAAAGCATCAGCATGATAGAAGTAGGCATTCCTTTCAGTGATCCTATGGCTGATGGCCCTGTCATCCAGGAGGCAGCCACCACAGCCCTGAAGAATGGCATGACTCTTAAAACGCTGTTTGCCCAATTGGCTGCTATCAAAGAGCAAGTCACTATTCCTTTGGTGCTGATGGGCTATCTGAATCCTATTATGCAGTATGGTATCGAACAGTTTTGTCAGTCGTGTGTAGACAGTGGCGTCAGTGGCGTTATCATTCCCGACCTGCCCTTCGACGACTATCTGACAAACGTTAAACCCGCTGCCGACAAGTACGACTTGCGCATCATCATGCTCATCACACCCGAGACCAGCGAAGAACGTATTCGTTTCATCGACGACCATACCGATGGTTTTATCTACATGGTGTCGTCGGCCGCCATTACCGGTGCACAGAAGAATTTTGATGAAGCCAAGCAGGAATACTTCCGGCGCATCAATGCCATGAATCTGCGCAATCCTCGTATGATAGGTTTCGGCATCTCAAATGCCCAGACCCTCAAAGCCGCCCAGGACAATGCTGCCGGTGCCATCATCGGTTCTAAGTTTGTGCAACTGTTACAGGCTCACGGCAATGCTGCTGTTGCTCTTGATGTACTCTTCAAGGCTTTAGAGCAGTAGGTGTATGCAGCATCTGTTGCTGTAGCGTAATCGTTGGAGTGAAAAATAATAGTAAAAAAGGGCGTTGTTTCGCCCTTTTTTCGTATCTTTGCACCCAAAGACTACTTAAACTCAAAACAAGAAAATGAAAAAGTTGTTATCAATGCTGCTGTGCACTCTTGCAGTGCTGGCTGTCCAGGCTCAAGGTTGGAACGAGCAACAGTACAAACAGATTGAGCAAAGCATCCGAGAACCACAGTTCGCTGCTCAGGAGTTCCCAATTACTAAGTATGGGGCTAAAGTGACAAATACAGCCAAGAAGAACCAGAAAGCTATTCAGAAGGCCATCGACACTTGTTCAAAGAAGGGTGGGGGACGCGTTATAGTTCCTGCTGGTCTTCATTTTCTGACGGGTTCCATCGAACTGAAAAACGGTGTGAATCTGGAAGTTCAGGAAAATGCAGTACTTGAATTTGTTTTTGACCCAACTCTCTATCCCATTGTTGAGACATCATGGGAGGGATTGGAATGCTTTAACCTCTCCCCATGCGTTTATGCCTTTAATGCTAAGGATATTGCCATTACTGGTAAGGGCACTATTGACGGTGGTGGAAGCAACGACACATGGTGGCCTTGGAACGGCAATCCCCGTTTCGGTTGGAAAGAGGGTACAACAAGTCAGCGCGAAATGGGACGCCCACGCTTGCTCAAGGTCGGAGAGGATGGCATACCCATGTACAATGAGAAGGGGCAGCGCTCACCAGAGAGAATATTCACGGAGAAAGACCGTCTACGCCCTCAGTTGGTTAGCTTCAACAAGTGTGAAGGTATCCTGCTGCAGGATGTAACCTTGCTGCGCTCGCCTTTCTGGGTGATTCACCCGCTTCATTCAACCGATATTACCGTTCGCCGTGTGAAAATGATTAATGATGGACCTAATGGTGATGGTTGCGATCCAGAATGCTGCGACCGCGTACTCATAGAAGACTGCTTTTTTGATACTGGCGACGACTGTATAGCCATTAAGAGCGGCCGTAATCGTGACGGACGCGAGCGTAATATGCCATCAAAGAACATCATCATCCGCAATTGTGTGATGAAGAATGGTCATGGAGGCGTGGTGGTTGGTTCTGAGATTTCTGGTGGTTGCCAGAACGTGTATGCCCACGACTGCGAGATGGATGCACCGGAACTGGAGCGTGTGCTGAGAATCAAAACGAACTCCTGCCGTGGTGGTGTGATAGAAAACATCAATATGCGTAATATCAAGGTTGGCGTGTGCAAGGAGGCCATTCTCAAGATTAATACCGACTACGAGCCTAAAGAGGTTTGCTGTCGTGGTTTCTATCCAACGGTTCGCAATGTCTATATGGAGAATGTCACCAGTCAGAAGTCGAAATATGGCGTGATGATTGTTGGCTATGAGGCCGACTCACTCTCCTATACCATCAATCATATCAAGGTCAAAAACTGTAAGTTTGATGGTGTTTATGGCAAACCAGTATATCAGCAAGGCCTGGCAGAGGACGTGAGTTACGAAAACCTGATTATCAATGGCTCTTTGGTCTTGCAGGAAAAGCCATACAAGCACTACTCCGAGTGGATGACCTATTCCGAGATGCAGCGCACACCGCGCTCTTATCTGCTCGACTTCTCCAATAGTCCTAAGTGGAGCTATGTGATGGGTATTGAACTGGAGGGAATGCTCGACACCTATTTAAGATATGGTGGTGAGGACATTCGCCTCTACTGCCAGGAGTACACCGACACGATGATTCGTCGCGACGGCACCATCCGTAACTATGACATCAAGGAATACAACCTCGACAACATTCGTACAGGCCATTTCGTTACACGCATGTACCAACAGTGGCCGGAGACTAAGAACCTTAAAGCCATGCAGTTGCTGATGACGCAGCTGATGAACCAGCCACGTACCAAGGCAGATAAGGTGTTTTGGCATAAGGCTATCTATGCTTATCAGGTGTGGCTCGATGGCATCTTCATGGGTCTGCCCTTCCGCTGTCTCACTGCACCGATTACGCAAAACCAGAAGCTGAAAGCCAAAAGCAAACAGCTAACAGCCACACAGATTTATGATGACGCTGTTGATCAGCTGAAGACAACCTATTATCGTACCCTTGACCCCAAGACCGGCTTGAACCGCCATGCTTATGACGAGACACGTAGCGCTTTTTGGGCAGACAAGGAGACGGGACTGTCACAGCACTGTTGGGCGCGTGCCCAGGGATGGTATTCCATGGCACTCATCGAGGTGCTTGACGCCCTGCCCGAAGACTATGCCCGCCGTTCAGAGGTCATCGACCTGTTACGCAAGGACCTGGCTGCCATCGTCAAGTGGCAGGACAAGAAGACTTACGCATGGTATCAGGTGATGGACTCTCCGAATCAGAGTGGGAATTACTTGGAGGCGACAGCCACCAGCATGTTTGCCTACGTGCTTCTCAAAGCCGCCCGCAAAGGCTATGTGGACAATGCGTATCGTGAGGCCGGCAAGCGTGCCTACGGAAGCATCATCAGAAATATGATACGCACCAACAGCGATTGCACCATCTCGCTCACCAACTGCTGCTCTGTAGCAGGTCTTGGTCCTGCGGCTACCCCTGACGTGCAGGCTGCCATGAAGCAAATCAACCCCAAGGGCGAGGTCAAGGAGAACCGCAAGCGCGACGGCTCCTACCAGTACTACCTCTCTGAGCCCATTCGCGACAACGACCCCAAGGGCATCGGCCCGTTCCTGTGGGCATCGTTGGAGATGGAACAATTAGGCTATACTACCGACAGCGAATACTAAATAATGACACGACACTATGAAGAAAATCATATTACTCTTTTCTATTTGTCTTTTCTGCCTCAGCACGATAGCTGAAGACATACCTGCCTTTCCTGGTGCTGAAGGTCACGGACGCTATGTGACTGGCGGACGCGGAGCCGCTAAGGTTGTCCATGTCAGAAATCTGAACGATAAGGGTACGGACTCTTTCCGTGCTGCGGTAAGTGGTAACGCCAAAAAGATTATCGTCTTTGATGTGGCTGGTGTCATTCCTTTGGCCAGCGATGTGATTATCGGCGCCAACACCACCATCCTCGGACAGACAGCCCCTGCTCCTGGTATAACGCTGCGGTATTACACGGTACGCCCAAATGGTGACAATATCATTATGCGCTTCATACGCGTACGCCGTGGTGAAGAGGTAAATGTCAACGATGGAGCTGATGCTACATGGTGCCGTGGCTTCACTGGAATGGTACTGGACCACTGTTCTTTCTCATGGAGCATTGATGAGATCGCCTCGTTCTACGACAATACTAATTTCACGATGCAATGGTGCACATTGGGCGAGGCATTGGCTAATCCGGGTCACACTAAAGGAGAGCATAGCTATGGTGGTATTTGGGGAGGAAAAGGAGCCTCTTTCCACCATAATTACCTCTGCCATATGCAAAACCGTGTCCCTCGCTTCTGTGGTGCACGCTATGCTGACGAATACGCAAAATACGACAAAACCATGTATGAGAACGCTATCCAAGCCGAACAAGTTGACTTCCGCAACTGCGTAATGTTTAACTGGGGCAATGGCAATGGTTGTTATGGCGGTACTGGAGGTGGCAATATCAACATCGTAAACAACTATTACAAGGCTGGGCCTGCTACATACAACAAGACACGTGTCACACAAGTATCGGTAGCCACTTCCGATAATGCTAAAGGTTCTCCCTATATGGGCTATTGTGCACGCTACTATATTAATGGAAACTATGTTACTGCAGCAGAGAATAATGCACAGAACTACGACTGGAAGGGAGTTATCTACGATAACGGTACATTCACCATTAATGGCGAAAAGTATTGTGCTGATGCTGACCATTTATATGGTGCAGATGTTACCTACCAGAAGAATAGCAGTGGCACCGATTGCGTTCGACTCAAACTCGACTCTCCTGTTGAAACAGGTGATGTCACCACACATACCGCACAGGTGGCATACGAAAAAGTCTTGGCTTATGCAGGTGCTTCGTTGTTTCGTGATGCAGTAGATGAACGTTACATGAAGGAGGCTGCCAACGGCACAACGACATACATAGGCAGCGCAACAAAAACAGGTGACGGAAAAGCTATTACCCATCGTCCTGGTATCATTGATTTCGTAAGAGACCAAGGAGAATATAAGTTAGAGAGTACGCAACATCCCGATGGTTTTGATACAGACAATGATGGTATTCCCAATGCCTGGGAGACAGCTAATGGCCTGAATCCTAACGATGAAAAAGATGGACTTGCATATACGTTGGATTCTAAAGGGTGGTATACTAACATTGAGGTCTACGCCAATTCGCTTGTTGAAAACATTATGAAGGCAGGCAATGCTGATGGAACAAGCAACTTCACAGAGTACTATCCAACATGGAAGTCACCAACGACCATCAACTCAATTAAGATTGATGCTGGTAAATCTGGCGTCTGTTTCAATCTGGCAGGTCAGAAGGTTAGCGACAGCTATCGTGGCATAATCGTTGAGAACGGCAAAAAGATATTTCGCTAAACCAGCAAAAAAAGTAGAATTTCTTTTGTTTTACTCTTTTTTTTAGTACTTTTGCCAACAATATGCAGAAATTACTGGAACTATATAAGAAATGGAGTGGTGCAGAGCCTCAGCAAACAGAGAAGTTGGCTGGTGCTGGCAGCAATCGTGAGTATTATCGTCTGACAGCTGCCGATGGCACATCGGTAGTGGGATGTGTTGGTACCAGTCGTGACGAGAATCATGCCTTTGTCTATCTGGCAAAGCACTTTGCCAAACGTCAGTTGCCAGTACCTCAGGTGCTGGCTGCTTCTGATGACGAATTGCGCTATCTGCAGACCGACTTAGGTACTGTGTCGCTGTTTGATGCCATCCGTGGCGGACGTGAGGCAGGTGGTCGTTATACACTGAAAGAGCAGGAACTGTTGAAACGCACCATCCGTCAGTTGCCTAATATCCAGTTACGTGGAGCCCGTGAGTTGGATTTTACCAACTGCTACCCACAACCGGAGTTCGATACCAATTCCGTGCTTTTTGACCTCAATTATTTCAAATACTGTTTCCTTAAAGCTACAGAACTTGACTTCCATGAACTCAAGTTAGAGGCTGATTTCCGATTGTTAGCCAAGGACTTGACGGAGGCTGACGACGAGCAGTGCTTCCTTTATCGTGACTTCCAAGCCCGCAATGTAATGCTGACCAACAATCAAGAACCCTACTTCATCGATTTCCAGGGTGGTCGTCGTGGTCCTTATTACTACGATTTGGCTTCTTTCCTATGGCAAGCTAGTGCTAAATATCCGCATAAATTACGTCGTGAGCTGGTCTACGAGTATTACAACGCCTTGAAACAGTATACCGAGGTACCCACTCCTCACCGTTTCGTAGAGCGTCTGAGCCTCTTTGTACTGTTCCGCCAGTTGCAGGTGCTGGGTGCTTATGGCTTCCGTGGCTATTTCGAGCGCAAGGCTCACTTTATCGAGTCCATACCTCCTGCTATTCAGAACATCCGCGAGTTGCTTGACGAGCGTGACTTCCCCTATCCCTATCTGACAGACATTCTGTCACACCTGACAGAGCTGCCTCGTTTCCAGTATGTAGAGGCAACAGCCAGTCGTGCGGATGGTTATAAGACAACAAGTCTTAACCCCTATAAGCCCCACCCACAGGATGGTCCTGCCACATTCTCCAAGTACGATGCGCAGGGTCCGCTGGTGGTACGTGTCTTTAGCTTCTCTTATACCAAAGGTATACCAGAGGACGAGAGTGGCAATGGTGGTGGCTATGTTTTCGACTGTCGTTCGACGCACAACCCAGGTCGTTATGAGCCATATAAGCAACTGACGGGCCTTGACGAACCTGTTATCCGCTTCTTAGAGGACGATGGCGAGATACTGACGTTCCTTGACAGTGTCTATAAGTTAGCTGATGCCCATGTGCGCCGCTATATCCAGCGTGGCTTTACGTCGTTGATGTTCTGTTTTGGCTGTACTGGCGGACAGCACCGCTCTGTCTATAGTGCTCAGCACTTGGCCGAGCATATCCATGAGAAGTTTGGCATAGAGGTGCGCATCTGTCATCGTGAACAAAAAATTACCCAGACACTTAAATAGTAGTCTGGGTAATCTTTCTTTCTGTTTCCTTTTACCGAATAACAATCTTTTTCCCGTTCTGTATATATATCCTGCCAGCCTGCGGGGTAGATACCTTGTTGCCCACCAGGTCGTAGAGCTGGCTGTTGGCTGTTGGCCTTTGGCTGTTAGCTACTTCCTCAATGCCACTGGCATTGCTGATGATGGGTGTAATAACAGTGGAACTGGAAGGCATCTGCAGCGTTAGTTCGCTACCCTGAACCTCCTTGTTGGCGCCGCCGACAATCTTCCACCCCGTAACCATCTTGCCTTCCTCGTTGGCTGTGGCGCTGAGGGTGATGGTGCGCCCAGCATAGTATTTGCCGTCAAACACGTTGCCAGCCAACTTGATGCCGTTGAAGGTCAGCGTCACGTCGCTCAGATTGACCTTGTTGACGGTCAGCACGGTAGGATTACCCCAGCTGTAGTAGTCGGCCAACTGCTGATAGAAGTAGTTGGTGCGCTTGTTGAGCCAGTTGCGGGCATTGTTGAGCTCTTCGTCGTAGTTGGGCCACCAGCGGTTAATGAGTTCACGGTGGTAGGGATATTCCGTCTTGATGAGGTAGTACATCTCGTCCCATACGGCACGCGTACCTTTCTCATTGAGGAAGTCGCCCATATAGATGGCTGCCCTGTCCAGGAATTCACGCTTGAAGTCGGCGTCCTCCATCAGTCGGCGGAACAGACGGGTAGCCTCGTAGGTGTTGGCCCAATTTCTGCTGGAGTCGTAGGCGTTGTCGTACATCCACCGAACGGTGTTGTAGTCGGGCGCAGAACCGTAGAGTCCCAGTCCGAAGTCGGTATCCTTGGTAATCCAGCGCCATTTGCCCCCTTCTGCTTGTGGGCGCCAGATGACGTTGTTGTTGCCTGGGAAGTCCTGATTGTTGAAATACATATTCTCTACCATCAGGTTGATATATTCCTGCCAGTCCATCCATTCAGCATATTCTGCCAAGGTATGTCCGTGTTCGTTGTAGAATGCCTTGAAGGCTTGATAGTTGTCCATGGTGCCCTCTTTCAGTTCCCAGTCGTTCTCTATCATGTCGATATCCTCCAATCCGTCATAGTTGGTGTAGATATTGTCTTCGTTGGAACGCTCACGGATGTTGAGCATACCTTTATACTCACCATTGATATAAACGATGGCGGGGCGCCAAGCCTGCCAGTCTAAGTCGACATGCTGAGCCATCGTACGCTGAATGATGGCATCGCGCATATAGAGGTAGTCGAAGTCGTTGCCCGCATTGCGCAGCATGAAACTCTTGAAGTCCTTCAGACCGGGCTTCTGGTCGGGAAAGAATTCGTAGTTGAAACGCTTCTCGCCAAAGCGTTTGTTGGCATAGATGGCCAGCGACTTTCTGACTGAGCTACGAGTAGCACCGCCACAGATGCGCATTTCGCCCAACTGGTTGATGACGCTCTCTTCGCCTGACGTCTCGAAGAACTCGATGTTCATTGGGCGCCGCCAGTCGTATTCATAGTTTTTCTTGACATTGTTATAGGTACCGTCTACGTAGATGCCAATCTTTGCATCGTTCAGATATTTGTTGTCTGTTATGATACTTACTATGGGCAATGTCAGTGCACGATTGGTGGGGAAGAAGATGTATGAGTGACAGGTAGAGCGGGGTGACAGATAACCATCGCAGAACAGCTTGGCACGAATGGTCTTGGTGCTGTTGAAGGATAGTGGTGCCGTATATTTCTGACTCATCTCCGTAGGTTCCTGGCCATTGAGGGTATAGCGAATAACTGTTCCTTCTGGCATTCCTTCTGGTATGGAGAGTATCAGTTGAACCATCTGGCTGTTTTTAAAGACCTGTCCTTTCTGGCTGAATACTGGAGCATCCAGTACTTTCTTGTACGTTGTACCACAGTTTGCCTTGTCGGGTGTGGGTATAGCTTGATAGCCCCATTCCTCTGCACCGTCAGTCTTTCGTCCGTATGCGATGTTGGGCGCAGGTTGTTTGGCCATTCCTTCCAGCTGATCTACTACCTCACTGCCTTTGAAAAGGTAAAGTGCACCATCTTTGCCCGACTCCAGACGGAAATTCGTGTGCATTGCAGAGACACCATCGTCTTCGCCAGCCTTGTCGCAGTAGATGACAACGTAACCTTTGGCGGCTACCGTCTTGTTGGGCAGTTGCCAGGCCTTGCTGACCTTGTTCTTGGTGCCAATCTTATAGTCTTGCAGATTGATGGCTGCATCTGTCGGATTATACAACTCCACCCAAGAGTCAGGAAAATCGTTCAAGTCGTCCATGATACAGTCCACATTCGACTGCATCAGTTCGTTAATGACTAATGTTGTGTTGTTGCCTGCATGCGTTATGGCAGCAGTACCCAACAGCAAGGTTAATAGTAGTGTCTTTGGTTTCATGCTGCAAAGATACGAAATAATTGTAAAAGGCCAAAGAAAAAGGAAGGAGAAGATTACCTGGTGCTTATTGCCAGGTAATCTTCTTGCCGTTCTGAATATATATTCTGCCTTTCTGTGGTGTTGCTATCTTGTTGCCTAACAGGTCGTAGATGTCTAATGTCTGATGTCTGATGTCTGATGATAGAATGGTCTCGATGCCAGAACTAACTCCGATGATAGGTTCAATGGTCAGTGCGCTTGATGTCATCTTGATGGTCAGCTCGCTGCCACTAACCTCTTGATTCTTTCCACCTGTCAGTTTCCAGCCTTTCACCTCCTGACCTTCAGCGGCTGTCGCACTGATGGACAACTCACGGTTGGCAAAGAATTTTCCGTCGAAGGTGCCTTTAGACAACTTGATGCCATTGATGGATATGTCCGCCTCTTTCCCACTTTCGTTCACTTTCAGCGCAACGGGTGTGCCCAGATTCCACTGGTTGCCAATGTGCTGGTAGAAGTAATTCGGACGACCTTCTGCCCACTTCTTGGCATCGTTGAACTTGTTGGTGATTTCGGTGCGATTGCCCACCCAGCTCCATGTGTTGTACTTGTCGCGATGTGCCACAAACTCCTCCATGGCTTCTGCCTTAATGAGGTCTATCGTCTCTCCTGTGCCTTTGCCATTCATGAAGTCGCCCATGAAGATGCAGCACTTGTCGATGAACATCTTCAGGATGTCTGGATCCTCCAGCATGTTCTTCAGCAGACGAGTTGCGGGTTCTGTGAAGGCCCATGCGCTACCACTGTCGGAGTTGGGATTGTACAGCAGTTTGATGGTGTTGTAGCTGTTCTGTCTGCCGTAGAGTCCCAGTCCGAAGTCTGTGTCTTTGACGATGACACGGAATCTCTTGGGTAGATCAGTTCCTGTATAGTCCTCGTTGGGGCGCCAGAAGACGAGGTTGTTGCCAGGGAAGTCGATGTTGCCGTAGAAGAAGTTCATGACGATGACATTCAGATACTCGTTAACATCCAGCCACTCCTCATACTCTGCCAGTGTGTGTCCCTTCTCGCTATAGAATGCCTTGAAAGCCTGATAGAAGTCATCTGTTCCTTCTTTCAGCTCCTCAATGAACTGGTCCACATTATCCACTTTCTCATGAGCAATCTCAAGTAGGTCAAGGTCTTCCAGCCCATTGTAGTTGCTATAGATGTTGTCCTCGTTGGAGCGCTCACGGATATTCAGCATACCCATGTATTCACCATTGATGTAGAGTACAGCGGTGTGGCCGGCCTGCCAGTCAAGGTCTACGTTCTTGGCCATGGTGCGCTGGATGATAAGGTCACGGAAATAGAGGTCGCCAAAGTCGTTGCCACCATCGCGCAGCGAGAATGACTTAAACTTCTTGACGCCTGGCTTCTGGTCGGGGAAGAACTCATACTGGAACTGCTTGTGG
This sequence comes from uncultured Bacteroidales bacterium, assembly GCA_902798425.1. Classification (GTDB taxonomy): domain Bacteria; phylum Bacteroidota; class Bacteroidia; order Bacteroidales; family Bacteroidaceae; genus Prevotella. Next base: position 51,233 of record CADBWR010000001.1, read on the forward strand.
TCGGGGTCAAAGCGCTTGTTGGCATAGAATACCATTGACTTCAGCGCATTGGCACGCGACTGTCCTCCCTGTATGCGGGTCTCGCTGAGTTGGTTGAAGACACTCTCTTCGCCTTCAGCAGTAAACATCTCGATGTTGACAGGACGGCGCCAGTCGTGCAGCCTCTTGTCTTCCTTGCTGTTGTTGTTGGCGAACAGTCCAATCTTGCTGTCGTTCAGATACTTGTCGTTGGTTTGTACGGAGAAGATGGGAACGGTCATGCTTCTGGGATGGAAAATGTACGACTGAGCAGAACTCATAGGTGAGAGCCAGCCATTGCAGAACACCTTGGCACGAATCACCTTCGTGCTGCTGATATTGATGGCTGAGGTGTATTTCGTGCTGCTAATAGTAGGCTCGCTGCCATTGGTGGTATAGCGGATAACGGCACCTTCAGGAGCATCTTCGGGCAGGCTCAGCTCCACCTTGATGGTGCTGCTGCCTTTGACGACACGGCCGTTTTGGCTGAATACCGGTGCACCCAGAATATGCTTGGCGTTACATACCTCGCCACAGTTAGCCTTGCCAGGCGTTGCTGTCAGTTGGTACCCCCACTCATCTGCACCATCAGTCTTACGACCATAGGCTACATCGGGAGCAGGCATCTTAGCCATCGCCTCCAGCTTGTCGACAACCTCACTGCCCTTGAAGAGATAGAGATTGCCGTCTTTGCCCGACTCCAGGCGGAAGTCAGCGTGCAGACGATTGTCCTCCTTGCCCTCTTTGTCGCAGTAAATGACGACGTAGCTCTTGGCAGCTATTGTCATATTGGGCAGCTGCCAGGCCTTGTTGGCTTTGTTCTTGTTGCTAATCTTGTAGTCTTTCAGGTTGATGGCGGCATCTGTGGGATTGTACAGCTCTACCCAGGAGTCAGGAAATTCATTGATGTCGTCCATGATACACTCGATATTCGACTGCATCAGTTCGTTAATTACTAAGTCTTGTGCCTGTGTGCAGAGAGCAGTAGACAGGATGGTTAAGATAAAATAAAAGCGTTTCATTGTAATGAGTTAGTTAGTGCTCCGTTCACGAAGCTAAGTTAGTTGTCGGCTGCAAAGTTACGTAGTTTTTTTGATATTACAAGTGTTTTTTATACAAATATTAATTTGTTTAACTGTTTTATACTCACTACTACAGCTTGGAAACTTTTTTCCACAGCCTGGAAACATTCTTCCACAGCATGGAAACATTCTTCCACAGCCTGGAAAATGATTACATGCGCATCCTGATGGTGACACTGCGCAATAGAAATCTCTAAGACGGCATACGTAGTGACAAAAAGAACCCCGAGAGTCTGCAAAAAGACTTTCGGGGTTTTGTTATGAGAAACGTTCGTAGTGCTATTACTCCCACTCGATTGTTGCGGGTGGTTTTGATGAGATGTCGTAGCAGACGCGGTTGACACCACGCACCTTGTTGATAATCTCGTTGCTGACCTTTGCCATGAAGTCATAAGGCAAGTGAGCCCAGTCTGCTGTCATCGCATCGCTGGAGGTTACAGCACGCAGAGCTACAGGGTTTTCGTAAGTACGCTCATCGCCCATCACACCAACAGAACGGACAGTAGAGAGCAGGATGGCACCTGCCTGCCAAATCTGGTCGTAGAGAGAAACCTCTATCTCGCCATCTGTCATCTCAGCAGGAACACCAGCAGCCAGCACCTTGCGAGCCTCTTCGCCAGAGAGCTTGACCTTGTAGTTGCGCAGGCCACGGATATAGATGTCGTCAGCGTCCTGCAGGATACGTACTTTCTCGCGGGTGATGTCGCCCAGAATACGTACTGCCAGACCAGGTCCGGGGAAGGGGTGACGTGTTATCAAGTGTTCGGGCATGCCCAACTGGCGGCCTACGCGGCGTACCTCGTCCTTAAACAGCCACTTCAGTGGTTCGCACAGTTGCAGGTGCATCTCTTTAGGCAGTCCACCTACGTTGTGGTGACTCTTGATAACCTTTCCTGTGATATTCAGCGACTCGATGCGGTCAGGATAGATAGTGCCCTGAGCCAGCCATTTGGCATCGGTAATCTTCTTGGCCTCGGCATTGAACACTTCAACGAAGTCGCGACCAATAATCTTACGTTTCTGTTCTGGTTCGGTAACACCCTCAAGGTCGGCAAAGAACTTCTCGCTGGCATCTACACCAATCACATTCAGTCCCAGCACCTTGTAGTCGTCCATAACCTGTTGGAATTCGTTCTTGCGGAGCATGCCGTGGTCTACGAAAATGCAGGTCAGACGGTCGCCTATGGCACGATTCAGCAGTACGGCAGCAACGCTGGAGTCCACACCGCCAGAGAGACCTAAGATGACGCGGTCGTTGCCAACCTGCTGCTTCAGCTCGGCAACAGTCGTATCAACAAAGGAGGCTGCACTCCATTCCTGTTTGCTGCCACAGATGTCTACCACAAAGTTCTTCAGCAGCAGACTGCCCTGTACGGAGTGGAATACCTCAGGATGGAACTGTACAGCCCACACATCCTTCTGGTTCCAGAACGCTGCATTGGTAACGTCCTTGGTTGAACCAATGACCTTGAAATCCCCAGGAATGGCTGTGATGGTGTCGCCATGTGACATCCATACCTGAGAGCGCTCTTCAAAACCTTTGAACAGCGGGTTCGCTGTGTCTACCGTTTCAAGGTGTGCACGTCCATACTCACGAGAGTCGGCTTTCTCGACCTTGCCACCCAATGTGTGACTGATGAACTGTGCACCATAGCAGATGCCCAGTACAGGCACCTTGCCAACAAACTGCGAGAGGTCTACCTTGAACGCCTCTGGGTCGTGAACCGAATAGGGCGAACCGCTCAGGATGACACCGATAACATCTGCATCGTCACCCTTAGGGTATTTGTTGTAAGGCAAGATCTCACAGAAGGTGTCCAGTTCACGCACTCTGCGGCCAATGAGCTGCGTGGTCTGTGAACCGAAGTCTAAAATGATAATCTTTTGCATGGTAATTATAATGATTGAATGAAATTGTCTGCTTGGTCCAGCGTTTCTATCTTACCAACGTCCATCAGGCGCAAGTCGTCCTTGACAACGCCTACGATGGGTGCACGGTGGCAGACAGAGAGATAGAAATCAATGATGGGGAAACGCTCGGGAAAACGATCCATCAGCGGGAATAGGCGAGGAGAGAAAGAGTGGATGCCGGAGAAGGCAAACATGTTTAGTTCTTCGCCATGTTGTGAGAGTCCTGTCCGACGCACATATTCGTAAGGACTCTTGATTTCGCCCGTCTCAATGTTCTTCCAGCCCATCAGTCGCATGGCATTGTCAAAGAGCAAGTAGCGCTTCGTTTGTCGACGGCTTACCAGTAGTACTGCATCTTCGTCAGCCTGGTGCTGGCGTGCCAGCCAGTCAAAGTTGACATTATCGAGAATGTCGACATTGTGAATCAGAATGGGAGCATCGTCGCGGAACAGTCGCTGCGCTTTCTTGAGTCCACCGCCTGTTTCTAACAACTCGGCAGTCTCGTCGCTGAAGTGTACCAACGGAGCGTAGTCCTGTTCTTTGACGTAGTCGATAATCTGTTGTGCAAAGTGGTGGATGTTGACGACAAAGCGGTCGTAGCCCTGCGCCATGAGTCGACGGATATTAATGTCGAGCAGTGGGCGTCCACCTACGGGCACTAATGCCTTAGGCATGGTGTCTGTTAGGGGCTTCAGACGGGTGCCAAGCCCTGCTGCTAAGATCATTGCTTGTCTCATAAAAACGGGCAATTCATTTTTTTGTGGTGCAAAGTTACGAATAATTACGGAATTATTGCTATATTTGCACTCAGTTTTTGAAATTATTAAAAGAGACGGCGAAAAAATACTTCTAACACAACTAACAAATAATGATCAACTATGAAAGAATTTCTTGGTTTTGCTATGGCTGTCATGCTGGCAACCACAGTGTCTGCACAAGTGACGTATCCGTTTCAGAATCCGTCACTATCTAATGAGGAACGCGTAGAGAATCTCTTGTCTTTGCTTACTCCCGAAGAGAAGGTCGGACTGATGATGAACAAATCGCAGTCTGTTGACCGTCTTGGCATTCCTAGCTACAACTGGTGGAGCGAGGCTTGCCATGGTGTTCGTCAGGGTGGCTACACGGTCTATCCGCAGCCCATTGGTCTGGCGGCAGCTTTCAATGCGCAACTGGTTTACGACGTCTTCTCGCAGGTCAGCGACGAGGCCCGTGCCAACTGGAACCGTACCAACCATCAGGATCCGAAACTGTTCAACGTGCCGCAGGGCGTAACCTACTATCCAGGCAATCCGGAACTGACGTTCTGGTGCCCGAATGTCAACATCTTCCGTGACCCGCGCTGGGGTAGAGGACAGGAAACCTGTGGCGAAGACCCTTATCTGAATGCCGTTCTGGGTGTACAGACAGTATTGGGCATGCAGGGCAACGACAGCCGCTACTTCAAGACCCACGCCTGTGCTAAGCACTACGCTGTACACAGCGGACCTGAACCTTTGCGTCACTCCATGAATGTGGAGCCCACCAACCGCGATCTGTGGGAGACCTATCTGCCTGCTTTCAAGGCCCTGGTGAAGAAGGGCAATGTGCGTGAGGTGATGTGTGCCTACCAGCGCTTCGAGGGCAAACCTTGTTGCACCAGCGATCGTCTGCTCATCGACATCCTGCGCAATAAGTGGGGTTACGACGGACTGGTCGTTACTGACTGCGACGCCATCAACAATTTCTATAACAAGGGCCAACACGAGACACACAAGGACCCACTTAGCGCTTCTGTCGATGCTGTGCTCAATGGTACAGACTTGGAGTGTGGCAAGGTGTTCATGTCGTTGGCTGAAGGTCTGAAGAAGGGACTCATCAAGGAGAGTGACCTCGACCAGCACCTGCGCAAGACGCTGATGGGGCGCTTTGAGTTGGGTATGTTCGACCCTGCTGAGATGCTGCCCTGGGCTAACATTCCTGCGTCAAACATCAGCAGCGAGGAGCATGACCTGTTGGCTACACAGGCTGCCCGCGAGTCGATGGTATTGCTGGAGAACAAGGGTGGCGTGCTGCCCCTGTCGAAAACACTGAGAAAGATTGCCGTCATCGGCCCCAATGCCGCTGACATAGAACTGCTCAACGGCAACTATGGTGGCACGCCCACCGAGAACCATCAGCACTCGCTTGTCGAGGGCATCTCGAAAGCCTTCAAAGGCACCGTGGTTGCTGCGAAGGGTTGTGAGTTGAATGACGAGTACCAGACCGTGCACCACCTGCAGGACTTTAACGGCGGCAAGGGTGTACAGGTTGAGTTCTATAATAATAAGGAGTTGGCTGGCGACCCCGTCAAGACGGCCTACTACAACGAACTGAACTTCTCCACCTTCGGAGCCTGGGGCTTTGCCGAGGGTGTCAGCAACGACAACCTCTCTGTCCGCATCAGCGGCAAGTACACCGCTACGTTTACGGGTGAGATGAAGTACACGCTGACCACTGACAATGGCTACCTGCTGAAGGTTAATGGCGAGGTGGTAGAAGAGAATCAAGGTGGTGGCCGTCGCCGTGGCTTCGGCTTTGGCCGTCGTGTGGAGTATAAGTCATTTCCCGTAGAGCAGGGTAAGGACTATGACGTAGTCATCGAGTATCGTCGCGGCAACGGCAACTTCGCCATGCTGCGCGGCGACATCTGCGAACGCAAACTCGTTGACTTCACCGAGCTGGCCAGTCAGGTGAGCGATGCTGATGCAATCATCATCATTGGTGGCATCTCAGCTCGCATGGAAGGCGAGGGTGGTGACAAGCAAGATATCGAATTGCCCAAGGTACAGCAGATGCTGGTCAAGGCCATGCACCAGACGGGCCGTCCCGTAATTTTCGTCAACTGCTCTGGCTCAGCCATTGCTTTCGGTAGCGTAGAGGGCCAGTACGATGCTCTGCTACAGGCTTGGTATCCTGGTCAGGGTGGTGCTAAGGCCCTTGCCGAGGTACTCTTTGGCGACTACAATCCCGGTGGTAAGTTGCCCGTCACCTTCTACCGTTCAAACAATGACCTGCCTGACTTTATGGACTATTCCATGAAGAACCGCACCTACCGCTACTTCACGGGTGTGCCGCAGTATGCCTTCGGCTATGGTCTCAGCTACACTACCTTCGAGGTTGGCAAGGGCAAACTGACGGCCAAGTCTGCTAAGGCGGGTAAGACCAAAAAGGCCTATACCGTTGTCGTGGTGCCTGTCACGAATACTGGTAAGCGCGAGGGAACAGAGACCGTACAGGTTTACGTGAAACGACTGGGCGATGCCGGTGCTCCTATCAAGGCGCTGAAGGGATTCCAGAAACTGACGCTCAAGCCCGGTGAGACGAAGAAAGCCGTGATAACACTTGACAGCGAAGCCTTTGAATACTACGATGAAGGCATTGACGAGTTGGCTGTGAAGCCTGGCCTCTATCAAATTCTCTATGGTACTTCGTCTATGGACAAAGACCTGCAGGTGCTTGGCTTCCAAGTGAAGTGATGAGATTATCATATAATAACGAATTTGCCAGTCCTTGCAGACCGGCAAATTCGTTTCATGGATATATGTGAGATATGGTATGGTATAGGTTATCCTTCATTACGTTTCTTGAGTGCTGCTTTGATTTCTGCCATCTTTCCTTCTGTGAGATTGTAACCCAACATGACGAAGATGGCTACAAAGGCAGACCCTGCAGGCACGATGATATCTGCCAGACGCAGTTGCGTCAGTGTCTCGCTGGTCTGCACAGCTACATTCTGGTCGAAAGCCACCCACTTAAGAATGGCACCGCTGAGCACTAAAGCCAGTGACTGGCCCATCTTAACCATCCACCAGTAGATGGCTCCAAACTGTGACTCCTTACGAGGCAGACCGTTGTGCAGCTCATCCAGGTCGCATACGTCTGCCGTCATACTCATCATCAGCGTGAACAGACCTCCCATACCGAACGACATCAAGGGCAGCGGCAGGAACATCAGCCAGGGATTCTCCGGACTGAAGCCCCACCATTTCATAATGTAGCCAATGATGGACAACACGGTGGAAATGATGAAAGCTTGTTTCTTACCATATTTCTGAGCCATCAGCGTAACAATAGGAATCACAAGGAAGGCTGTAATGACGGCATTCACAGTGGCAAACCATGCTGATGCTGAACGGAAGAGGGTTGGTACCCATTCCCATGTCAACCAGTTGTTGGCCAGCGAATAGTCGCCATTGAACATGTAGTAGACGATGATGTAGTTGCTGAAGGAAGCAACAATCTGGAAACCGTTGTACACCAAGAAGGTCGCTATACAGAGACGCAGGAATGGACGGTTGGCAAATACTTCACCGAGATTCTTGAAGATGTCCTTGACAACGTTCCACATGCCGGAGAATGTAATGCCAGGACGATCTTTCATGTTCTCAGCCAAAGGCGGTTCCTTACAGAAGATGGCTGGCATGATACCCGTCAGGATGCAGAGTGCAGCGACGACAATTGACAGTTTCCGTACACCTTCTACCTGTGTGGCAAAAATGTAGTCGGGGTTAGAGATGAGAGCCCAGAACCAGGGAACAATCATCCAGGCTATTTGACCGATGGTGTTGGTGATGCCCATCAGACGGGTGCGCTCGTTGTAGTCGTCAGACATCTCATAGCCTAGTCCTATAAACGGAGTGCTGAAGATGGTGTTGCCTGTGATGTAAAGTAGCGACATGACGAGGAAATACCAGAAGTTGAAGGTCTGACCGTTCTCTGGACTCATCTGCCATAGCAGGATGAAGAGAATGCCTGTAATAATAGCGCCGACGAAGATGTAAGGACGACGACGGCCCCAGCCCGTACGACTGTTGTCGGTAATGTAGCCCATAATGGGGTCTGTCAGCGCGTCAAAGAAACGCGGTATACCACCTAGCAAACCTGCCAGGAAGGGGTCCATGCCAAAGCCTGTTACAAGGAAATACATGAAGACACCCAACGCTGCAGGCAGCAGGTTGTTGGTAAGGCTTCCTGAGCCGTAGGCCAGTTTCTGACCCCAGCTCAGCTTGCCTGTTGTTGCTATGCTATTCTGTTTCATTTGATGACAATACTTTGAATGGCTTCCTTAGCAATGGTCAGTGAATAGTGTTCGCCGTCGATGGCAAGGTCTAAGCCTGCAGGATCTTTACCTTGGTTTATCACTACGACGGCCAGACTGCCGTCAGAGTTGCGTACGGCAGTAGCCATTACTTCTCTGCTATCATATTTCACGCCCAGCACTTTGGCATCAGGACGTAGGAAACGGCTGAAGTGTGCCATAGCGTAGTACATGGGAGTGAAATACACCTCGTCACTCTCCGGGTCTACCAGCACAGGAGCAAGACACCAGTTGTTGGCCCAGTTGGGACCACCTTGACGGTCAAGTACCATGTTCCAGTCAATCCATCCGTCTACCCAGTTGTTGAGGCAGCCAATCAGGTCGCGGGCGTAGCGGAATACAGGGACATATTTCGGGTGCAGATACTTCTGGTCGTCTGGAGCCCAGTCCCATCCCCAGTCCGTAGCTTCGCACTGCCAGTACCAGGCGTCGTCTTTCCAATGAGGTAGCTCGGCATCGACGCAGCCCTCGGTTTCAATGAGGTGCTTCTCAGGTGCTTTCTCATGCGCCTTTGTCAGCAGTTCGGGGAACCACTCTACAGTACTTTCATACCAGTGGATGGCTAGACCGCCAAAGTAGCGGGAAGTAGCCTCGTCAGCATACATGGCGTCAATCCATTCGGTAATGCCTACACGATTCTGGTCGTAGCCCAGAATCTGCAGTTCACCAAATCCTGCTTTCTCGAAAGTCGGACCCATATAGTCGCGGACAAAGGCTGACTCGCCCTTAGGATCCCAGTTCATGCTTTCCCAGTTGTTGCCGTTGCCATAAGGCTCGTTGACGGGGGTCATACCCCAGATGTCGATACCTTTGGACTTGTAGGCCTCCAAGTATTTTACCAGGTAGTCGGCATAGAGTTGCTGATATTGTGGCAACAGGTAGCCACCGACATACTTTTTGTTATCTTTCATCCACCAGGGAGCACTCCATGGTGAGGCGACAATGCGGAAACCGTCCTTTGATGCTGCTTGAGCATCTTTGATGAGTGGCAGCAGCGTCTCTTCATCAGGCTGAATAGTGAAGTGCTCAAGCAGTGTGTCACCCTCTACTTCTGCGTAGCAATAGTTGCCTCTGGAGAAGTCACACGAACCAATATGTGTGCGTGTCAACGAGTAGCGCGCACCATCGGGACCGAAGTAGGCATCGATGACTTGCTGACGTTTGTCCTTGCTGAGGCGTGCCAGCAGTGACGAGGTAGCCTCCGTAAAGGAACCGCCAATACCCGTCAGTGTCTGTCGCTCTTCTTTGGTGTTTACTTCGATGAGAACTGTCTTTTTAGCAGGTTCAAATTCTGTAATTTGAGCCATGTGCTCACCCTCTGATGAGGTCTCCCAAACGCTGATGCTGGGCTTTGAGCAGCCTTGCAGTACAAGGGCACCCAGGAACAGCGAGCTGAGGAGTGAATAATTCTTTTTCATAAGGTCTAATAGCTTTTGGGGTTATACAGTGATGTCTAATTCTGATAATTGGCGGGCAAAGAGACGGGCACTGTCAGAAGCTGACAACGTCATGCCGTTTCCACTGCCGCGGTGGTAGGTAATCTGTGCGCCACAATAGGTGAAGGTGAGCGTACCGTCGGGAAGGTATTCGTCGTCTCTCAACAGGGTAGGACAGAACGATACCTGGCCATGCTGTACACGGACACCCAGTTCACCGAAACGACAGAGGATGTCCTCCTTGACCTGACCAGTCATACCAGGCTGGCGGGCTCCCTTGCCCCATGGGGTATGCGAGTAAGCATCGGTAGAGAATGCTCCATATTCACGAGCACTTTTATGGATGCCTGTTCCTTCCAGAATAGCATGGTAGTGGCGTGCCAGTGCCTCCGTTTCAGGAGCCTTGGCATCCAGTGCTTGGAAGTAGCACTCCTGTGTGGCTACTAGCAACTTCGATACCATGTGCCAATAGATGCTACCCAGTCCCTCATAGGCATAGAATGTGCCACTGCGACCGGTAAAGGCTTTGTGGTCGAAAGTTTCTTCAAAAAGGTCCAGCAGGACTTTCTGCTCTGTGTCAGCCACGCCGATAGCCTTCATGGCTGTTTCCAAGTCGTTGGCATTCCGGAAGGTACCGTTGAAATGCAGCGTTCCGCGAACGTCCTGGCTCACCAGACGCTTGTCGCCACCCTCCACCATGCTCCGCAGCAGGGCCGAACGCTTCAGCGCATCAGCGGGCAGACAGTTCTTTTCGAGGAATCCCGGCAACTCCTTATTCGGATAGAGCATGTAGCTCTGCTGGTCTTCACGCCACAGACGACTATTGCGCAGTGCGTCAAGCAGGGTGAGTGCTTCTGCTGGAGTCAGCACGCCAGCGCTGAGCACAGCCACTTGACCTTCAAGCATTTCTGCCAGTGTGCGGATGCCGGCAAAGTGGCCATCGGTGAGTTCTAGAATATTATAAGCATGGTACAGGCCGTCGGCTCTGCGGTTAGCACGGATGCTCTCTGCCACAGGTGCTAAGGCTGCTGAAAGGAATGCCAATACGTCATTACGCTGCACCTTGACATAACCTTCGCTGAAGGAGTGGGCATAGATTTTCTGACGATAAGCTGTCGATGCCTCACCCAGTGCGTCCATGACAGCCTGTGTGCCTGTCTGTGCGAGGGCTGCACCGGTTTCTTTCATCCATGTTGCTACTTCGTTGGAGAGTGTGAACTCCTTTGCATCAGCGGCAGCTACGATGTTACGGTAGAACTTCAGTGCACGATGCAGATAGCATAGCGTGACTACCGACAGACCACCACCCACCAAGGCATTGTTGGCGTCGTTCCATTCTGGGCGCTGGGTGTTCATCCAGATACCACCGTTGGGAATGAAGTTGGACAGTTTAGCCAGTAGTGATACGAGCACTTTCTCTAACAATGATGCTTTGATAGTTGCTCCTTGAGCATCTTTCAGCAATGCCGCATCAACGCCCTTGGCTGCCATTTCCTTCTTCAGACGGTCGCTGAGTGGTGCATCAAAGCAGATAGTGTCTTTAGGGTTCTTCAGTATCTCTTGATAGCGCTTGATGCGGTAGGGCACGTTGGCAAAGGGATACGCTGGCGTATCCAGACGTGCTGCGAGATGTCCGGGGGCATGAGCTTCTTCGGCCTCCATCAGACGCAGCAAGTATATAATCTGGTGGTCGCCCCAATAGCCAATGTACGACCATGGGTCTGCCGGGTCTTCTGTCTCCCAGTCAAAGCCTGCTTTGGTGACACGATAGGGGTTGTAACCGTCAGCTGTCGTACAACTGAGGAATTTCTCAGTCATAGCTTCCAGCAGTGTGGGGAACGATACTGCAAGTGCCTCCCAGTTTTGGAAGATGTCACGCCAGTTGCCTTCGTAGTCCAGCACAGGTTTGCCGGTAACGGGGTCTGTGGTATTGATGTTGAACTTATTCCAAGGACGGGTGGGGTCACCATGGCGACGGCTGAAACCCAGCGGCAGTGGATTCTCTGTTGAGGGTTCCGCCATGGGAATGCCGCCACGCATGATATTGAACATCGTGTTTGAGAAGTGGCGGGCTGTACGTGCCTCGTCAGCAGTATGCTGTATGCCGTCAGCCTGAGCAACCAACTGCACCAGCTGTGCTTTGGCGTCTTCCAAATCACGGTTAAGTAGCTCTTTGACATTCTCCGTGGTGCGTAGCAGCTCCATCAGACTGACAACGTCTGTCTGATCCTTCATGACATCAGCGACGATGGTCCAGGACTTCTTTTCTTTGGCGGCAATCTCAAAGGTTGTCCCCAACAGGTATGCGCCACACTCACCCTTGACAAGTGTCTCCTCGTGGAGTGGCTGTCCCTTGCGGAATGCCGGTATCTGGGCGGCTGACAGCAGATGTGTAGGATTCTCCAGTCCTGTCTGCCAGACGATATTGCATCGTAAGGCCTCGCTGGGTTCAGCACGGTCAATGATGATGGCACTCAGGCAGAACAGCCCCATACCAGTCTCCTGCTCCAACTGTGTCTGCTTATAGGCATTGACCAGATTGCTCGATGCCTGTTGCAGACCACTGGGCACTCCACAGGGCATGATATTCTGCAGACCATCCACCATCTCTATCTTGACACTTGTTGCCCCTAGATTCTCCAGCGTTGCCTCACGTTGGAATCCAAAGCGGTCGCCAGGTGTCCAACTCCAGCGGAAGGCCAGCTGCCAGTCGTTGTTGATTTCCTCGAAGATAACGCTGTTGCCGATGCGGCTCTTGTATAGGTTGCGATTCAGCGAGAATTCTGCCTCACTGCGAATGGAGAAAGGTTCCCAGCAGCGCTTGTCGCCAGCACGGCGCAGCAATGTCTTGCTGCCCGTATACTCTGCCGAGGCTGTTACACGGTCATCGGTTTCATAAGGAAACAGCGCCCATTCGGCACTGCGGCGACCTGCGGTAATGCCACCGTTGCTGGACATGAAAGTCCAGAGGTCGGTGCCGCTCACCACGTTCATGAAGAACGGCTCCATGGTATCCACATCTTTGATTTGGAAGTATGCTTGATCCTCCATAGTTTTCGTTTGGTTACTCATAATCGTTTATTTCTTGATGTTTGCTTGTATCTTCTTGAAATGCTTGCGCAACTTGGCAGGTGTCGAGGAGTAGGGAAACAGACGGTGCACCTTTTTTAATAAGTAGTAGGCCTGGCGGGGGTATAGTTTGTAGAGCCCCTTCTCGTCGGGATGTCTCTTGGCGCAGATGCCAAACCACTCTTCGTTCATGTTGTTCTGTCCTTTGACATAGTCGAACTGATATCCGCCATTAACCCATGAGGCATTTTTGTCGTGGATGTCAAGATTCCATGTCTGACCATATTTCCACCAGCCGTCGCTGAACTGAAATGTGAATCCACCGAGGCAGTTGCCTGCCAGTCCCATGCCTGCTGCATTCATGTATATCTCTTGCCAGTTGGCCAATAATATATCAGCCTGCTCCTTCTGGGCTTCCTCCCCTGTGACGGCATTCAGCGCATCGGCACCAAATTCTGTCAGCAGAACTGGCTTGCCGTATTTCTCCTTGGCCTCCCGAAACAGATCTTCGAAGGAGTAGCCGCGATAGCAGTTGATGCCTAAGATGTCTACATCCGTGCACTCCTCTGCGATGATGTCCAAAAATAGCAAGTCGCCATTGCAGATGGCTACTGGGCGTGAGTCATCCATGGCCTTGATGTGCTGAGTGGCTTCATTCATCAGTCGGTACATGCACTTAGCCTGAAGTGTCGATTTCCTGTCAGCTACTGGTATGTCCTCCGTCTCTGCGCCACCCCAGAACAGCCCGTAGTTGTTCTCGTTGCCTAACAAGTATAACAGTACACCAGGGATGTCTTTATAGGTCTTTACAAAACGGTCAGTCTCCTGAAGTAAGGTGGTGCGGATGTCTTCCAGGCAGTAGTCTGTGTTGGAGTAATCTACACCATTGGCTACCAGTCCGTAGCGTCCGAAGGAATGGTTGATCATGGTGTAGATGCCATAGTGCTCATAGATATACTGCACCCAGCGTGGTGGAATGGTAGCATATTGGCGGATTACATTGACTCCCATCTTTTTCAGCATGATCATCTCGTTATCCAACGCCTTGCGTATCATTTCCTCCGGCTGATCCCACAGGTTGTAGGCATAGTTGGTGCCTATGGGTGTGTAGTCCCAGTTCATGCCATTCACGAAAAGCACTTTACCGTCTATTGTCAGCCTACTCCCTTGAGCATCGTCGACAATCGCTATCCGGTGCTGTCCACAGACAGAGAGGACTTCAAGCAGAATGGCAAGTATCAGGACAACTTTCTTCAACATAGCACTCCCCTTTATTATTTAGTCCACTAACTTAAATGCTGCACGCTGCTTAATGCAATCTGCAGCGGTACCGATGAGTGCTTCAAAGTCACCAGCCTCAGCTTTCCATGCCTGTGAAGTCTCGTCGTAGAACGAGAGTGCGTCAACATGGATGGTGAGGGTGACCGTCTTGCTCTCGCCAGCCTTCAGCCATACTTTCTGGAAGGCTTTGAGCTCCTTGACAGGGCGCTCTACAGATGCTTTCTTATCAGTGATATACAGCTGGATAGTCTCTGCACCGTCACGGCTTCCCGTGTTCTTGACAGTTACCGTGAATGACAGTTCACCGTTGCGTGACATTTCTTTGGCAGAAGACTGCACCTTGCCCACCTCGAAAGTGGTATAGCTCAGACCGTGACCGAAGGCGAAGAGTGGCTTGATTTTCTTCTTGTCCGTCCAACGATAACCTACAAAGATGTCGTCTTTGTACTCCTGCGTAAAGAGGCGGTCCTCTTCTATCCAACGGCCAGGATAGGTATTCAGGGCATGGGCACCACAGTCGTTCAACTGACGATACCATGTGTAGGGCAGTTTGCCGCTGGGGTTCACCTCACCAGTCAGTACGCGAGCCAGTGCTTCACCGCTCTCAGAGCCAATGAACCACCCCTGTACGATGGCAGGGACACGCTCAACCCATGGCATCTCGACAGCATTACCCGAGATGTTGACATACACCAGGCGAGGGTTGACCTTCAGTAGCGCCTCGATAAGTTCGTTCTGTCCATAGGGCAGGGCATAGTCTTTACGGTCGTGGCCCTCGCAGTCTTGGTAGTCTGCCTTGTTCAGTCCACCGAAGAAGATGACATAGTCGGCATCCTTGGCTTTCTCTACAGCCTCTGCCGTCAGTTCTTCAGCCGAGCGCAGGTCATAGAGGCTGCGACCTACCGTCACACCATTGTAACTCTGTATAGTGTCTCCGACATAGCCGCGGGCATAGTCTGTTTTTATGGCTGGGTTCAGTGTTGACAACAGACTGCACAGCCCGTCAAGAGGCAGAATCTCCTTCTGTACCTTCAACGATGAGGAACCACCGCCTACAGTCATCATCTTGATGGCGTTCTCGCCCACCACGAGGATGCGCTTTGCCTTCTTCACGTCTAAGGGCAGCAGCGGAGCCGTTCCCTTTTCGTTGTTTATCCTTTTGGTATTGGCATTACGCAGTAGCACGATGCCCTCCTCGGCAATCTTCAGTGCTGCGTCGTAGTGCGCTTCGGAGCAGAGGAACCCCAGCGCTTTGTCGCGACGCATGGTAGTGCGGTAGAATAGGCGCAGCACGCGGCGCACCTTGTCGTCCAGTTCCTTGGTGGTGTACTTTCCCTCTTTGATGAGTTTCTTATAGGCGTCAGCCAAGTAGTACATGCTGTAGGCATTCGATGAACCGTCTCTCATACCGTCTGTCCATGATCCGAACTCCATATCCAGACCATTAGTAATGGCTTCGTCCGTGTTGTGGGCACCACCCCAGTCACTTACCACTACACCGTCGTACTGCCAGTCGCCTTTCAGTATTTTGTTCAACAAAACGGCATTATGGCAACAGTGCTGTTTCAGATAGCGGTTGTATGAACCCATCAGCCCCCATACCTTACCTTCCTGTACGGCAGCCTTGAAAGCTGGCAGGTAAATCTCGTGCAAGGCTCGGTCGCTGACAATGATGTTCTGATGGAAACGGTTCTCCTCGTCGTTGTTCAGTGCATAGTGCTTCACGCACGCTGCTACTCCCTTCGACTGCATACCTTGTATATAAGGTACTACCATGCGTGAGGCCAGGTAAGGATCTTCGCCCATATATTCGAAGTTACGACCAGCCAGTGGCGAGCGGTTGATGTTAACACCAGGTCCCAATATCATGCTCTTGCCACGGTAGATAGCCTCTTCGGCAAGGTTCTCACCATAGAGTCGTGAGAGTTCTGGGTTCCACGATGCAGCCAGACACGTCAGGGCAGGGAAGGCAACACACGAGTCGTTGCTCTGTCCAGCCTGTACCCACTGGTCCCACAATACGTCGGGACGCACACCGTGAGGGCCGTCGTCTGTCCAGAAGTCGGGAAAGCCGAGGCGTTTGACGCCTGGCGATGAGAACTTCGACTGAGCGTGGATGACAGCAATCTTCTCGTCAAGTGTCATACGGCTCAACGCATCCTCTATGCGCTGCTCCATGCTCTTTGACTCGTCTAAGTAGATAGGCAGTTTCTGGGCTGTCAGGCTTCCTGCGCTGCATACTACCGACAACAGAACGACAATGGTTTTCTTCATATCTTTTACTTTCGTGTTGTAGTGATGTTATTTTTTCTTTATGCTATTTCTTCGTCACTTAGGAACTCTTCTGTAGTGCCCGGCTCATTCCATATCAGGTCATTGCCTATTTGAGTGGGGGAGTTGCTGCCTGCCAGCAGAGACTGCTGACTATGCAAGTTGACAACCATAGCAAGAGGTGTTATATAGTGCTTCTTCATCTGATGACTACCTTTTTACCGTTTACAATATACAGTCCCTTCTTGGGTTGAGCAACTTTGCGACCCTGTAGATCGAAGAATACTGCTGCGGGAGCATTGTGTGCCATACTCTCCAAAGAGAGAAATTCTTCACTCTTCACTCTTAACTCTTCACCAATTGAGGTCGCTTCCTCGTCATCGAAAGAGATGCCGCGAGTTAGCTGTTCTGCGGTAATGCCCGACAGATAGGCACGGAAGGCACCCACTGTCGTCCCACTGTTGCTGAGCCATGCCAAAGTGCCATCGCTGCGGAAGGCAGCATATCCCTCAACACCTGTTACGTGGAACTGCTGGAAGTTGCCTACCAACTTGACATTGTCTGCTGTGGTAGAGCGCTCATTGACGCTACGCGCCAGTTCGATGTTACCCATCATGCCGTTGATAGCCAGTTCGATAGGTGCTTCCGTAGTGTTGCGCAACAGATAGGGCTTGTAGGCTGTCAGTGTGCCATCCACCTTGTTGAATCTGATGTTGTCAGTGCTGACACTTGCCAGTTCGTAGACTACGATACCAGCAGGAACGGCCACTGTCCTTGGCAGGCAGATGGTGGCATAGCTGTCAGCGGCAATGGTGCGGCTAAAGGTCAGCGTCGCGTTGCGCCCGAAATTCATGGGCAGTACGGGATAGCCGTCTTCGAAGATTACCTTGAAACCTGTGGACTTCATCGGTAGTATCCAGCCGCCGGCATTATATGCTAAATTGTGTGTGTTGGTCAGTTTGGCTATCTGTGATGAGGCTGCATTGTCGTCGCCTCCGTTACCATCGAGCAGGATGATGACATTAGGATTGTTGGGTGTCTCCAGCATTACCGGCGTGCTGTTGTTCAGCGCAATATGGCTGAGGTCAATGGCTGTCGTCGTCTTGGGCAGTGCGGCAACATCGTTCAGGAACTGTGCCACATTGCTGTCGTTCACCCCAGTGCCAAAGGTGGTAACAGTAGAAATGCCCTTCGAGTCTGGATCACTGACATAGATGCGGTCGCCAGTCTCTGTGTAGAAGTAGACATTGGCAATGAGTGCCGCATTGCTGCCAGCCTTGTAGTCGTTGAACGAGAAGAAGAGCCAGTTGACGGTCGTATTTGTAATAGGCAGGTCTATTGTGTTCCACTGTCCGCCAGTCAGTGCCTTGGCATACTCCTTATTTCCTGGTTCACCCTCAATATGGATGCTGAAAAGAGGTGCATCGTTGATGGGGTAGACGTCAGCATGCAGCATGTTGGCACCCTCCAGGTCAATGTTGCCCAAGGCTCCAAAACCGCATGTTCCTAACTGCTTGACATAGATGGCACGGCAGTTGGGTGTCAGCAGAAACGATGAGCCGGTACGCTCTGAACCGCCATTATACTGGAAATTCATAGGCGACTCTTCTTCACCGACAAAGACGGGAACCTTGTCGCTTAGTGTGGCAGGACCATTGGCGGCAGAGTTGATGACGAGAATCTGTGCTTCGCTGTCAACACCGCCCATGTGGGCTGTCACTGCATACTGACCTGTCGCTGTTGGGGTGATGGTCTTGTCTGTGGCATTGATGGTGAGTGTGGCATCGCTGTCAAAGGTTGCCTCACCCTGGTAGGGCGCACCAAACTGGTCCTTGCCTTCTATGATGAATGCGGTAGGCTGGTCTTTTACCATAATGCCAGGAACCTCAAAAGTGACTGATGCCAGCTTCAGCGCTTCTTCTACAGGCAGCATTTTGACCGCAGTCATGCCGTCAACGGTGGCTTTCACTGTCACAATGCCATATTCCGTTGGTGTAAAGTTGTTGTCGATGAAAGTTCCGTCATCGCTGCTCCAGGAGGCTGTTACAGCCTTTGCATTCTTGGCAAAGTCGTAGCCTTGAATGGTGAGTGCAGCAGGCTGCCCTTGTTTCAGCACGTCGTTGGCACAAGTAATTTCTACACCCATCAGGTCGTTGTCTGCAGCAGAGGCAGAACGTCCGTAGACCTCTAGTTCATAGAGTGATGTGCCATATTGTGAGGCACGCTTGACGCCAACCAGTCGCACATAGCGTCCTTCATGGTCGTCCAGTGCCAGTTCTGTCCAGTCTTCGCGTTTGCCATTGCCGCTCTTGCTGTAGGTCACCTCACCATTCTCGGTGGCACGCAGTTCAATGCGATATTCTGACGCATAGCTGGCCTCCCATCTCACGCGCACCTGATAGATATGAGCATTCTCCCCCAGGTCTACCTGCAACCATTCTCCGTCATTGGTGGCACTGCTCCAACGGGTGTTCGTCTTACCGTCGGTGGCATATTCTTTCAGGGTGCCGGCATTCTCGTAACTGCTTGCCGTACATGCCTTGCCCAGTGCCAAATTCTTCATTACCAGGCGTTCGCGCAGGTCAGGTTCACTATCATCAACAGGATAGACATAGTTGAAGGCTGCTGATGTGACTCCCTCCACTTTCAGTTGGCGGGCAGGTACTTCTAATACGGCAGCATCAGAGAAGTGCACAGTAATCGGTGCGTCTGTGGGGTTATAGGCCACGTGTGTTGTGACGTCGCCTTTCTTATAGGTACGTGCTGTGGGGTAGTCGGCAGTCACATCCCACTGAATGTCGCCATAGGTGCGGTGCGAGTGGGTGACGAAGTAAGTAATGCCATTGGTTGAACTGCTCTTCATGGTTCCCCAGTTGTTTGTCCATCCCTCGTCGAAGATGGCTGCAGCGTCGTCGGGGTCGCTCCACTGACGATAGGCCAGTACCACGTTACCCCAGTCTGAGTCGCGCAGGTCAGCATCGCCTATGCCGCCCTGCCCGTCCCATCCTTTATGCTCTTTGATGCGCATCAGGTATTGGTAGTCCCAGTCTGCAAAGGCCTTGTCCTCACCCAGATAGTCAAGGGCAGGGGAGATGGGCATCCACTGTATGCCCTGCATGAAGACGGGGTCGCCGCCAAACCATGTCCACCAGCCCACACCATGGCTGGTCAGGTTGGAACTCCAGGGCTGTATATAGTCTATTACGTTATCTCTCTTGTGCACAAATTTCGAGTAGTCGATGTTGTACTCGTCCTTGTCCGTCGCATGGCTTGTATGGAAGTCGTTGTCGATGGTCTCGCCATGGCGGTCGAACCAGTACTCGGCAGTGGCACGGCTCTCGCTGACCCAGCCGAAGATGCCGGCGTCGCGCAACTCGTCGTCACCTAAGGCCACGCCCAGCAGATACATGCCGCCCCAGCCTTGCATAGACTCTGATGTAGACTCCTGTCCGTTGCCGGCGCCATCACCCATGCCGCCCGCATAGCAGTGGCCAGCCCAGGGGTCCATCATGCGTAGGAAGCACGACCACGTGTCGCGTTTATAGTTGTTATAGTCACGTGCCACCAGCTTGATCATCTCGCCGTAGTTCTGTTTGAAGTCGTCATCGACGAGTGCCAGCATGGCTGCTGCCAATGTGAAGTAGCCATAGTGGAAGTGGTGGTCGTTATACGTATCGCTGTCATAGCTGGTGTTGTAGCCAATGAGTCCACCGTAGCGTGGGTCACGGGCAAAGAAGTATTCACTCTCACCGGGCGTGTAGGTCAGCCAGTTGATCAGTGATTCCTTCAGTCTGTCGTGACACTGGCGGAACAGTTCCTCATTGCCCATCTCGCGTGCAAAGCTCATGTTCAGTGCCATCTGTGTCAGTCCCTTGCCACCCCAGTAGGTGTCTCCGCCAAAGGAGCCCGTCTGCGCATAGTGTGACAGCATCTGTAGCATGATGTCTGTGTTAAAGCCGTGCTCGCCAGCATCGGTGGGTACGGGGTACCAAGGCAGCATTCCCGTAAACTTATAAGCTATGCTGACATCATTAGAGACAACGAGTCTGAGTCGTCCACGGGGTGTCAGATATTTATCCTCGCTGAAGTAGGTGAGGTCAGTCAGCGTGCCATTGGCCTTACCGCCACTGTTGCGACGGTAGTGGTGAGGTATGAAACCCTGCAGCACATTGCTGGTGGCAGCGCCTGTACGAAGGTCGGTAGCTGATACGCGCCAGCGAGTGGTCAGCGTACCATTGCTCTGTGTGTAGTTCCATGAAACCTGTGTGTCTGTCGGTTTTGAGTAGGCATAGGGTGCATAGCTCGTTAAGTCGCTATAGCGCTTCAGCAATGCTGTGACGACAAAGCCGTTGGCGCCCAACACCACGTTGGCCTGCCCATCGGTAAAGGTTACCGTGGTACTCTCAGGCAAGTAGACACCATAGAGGTCGCTGGTCTGGGCATTGCTGATGCTGACAACAAACTGCGACAGCGTCTGGCTGCCTGTCAGTGCGTTGCCTGCACCGTCCATGAAAGCCACGGACACAGCATCCCTCAGCAGGTTGTCGGCGCCATCGTTGTCTGTCTTCACGGCAGTGATGACGGGATTGATACCCGTCATCTCTATCCATGTGAAGGGAACACCGTGAGCTAAAGTGGTTATCAGTCGCTGACTGCCACTTTCTTCAGAGAAGGTTACTGTCCAGTCGCTCCAGCTCTCGGCCATAGGGTGTGAGGCACTGAACGTGTCGCCACACTTCACCATGAGCTTCGACTGTGCCTTCATCTCCGTACCATTGTCCACCCAGTATTTAGGATAATGTACGTCAATGCCGTACTTCATACCCTGCACATACTGAGGGTACGACCATAGGTGGCCTGTCACTTCTCTGGCTGACCGCTCGCGGTCAGCATTGATCAGGTCAGTCCACCAGTCGTTGGTAGGAATAGGACGGTCAGCAGCTTCACGTATATACAGCTTACGATACTGCATGTACTGACTTTGGTCACCGCTGTGGTCAGCGGTTCTTGACTTCGCCAGGGGGGCGTAGGCAGCATAGCTGCCCTTGCCTACCTGAACGATGTCCTGAGCCCAAAGTGATAGCGCTGACAGCGCCGTCAGCATAGTTAACAGAACTCTTCTCATCTAATACACTAACTAACTTATACTAACAACTATTCGAAATCACTTAAATTGAAATTTTCTAATTCGAAGTTCTCATCACGAGCGTCAGCCCAACCAGTGCTTGTCTCGCCATCAATGTCCTGGATAAACTCATTCAGGTCACTGCCTGCCAGCAGACTGACGTGAGAGACTATCTTTACCACCTCTATGTCGGGTGTCATATATTTCTTTTTCATCATTCTTCTTATTTAATTACTACTTTTTTGCCGTTTACAACATACAGACCCTTCTGAGGCTGAGAAACCTTACGACCGTCGAGCGTGTAGTATTCATTCTTCTCGCTCTTTGACGAAATAGTGAGGTTGCTAATTCCCGTAACATCTCCATCATCGAAGAATGCGCGAGCCTCAGTACCTGTCAGACCAGTGAAGTACACGCGGAAGGCACCAATCTTAGCGCCGGCGTTAAACTTCTTCAGCTTGCCGTCCTGAAGCGCATACTCTGCACCGGTAGCCTCAATGGCACGGGCTGTTCTGTGCATAATAATACCTGAAGTGGCAATGTCTGTACCAGCAGGATTAGCCGTCAGGTTCAAGTCGCCCTTGGTATTGTTAGAAGCAATGACTACAGGAGCATCTGTGGTGTTGTGCAGAATGACGGGATCGTTAGCTCCCAGTGCCTGGCTGACTTGCTTGGTAAATGTAACACCACCTGTCGTAGCGGCGGTAGCCTTGTAGACCGTCACGCCATCAGGAATGGTAACAGTAGCAGGTGAGTTATAGCTTACCCAGGCATTGGCAGCAATGGTGCGGGTGTAGGCGAAGCCATCCTGCTGAGCGTCAATGATGAAGTCGTATGCCGGCTGAGCGTCGTTGTCGTCAACGATGTTGATGGCGGTAGCTGCGCGATAGTAAGGAGACTCATAGACAACCAGGTTGTTGGCTGTTACGTGAGCACCGCTCTCGTTAGGAGTACGGCCAGTACCGCCTACAACGACTACAGCATTCTGGTTGGCTGGCGTAATGGTGATATCCTCCGTGATGGTTGCTCCCTTCAGGTCAATGACGGCAGCGTTTGCTGCTGCTGTCTGCAGTGTCGTAATGTCAGCAGCGGTCACAGGACCCGTAATGACGGCCTTGTTTCCAGTGACCATTACATCCATTTCATCCTCAGCAGGCTTTGACAGATAGAAGTGATCCAGATAGAACTCTGTCTCATCGTCAAGAGCAACGAGAATGTAATTGTTTGTAAAGGTAACGGGCACCTCTACGTAGTTCCACTGGCCAGGAGTCAGTCCGCTGAATGTTGCACCAGTGTTGTAAAGGTTGTCAGAGAAGATGCGACCAGCGGTAGCGGTCTTTGGATAGATGGCAACATGTGCCTTTGTAAAACCAGTTGCTGCGGCTGCACCAGCGGTACGGCTGTTAAAACCCTTACCAACAATGTGAATCATCTTATGCTCAGAGATGGTAATCTCCTCACAGGTGGTGTACAGTGGATTGGGAGCACCGCCGCCAACACCCCATCCGGGATTGCTGTCGTTGATACCCTTGCTATAGGTCGCACTATAAATAGCCAGCACGTTGGCTGCATCAGCGGTAGGAGCCGTAGCAATGGTGGCAGGAATAAACTGGTCTGTAGTGGTGAAGTTTACGTTCAGTCCGGTAGCAGACTCGTTGCCTGCCTTGTCAGTAGCTTTTACGGTCAGGGTGTATTCCGTCAACTTGGTCAGACCCGTAATCTCTACAGTAGCATCTTCGCCAGGCATTCCAGCGTTGGAAGCAACCTCTGTAGTGCCATTATATACCTTATAGGTTAAGAGTCCTGTGGCGTTGTCTGTAGCACTGACAGTCAGCACGGCAGAAGTGGCATCAATTGTTGTAGCCACAGCTTTTGTCATCACGGGAGCCTCCGTGTCCTCAGTAGCCTCCTCCGTTACGAGATATACATTACCAATGATAAAGGCATTTCCGTTACCGTTTACAAAACCATCTGTAGCACCCTTTCCACCTTTGGCTGCGATACTACCAACATATTTCACCTGGAAGAACTTAGTCATAGAGACGCCGTCCGTACCGATAATCTTGTCCATCGTGATGTCCAGTGAGTTCCACTCGCCAACAGCCAGGGTAAACTCAGTACCTTTCTCTACCTCGCCAGTATTGATGGGGACAATGGTCAGCTTGCCTGCTGTCAGTCCGTAGACGTCCAGATGCAACTTGGTGGTAGCTGAAACGTTCATGCTGGTAAACTGAGAACCATAATAGGTGAAGTCGGACATCATAAAGGCATTCTTGCCGTTAATCACCACGCCTTCGCCCTTCGTCGCAGCCCCCCAGTTGTCCCATCCATAGGCAGGAGCACTCTCGTCGCTGGTGTAAATCTTGGTTATAGTACCCGTAGTGGAAATAGCAGGAACATCTGCAGGGGCAGCGCATACGGTGATGTCGACAGTAGCCTCCTTGCCACCAACTGTAGCACTGATAGTCGTCGTACCTGCTGCCAGAGCGGTAAATACCCCATCAGCAACAGTACCTACGGCAGGAACAGAACTCTCCCACGTAATAGCGCCAGCATCCATCGCATTGCCCATTTGGTCTTTGGCAGCGGCGGTAAGGGTAGCGGTCTGACCTGGTATACGTGTCTTCTTGTCTGCTGTCAGGGTGAGCGTTGTCAGGACGGGCACATAATTGCTATAGGCCACAAATGTGCGAATCTTCACACCCCAGGCATAGTTGGTGGCAGTTGTCGGCACAAAAACAATATAGCGGCCGCTATTGCTCACATTCACTACAGCACTCTTTGAAGCCTCTTGGGCATTGTTGAACTCGGCAATCTTGGTCTCGCCAGTCAGCGTACCGTCTACGGCAGGTTCTGTATTTGTTACATAAATGTTAGCACCACAGTCAGCGCCTTCCCATGTGGAAGCGATGCTACCGATAGACTTCGCTTCGCCAAGGTCAATATAGAATCCTTGGATGCCCAGTGTCTTGTTGTACTCCACATTCGTGCCGTTCTCAGGAAAGAGGTATACGTTGCTCGTGTTGTTGCTCTGCGTAATCTTCTGCAGACCCGCTTCTGTCACTGACCCCTCAGGCAGGAACGCCTTCAGTCCTCCCAGAGGTACCACTGTTTTACCTGTTGTTAGGTCGTCTTGTGCCATCGTACCAATCGTAGCGATTAACGCACAAATGAGTAAAAGTGTTTTTTTCATAATTTTGTTGGTTAGATGTAACGTGTTATTTTTGGTGCTGCAAAGTTAGGGAATAATACGCCTATATACCAAATTCTGCACCTCACAAAAACCTCACTTTTATTGCAAAAATCACCGATTCTACCGCATCTTTGCTACTTCACCACCTCACTACGCTGCAGTGGTATAAAAAAGAGCCGCTCCTTTTCGCTAAAAGGCCGCGGCTCTTACCAAATTAACTAACTAACTACTAATATATAGATTCTACTCTTCGTCGTAATAGTAATCGCGGGAAGCTGCACCACCAACATTTTGATAGCCATCTCCGAATCCGATACTTTGTGTTGAGCCTGCCAGCATACTGGCGGTTTGGATCTTTACCACTTCCATCTGTGGTGTCTTATATGTCTTTTTCATTGTCTATTCTTTTTACGCCCCCTAAGTTAGGGGGATGGGGGTCTGAACAAGCGGTTATCAGACCTAAATTATCTATTCGCCAAGGAGTCTGCGCCTGTTCAGACCCCTGTCGTCCCCTAACTTAGGGGACTAACACCTTCTTGCCATTCACGATATACAGGCCCTTCTGAGGTTGAGCAACCTTGCGACCTTGCAGATCGAAGACCCCTGCTGCGGGAACAGATTTTTCACTCTTCACTCTTAACTCTTCACTGATTGAGGTTACCTCCTCATCGTCGAATACGATATTGAGAGAGCGAGCGCCAGCAGGTGCAGTGTCTAAGTGCAGATAAGCCTTACCAGCAGCCAAAGCACCTTCGTTAGCACGATAGAACAAACCATCAGTATAAAGGATATAGTCGTATCTTGATGTGCCACCAATTACTGTTGTTCCATCGCCAGCACGGAGAAGGTTCCCTGCAGGAGCAGATGCCGTAGTTACAACAGGAACGTTGTACGTGGTGCCAGCAGTGCCAATCAGCAGCAGTGGTGTGCCTGCAGGGACAGGATCCTCCACCTTTGTCATGGTAACATTGGCGGCATTTGCTGCTGTAGCAACATAAGCTTTCAGACCGTCAACAGCACTGAAGTCAAGAGCTGAAGTGGTTACATAAGTGGTTTTGTTGTAAGCGGGAGTGATGGATGCATATTCTACCCACTCCATATTCTCATTAAAATAGCTTCCTTCACAGAAGTTCACCTCACCTGGCATCGTTACATAGAGAGGTGTATACAAAGACGGTTTCGTTGTAGAAGATGCGGTTATTATCATTGTCTTCTTGTCACCACTTAAACTTAGGTTTGTGCGCATATCCGAACCACCTGAGCTTAAGGTCCAGAAAGAACCACCTAAACCAGACAAATCATCGTCAGAAGTGATAATTACCTGCCAGTTGTCCTCAGCCAAATTAACGAAATGTTTTCCCTGAATGAGAATAGTATGTCCACCAGCAGTCAACTCCAAGCCTGCGGGAGCTGGAACAACTGTCAAATTAATTGTATTTGAAATAGCGGGGTCACTTCCCTTAACAGTTGCAGTAATAGTAACGTCACCTTCAGCCACACCAGTAACAACACCATCAACACTGACTGAAGCCTTCGTATCGTCGCTACTTACGAAGGTGATATCACTGGGATCAAGTGTGTTGTTTCCTTGGTTCTTTACTGTCAGCTGGAGAGTCTTGCCAACAGCAACTGTTGCAGCAGGAGCAGTTACTGTGATAGAAGTCGTAGGAACAACGGGAATCTCGTTTTCAAAATATACATTGTCAATCAGCACGTCACGCGATTTGTCGGTATTATTTTCTCCCACAAAAATATCCACCCATCGATTACCATCTTGAGCCATTGTAAGACCTGCTAAGTCAATTGCAACATGTTTCCATGCACCAGCAGTTGTAGTGAATGACATATTGTTGATATTAGTCTTTTCTATCATCACATGTCCTGTTGTTACAGCGGTAGTATAAATATCAAAATGTAACTTTGTGTATTGGGTTAAATCTGCATCAGGATAAGGGAATCCATATGTTCCTACATTGTGAATGCGTACGCAGTTATTACCATTGATGGGTATGATATCTTTAGCTGCATATCCCCACTGATAACCAGTTCCCCAGCCGTCATAATTATTTGCGCTATAAGTGTCACTATAAATAGCAAGAACGTCAGCGGCATTTGCTGTTGGAGCATCTGGATTAGTTCCTATCATATAGACAGGTGTTGTTACAGATGTTCCACCACTGGTGGCCTTCAAAGTATATGTACCTGCACCCGATGCAGCACCAAATGTTAAATTCATACCATCAATTACTGCCCCTACAGGTGCATTTCCTTCCCAAGAAAGAGTTACAGCACCCGCAAAGTCATCACCATCGACGTCAGATACGGTAGCAGAGATACCTCCAAAACCCTGTGTTGCACTCCAAATACAATATGGCAATGTAATGCTGCCTAAGGTTTGATCTTTGTAGGCAAATATCTCAAACTCTGACATCTGAGAACCATAAAAATTGGCAGTTTCATCCGGAATATATGCAACATAACGATATGTAGCCCCGTACGCACCAACATATGACTTGTATCGGGTAGCTTCACTCAAAGCACCAACTTCATTGAAGTTTCCAATCTCATTTCCAGGAGCCTCCAGCGTGGGAACCGTATTGCTAGCATAAATCTTATAGTTGGTACAATGCTTGCCTGTCCAGTAAATCTTCACAAAACCCAGTTTCTTAGCTTCACCGAGGTCAAAATAAAAACCGTCGTTCTTGTTATCATAATAGATATTCAGGTTGACACTGGCATCTTCTGACGATGACTTCACACCGTTTACAAGCAGGCCACGCTCTGCATCCGTGTACACATGATTAGAGCGTTGCAGCATGATTGGCAAATTCCCGCTGGTCAACATATTGTCAGCACCCCACGCCATCCCTAGCGAAGCGACAATTGCACATAAAAGTAAAATTGTTTTTTTCATAATTGCTTTTTAGTTATTTGTTATGAGTAAATTTCTGGGTGCAAAGATAGTGGCATAATAAATAGGTAGCAAAAAAATCACCACGTCAAAACCTCACTTTTTAGGAAATGAGGTACTATAATATTAGAAAAAGTTGTATCTTTGTCCTGTAAAACTATGGATAGGGCAAAGTTTGAGAGCCAGAAAGTATTTGCTGGAGAGAAGAAACCATCAATGCAACGGCGCTGTATAGACAACGACTATACGGCGCGGCGAATGTATATGATTACGATGACGACAGAGGGGCGTAAGCCACTTTTCGGAAAGGTGGTGGGGCGTAGCGAGGCTGTTGAGCCGTCAGTAGAAGCTCCCCACATCGAGTTGTCGCCATTAGGGAAAGCTATCGCTGACATTTGGCAGACGATAGGCTGCCATCATCCTGAAGTGAAGGTGATAGCGCTACAAATGATGCCCGACCATCTGCACGCCATTCTGTTTGTACAGACAAAGATGGAGAAACCATTAGGCAAGGTGCTGCTGGGCGTAAAGCAGGCCTGCAATCAAGCCTTTCGCGAGACGATGCCCGTGGAGTTGGTTGCTGTGGCACAGCAACACGCCCAACAGAAGCGAGAAAACGGGCTGCTCTTTGCCAAAGGCTTTAACGACCAGATATTGCTCAGAGACGGGCAACTGGAGCATTGGCTTAACTACTTGAAAGACAACCCTCGCCGCCTACTGATGAAGCGGGAGCATCCTGAACTCTTTCGGGTGCAACGAGGACTTGTATATGCAGGGCAGCGCTTCTCTGCCATTGGCAACCGATTCCTGTTGGAACGGCCATTAAAGGTTCAAGTACAATGCTCTAGGAGCATCAAGGAAACAGAGCTGCAGGCAAAGCTTCAAACCTATCTACAGGCTGCCCGTCAGGGGGCTGTGCTTGTATCGCCAGCCATCTCAAAGGGCGAGAAGACCATCATGCGAGCAGTCTTTGAGGAAGGGCTACCACTAATCTATCTGCAAGAAAATGGCTTTACTGACTTGGCTAAACCTGGCGGCAAACGAATGGATGCCTGTGCCAAAGGTCAATTGCTGATTCTTGCTCCATGGGAGCACCATAATGAGAAACTGACCATCAAGCGTGGGCAGTGCTTAGAGCTGAACGAGATGGCAAGGATGATTTGTGAGTGCTCCTAGGAAACATTTTCCAGGCTGTGGAAACATTTTTCCAGGCTGTGGAAATATCTTTCCAGGCTGTGGAACGAACTCCCGTTTGTAGTTTAACGATTTTAGTTGACTACTTGGAGCCTTACTCACGATAAGGGTTGACCCGGGTTTAACTTAATTTTAATTTACGTTGACTCGACTTTACGTTAGTCATAAACAGGGTTTACATTTGTTGTTGCCCTTCCGTAACGCTTTTGTTTGGCTCCATTTGCTTTTTCATCTGCTTACATAAACTTTCTTTTGCTTACATTGTGTAACTTGCTGTGTATCAGTTAAGAATGTAAGATGTGTAGGCAATGTAGGCAATTTCCGCAAAATTATAAAAAATTCAATTGGGTTGAATGATGATTATCGTGGGGGCAATGCAAATAAAAACAAGGTTTTCTTTTGTGTTTTGCTTATTTTTGTGTACCTTTGTAAGCTAAGAAAACAACACTTTGTCTTAACTAACCCAATTATGGAACAGAATGATTTTTACATGGCTTCAAATCATCGGTACGATGATGCTAACTTTTATGAGCGATGTGGGCGCAGTGGCGTTATGCTGCCCAAGGTGAGCCTGGGTTTCTGGCACAACTTTGGTGGCGTGGACACCTACGAGAGGAGTAGGGCCATCACCCACTATGCCTTTGACCACGGAATTACACACTTTGACCTGGCCAACAACTACGGACCTCCTGCTGGTAGTGCCGAGGAAACGGTGGGCCGACTGATGGACGACGACTTCCGCCCGTATCGCGACGAGCTGTTCATCAGCAGCAAGGCAGGCTATGGCATGTGGCCCGGACCTTATGGTGAATGGGGTTCGCGCAAATACCTGATGGCCAGTCTGGATCAGAGTTTGAAGCGCATGCACCTGGACTATGTCGACCTGTTCTACAGCCACCGCTACGACCCTAATACGCCTATTGAGGAGACGCTGCAGGCGCTGGTAGACATTGTCCGTCAGGGCAAGGCACTCTATGTGGGTATCTCTAACTGGCCCTTGGAACAGTTGCGCTTGGGCGAGAAGTACCTCAGAGAGCACGATGTCCCCCTGCTCATCTATCAAGGTCGACTGAATATGATTAATCGCGAACCAATAGATGAGGGCATTCTCTCGTTCTGTCGGGAGAGTGGGGTGGGCTTCATTGCTTTCTCGCCATTGGCTCAAGGGCTGTTGACAGACCGCTATATCAATGGCATTCCTGCCGACTCGCGCATGGCGAAGGAGGAATTTCTCAAGTCTTCGCAGCTGACTCCCGAACTCTTGGATTTTGTGATGAAGTTGAAGGCTGAGGCAGAGGCGAAAGGCCAGACAACCAGTGAAGCGGCACTGCGCTGGATACTGGCACAGGAAGGTGTAACCTCTGTACTCGTCGGAGCCAGCTCTGTGGCACAGCTTGAAGCAAACCTCCAGTGCGCGAAGTAGTGCGTCAAGACCTGAGATGAAGACAAACGAAAAGCGGTTCCCCATCGAGGGAACCGCTTTTATGTTACATCACGACCTTGCGACCATGATAAATGTACAATCCTTTTCGTTGTGGTTTTTTGATGGCTACTCCACTCAGTGTGTAGTAGCCATCTTCCTTACCCTTGGAGCAGGCAGGGGTGTTGCCGATGCCACTACCCGTACCGTTCAGTTGCAACTGGTTCAGCAGCACATTGGTGTTGCTCATGTTGTATAAAAGCAGGGCATACTTGCCTGCGGGCAGCGTGACCTGTATGGTGACATCCGTCCAGCTGCCACCTGTAGAGGGTAGGGCAGTGGTGTCCATCAACTTGTTGGCAGCACCAGTGGCATTGCGATAGAGACGCATGCTGGCGGCTGCCGTCGACTGCATGTGGAGCGTCAACTCGTAGCTGCCTGCTGTGGCGATGTCAACCTGATAGGACATCCAGGCACTGCCGCCCCACTGCACCTGCAGGGGAATGTCGCTGCCCGTCTCCGTGTTCGGACGCACCTTGGGTTGCTGGTCGTCCATGGCAGCATCGATATAGTCTTTGGCTAAGATAGGTTCACCATGAGTGTAGTATTTCTCCTGGTCGAATGACGACATGTGGACATACACCTTGCCAAGTTCAGAGAGCTCGCTCGTTGGCGTGTTGCTCTGGAAGATACTCATGTAGGGCCACTCGTTGGCACCTTGCGCAATGTTCCCCATAAACCATGCATAGCCAGCCACGAGGTCGCTCTTCTCCAGCTTCTGCAGCTTCTGCGTCATCTGGTCTATCTGGAAGTCGCGCGTAATGGCTGCCTTGTAGGGATATTCATTGCCCGAATAAGAGCAGAACTCCGTCAGGAACATACGTGGAAAGTGTCCATGCGCCTCCTTGTAGTTCTCCAAGTACTGCACCAGATGCGGATATTTGGCTCGGTTGGTGGAGTAGAACAGGTCACTCTCCTCCTTGTCAGTATAGAAATACTCCGTAGTTACCCAGTTGACGGCTGAATAGTAGTTCATATAGGAGTGGAAACAGAGATAGTCGACACCCGCATCAGGTACTAGTCGGAAGAACTCGTCATACCAGGCAAAGGGCTCCCATACTCTGTCACCCACCTTGTCTCCTGTGAAGTTTAGGGCAGGTGCTACAATCTCTAAGTCGTAGTCAGCAGCTATCTGCTTCACCTTGGGCCACGCCGTGGCAGCCTGCTCAGGTGTCATCTGAGCACCACCCACATTCCACGACAGGTTAGGCTCGTTAAAGGCCAGCAGGTATCTCGTCTCACCTTGGTGCTGGCTGAGGTAGTTGCGCAACTGGGTCTCGTTGAAGTTGTCGTTCCAGCACATGGGCAGAAAGGCCATTTTGCCATCGCCCAGCCCCAGATTGTCTGCTGTCCCCGTAGGAGCAACACCCCAGTTGTAAACCCAGCAAACGCCAGGAGCCATCTTCCCGATGACACTGGCGCTTAACGCTTGGGTTTTCTCATCCCAGCTTACTCCGCGCTTGGCACTGCGTTGCTGTGCCAAGGCGGTAGTGCTGGATACAACTAACAAACTAACTACTATAACTATAAAACGATGAATCATCTGATAACAATCTTTTTGCCATTATGGATATAGATGCCCCTTCTCAACTGGCGAGCCTCTGCAGCGTTGCAAGCCACCTTGCGACCGCTCAGGTCGTAGTACAGGCTGTTAGCCGTTGGCTGTTGGCTGTTGGTTGTCAGCTGAATGCTGGAGGGAGCCACCTTCTCGCGCCAGAAGAAGACATTGTCCATCTGGAGCTCGTCGCCCGTGTGTCCACCACTCATAAACCACACCAGATTGCCCTTCCATGCTGTCTGTCCGCCATTGCCAGTATAGAGTGCGGGGAATTTCTGCTTGATATAGCTGTAGGGAATGTCGAAGGAGTACCACTCGCCGTCGCGCTTGTAGTTGCCGACGATGGGGGTGTTCTGGTCGAAGGCAGTACCGCCGATGGTGAAACGTGACTCGGCAAAGCCTACCAGGTGGTTGCACTGGTCTGTGCCACGCATAGCGAAGTGCAGATACCAGTCGCCCTCTTCCAGAATGGTCAGGTCAGCACCCTTGTCTTCGAGGAAGCCGCCGCCAGACCAGCCTTTCGTACCTACCACCCAGTCTATCCAGCCCTGTCCCTCGATGCCGAAGGAGTTGACGACAGTGCCACTCTTGGTGCCGTTGGTATAGGTATTGCCTTCCCAGTTGTTCAGTGTGTAGTATCCTGCTACGATGTTCTCCTCTTTCGTGCCACCCTCTGTCTGCATAGAGAGGGTTGCCTCAGAGACGCTGAAGTTGATGAAGTCCTTGTTCTCAAAGGAGAAGTCGCTCTCGCCCGCTGCGTCCAGGCTCTTGTAGCCAAAGTCGCCCAAGTCGCTGACCTCAGGAGCAGTGCCGTCCTTCTTGTTCCAGAAGAACACGTTGTCGTAAGAGAAGAAGCTGCCGTTGTAGTAAGTGTCCATAGTGTTGATGCAGAACAGATACTCCTTGGCGGCCAACTGTCCGTCAGCATTCTTCTTGGTCCACAGGTTGCCCAACTTCTTCAACTCAGCCACGGGGATGTCGAAAGAGTACCACTGGCCGTCGCGGGGGAAGTCGGCAAAGAGGGGATGCGTGCTGTAGGCCCCCAGCGTCAGGATGGCATCAGCATCCTCAGAACCGATGCGGAAGCGTACGGGAACATGTCCTACGGCAGCATCACTGCGCACGCTGAAGTGCAGATAGTATGTGTCGTCAATCATCGACAGGTCGCGGACTGCATTGGTGGAATAGCCCATACCGTTCCAACCAGGATTGGCTGCTGAGGCCCATGAGGTGACTGCACCTGTGTAGACACCGGTAGAGTTGGTCACCGTCTCACCCTCCTTGCGGCTGATGAGCGTGTTGTCGCCCCATACGTAGAAGTCGTTGCCCTGAGAGTAGTCGTGCTCCTGCTTCAGCAGGTCGGTGTCCAGATACTGTCCGTCGCTGGTCACACCTTTCCACAAGTCTTCCGTCAGTGTGATAGCGACCATGTCGCCTACCTCGTTGAGGTCAAAGGCTGACGTACCGTCCTCCTTCAGACTCTTATAGCCATATTTGCCCAAGTCCCCCTCACTGTCTGTATAGGTAGGAATCTCCTTGGTCTTGCTCTTATAGAAGAAGATGTTGTCGAAGTTCAGTTCGCTGTCTGTCGTACCACCGCTCATAAAGGCTACGATGTTGTCGTCGAAGACCTGTGCATTTCCTTTCAGCATGGGGTCAGTAAACTGGCGCAGAGCCTTGACGGGAATGTCGAAGTAGTACCACTTGCCATCGCGCTTGAAGTCGCCAATGCTGGCCAGCTTGCCGTCGCTGCGGCCTACGATGAAGTTGGCCTGACTGATGGTAATCTGATGAGAGGTATGCTGTTCCTGGTCGTCGCCCTTCATGGCGAAGTGCAACCAGTAGCTGTCGTCAATCATGGAGAGGTCTTCATTTCTGATGTTGAAGCCCAGTCCGCTCCAGCCTACACTGGCTACGGTGAACATATTATAACCCTCGTCCCAGCCAAAGGAGTTCGTCTTGCCTTCGCGGCTGACGGGAACGTAGGTGTTGTCCCAGACGTAAAGGTTGCGGTTGTCGTTGTTGACATTGTAGTCTGTTACCTGAGCGCCAGCCTCCAGCAGATGACCTTTCACACCGTCGCTGGTAGAGATGAGCACAGCAGCCTCTACATCGCTGAAGTCAAAGGTAGATACACCTTCCGCATCCAACGCCTCTGTGGCAAAGCTGCTCAGCGGAGTGATTGTGTCGTCGTGGTGCTCGGGCTCTGGCTCGTCAGGAATGTTGGTCTTCTTTTCACCATTCTCATCATAGTAGAGATACTGGGCATCCTGGTCGTCGTCCAACTGATAGACGCGCACCCAGTCTACAAACATCTGTGCCTCGTCGCCTGCGTTGGGCAGTGCTGTGATGCCTGAGGCATTGAAGATATTGGTGAAGGTACCACCGACGGCCAGGTTGAACAGGAAGTAGAAAGGCTTCTGGAAGTAGTGGCCGGGGGCATATACAGCATCGCTCTTCGTGATGTTCAGGGTGAAGTAGAGTGCCTGGCGCTTCTTGGCATTAGTATATCTCTCCAGATCATAGTACATATAGAGGTAGTCGCCGTCCCACTCGATGGTGAAGATGTGGTAGTCACCCTCTACAGCGCCGATGGCTTCAAACTTGTCTCTGTCAAACTCCTGTGAGTTCTGCTGGTGGTCTTCGTTGCTGGCACTGGGACCATAGTGCAGCGTACCGCTGAAGTAGCGGTCCTGCCATCCGGCATATTTACCCGTGATAGCATTGAAGTGACCCATCTCGATGATGTCTATCTCACCGCAGCGAGGCCATCCGTACTTGTTGATATCGTTACCCATCATCCAGTAGGCAGGCCACAGACCATTGGCGGTCTTGGGGAACTTAATCTTAGCCTGCATGATGCCATGCTTGAAGGCTGCCTTCTGGTTGCTGTTGATACGTCCTGAGGTAAAGGCCTTGCCCTGGTAGTTCTCGCGCTTGGCAGTCAGTACCAGATTGCCATTGGCTACGCTGACGTTCTCACGACGATAGTACTGCAATTCCTGGTTGCCACCACCTGAACCACTGACTTCGATGTTCCAGATGTTCTCGTTCAGGGCTGTTCCGTTAAATTCATCCTGCCACACCAGTGAGTAGCCTTCGGGAGCACCCTCAATGGCTTGGGCAGCCCCCTTGAAAGGGGCTGCAGCCATCAAACCTATTATTATAACTAAACCTAACGTTCTCATCTGTCTTCTCCGTTTTTTTTATCTCAGAAACTTCTTGCCATCCTTGATAACCATACCGCGGTAGTCATTGCTGACACGCTGACCAGAGAGGTTGTAGCATGCTCCCTCGCTATGAGAGAGGGCAGGGGTGATGTTCTTTATGCCAGTGACATCCTTCTTGTAGAGGAATACGCCGTCGATAGCCAGGGCAGAACCTTTCTCAGTAATCGTAATGCTGTACATGCCAGTGTCGGGATCAACAGCCCCTTGGGTATATTTTGATACGGTAGCACCATCGAAACCGGCGTTGAAGATAATGTCGCTTGTAGGCTTGCTGAAGTCGCACTCAAAACCGAAGTCGCCTTCTTCGTCCAGCAGGTCCTTGATGGGAATATCCAGATAGTACCACTTGTTCAGGTCTGGCGCATTACCTACACCTACCAGGTTGCCGACAGCCTGGCCAACAGCCTTGTTGACAATAAGCTGAATCTCTGTGTTAGGACCGAAGTTGAATTTGAAGTTCTTGGCAGCATTCTCTGAACCGATGTTCATAAAGCCAATGTGCAATATATGGTCCTCTGTAACACAAGAGAGATCGTAGGCCTTTGCCTTCGCTCCGAAGTGACCAGCACCCCAGTCGAAGAGAGGAGTCATGTCTAGCTTGTCTGTACCACCCCATGAGTTGTTGTGTGTGTCCTCTATATCATATAAGGTAAAGAGCTTGGCATCCCATTGTGCTGTCCAGTAGTAGAACTGGTTGTCTACTCGGTTGGGATCCAGGTTCTGATTGCTCAGCACCTTGCTGCCCATAGCGGTAACTTGTGCATCAGGGGTATAGATGACGATATAGTCCTTGCCGTTGGCAAAATTGAAACCATTAGCAGGTGCCTCAGTGATGTACTGTGCATGTGCACTTGTCATTGCAAACATGGACATAGCCATGAAAACCATTTTTTTTGTAAAGAATTTCATACGCATTTTGTTTTAAGTTATTCGTGATTTTCTGGGCACAAAATTAGCGCGGAATCTCTTCCGCGCCAAATATTTCGCTACGCAAAAACCTCACTTTTCACCAATAGCAGTGGAAAGTGAGGTCTTGTAGTAGTAGGCTGTCAGCGGGTGTCTTACTTCTTCTGGAATACACGGACATAGTCTACCTTCATAGAGAGGGGCAGGGCAGACTCGTCAACACCTTTCATGCCTCCCCAGTCGCCGCCCCATGCCAGATTGAGTATCAGGTGGAAGGGCTTGTCGTATGGATAGTTGTATACGGTATGGTCGCTGTTGTACGACAGCAGCAGTTGTCCGTCAACGTATGTCTTGATATAGTCAGCTGTCCACTCCAGTGCATAGACGTGATATTCTGTCTCAGCAGTACCGATGTTGCGGGCTTGAGTGACCTGCGTGTTGTTGGTGTGGTTGTGTCCTTCGGAGTGCAGACTGGATGACACCTCATTGGGTACGCAGCCCACCTCCTCCATGATGTCTATCTCACCACATTTGGGCCATTTCTCTGTGTTCCAGTCGACACTGATGGGCATCATCCAGTAGGCAGGCCAGGTGCCTTTACCCTTGGGCAACAGAATGCGAGCCTCGAAGTAGCCATACTGCCAGCCCTTACCCTTGTTCTTGGCGTTGACACGACCGGAATAGACCTTGCCGTCGGTGCCCTTGAAACAGTTGATGTACAGACGACCGTCGATAATCTCTGTGGTGTGCTTGCCGTCGATGGTCTGTGTACCGGGACGGTAGTATTGCAACTCGTTGTTCACATTTCCTTTCTCCCAGGTTTCCCACTCCCAGTCACTGCTGTTCAGCTGGTTGCCCTCGCTGAACTCGTCGTGCCATACCAGCTTGTAACCATCGGGGATATTCATCTCACGGTCTTCTGCAGACTCCTGTGCAACGGCGATGGTGACTTTCTCTGTGGCGGTGGCTATTTCCACTGTGGCCGTACGCTTTGTTGTCGCATCGTTGGCTTGTGTGGTAATTGCTAAGGTGTTGCCGCTTTTCTGCGTGGAGATCCAGCTCTCACTGGTCGTCGCTGTCCACTCAGCACTGCTGGTCACATCGACGATGAGTGTCTCACCGCGTGAACTGAAGTATAGCTCTTGAGCTGACACCTGCAAGGCTGTTCCCTGGGTGACAGTGATAAACTCACTCGTCAGTCCTGACTTCACCGTGATGGTTGCGGTGCGCTCAGCGCCCTTGTTGGGAGCTACCACGACGGCAATGGTGCCAGTCTGTGAGGTAGAGCCTGTTGTCGTTACCTTGAGCCATTCAACTGTTGCCCTGGCGTTCCACTCACGGCCTGTCTGCTTCACGTCGATGGTGTAGCTGCCGCCAATGGCAGGTACCTCCAGGTTCTTGACTGACAGGGTGATGGTGGCAGATGCTGTGCCACCGTTGTCGTCGGCGCTGTCGCTGCCACAAGCCATGAATGTGGTGCCACATAGCAGCAGCATCATGCTCAGGAAAAATCTTGTCGTTCTGTAGTTCATTATACGATTTTTTATTTAACGGGAAACAGCAGGCAGCCACTTTTAATGGTGGTCTGCCCGCTGGTAGAAACTAATCTTTTAAACAAACGGCTTATTTCGGGTTGTGCTTCTGCAGGATGAAGTTGCTCACCTTCAGCGTTGTTCCGCCAGGAGTACCGCCAAAGTCGAAGATCCACTTCATAGTGCTGGCAGCAGCAGTCATCTTCAGATGTGTGAACTCTACGATGTTATCACCCTCTTCCAACTTCAGATCGCCTTTGTAGAACAATGCGTTGTTGTCATCGTCAGTCTGGCAAATCTTTAAGGTGTAGCGGCCAATGGCAGCACTTGATACTACCTTGCACTTGATATCGTAGAAGGCACCTTCCTCCATGTCAATGCTGACACCTTCAATAGAGGTCTGTCCTTGCCACTCGCTACCACCATTGTCTACAGCAGTGATGGTGTAAACACCGTCCGCAAAGCTGTAGGCAGGATCGCCTACCTGGCCCCAGCCTGCGTCAGCCCACCAGAACTTCATGGTACCCAGTGTGTTGAAGCCTGCACCGAGGTTGTCGGGAGAGTCTACTGCACACCATGTGACGGGAATCGTCTCATCGGGAGCTTCTATCTTGTTCTTATCGTGGTCAATGATAACCAGATTCTCGAAGATAACATCAGCAGGGTAGTTGCTACCACCGAAGTCGAAGACAATCTTCAGGTCGTTGGCGCAGTCGAAACCCTCCAGCAGTGTGCCGAATACGCACAGAGGCTCGTCAGCGGGGATAGCGAAATCCTTATCCATCAGAACGGGAGCGTCACCGGCACCATCAGCACCATTACATATTTTAATCTTCAGACCGGGAAGCTCCTTGGTAGAAGTGACAATCATAGAGAAGTCATACTTCTTACCAGCCTCTATGGTTACAGGCATGTGGTTGAAAGCCAGCTGCCCCTGCCATCGGTCTGGACCTACTTCGTCGAAGTGGAAGCGATATTCGCCATTCACAAAGGTTGGCTTAGCGGGTTGAGGATCCAACTCTGCCCATCCAGAATTGGCAAACCATGTGCTGAAGTTGTCTGCCACAACACCCTTCATCAGGTTGTCGGGGCTCTCTACGTCAAAGCCGGCAAAGCCGTTCATCTTCGTCTTCTCAATAGTGACCTTGTTGTCAATGGCTCCATCACTGATGCCATTCTTGTTCTTTACAAAGCACTGAACGTTGTATTCACCCTTCTTACGCCAATACTTCTTAAACGTGGTGTTGGTAGAATACTCTGTTCCGTCAACAACCCATACAGGTGTTACCCCTTCTGTATAGGCAAAGGTAAAGGTGGCAGTATTGGTTGCCTGGTCTACGTCGACAGAAATCTTGCCGGCATAGTCACTGGCCACAGGAATCTGGCCCAAATTTACACCATTGTGGTCCTCAGGCGAGCAGGCCATGAAAGCCAAGCCGATGGTCATGAGACCAATGATGTTTGAAAATATCTTTTTCATAATAATATAGTCTTCTGAATGAGGTTGTGTTAAATTACTGGAAATAAGCAGCATTCTGCTTCAGTTCAGGGTCAGAGTCAAGCTCAGCCTGTGCAATGGGGATGTACTTTTTGTTAGCAGTCCAGGCACGTGTGCGGATGGCAGCATCAGCAGCTACACCCTCCGTAGCGGGATCCAGTGGAATGAGTGCACCGGTAGCCTTGTTCTGGGCAGAAACACCAGCAATACCTTCAGCACGTACGAGGTCGAAGTAGCGCTTGCCCTCACCAATGAACTCCTTGTGACGCTCGGTAAGGATGTTGTCGATGGTGACACCACTGATAGCACCCAGTCCGGCACGCTGGCGAACCTTAGTAACCCACTGGTCTGCACTGGTCTGGTCAGCACCTGTACGTACGGCAAACTCAGCAGCATAGAGCAGGGCCTCAGCGTAGCGGTAGTAGCGGAAGTTGTTGCTGTAGTTCAGGTTGGCTGAAGATACAG
Organism: uncultured Bacteroidales bacterium; assembly: GCA_902798425.1. GTDB lineage: Bacteria > Bacteroidota > Bacteroidia > Bacteroidales > Bacteroidaceae > Prevotella. The sequence continues at coordinate 90,512 of CADBWR010000001.1, forward strand.
CAGGCTTGTTGTTCTTCTCGTAGGGACGATACTTCTGCAGCCACAGACCAGTGTCAGCATTACGCTTGGTATAGGCCAGTGTGGGCTCCCAGACGGTACCTGCCAGACGGTTGTCGCCAGCCAGCAGTGTCTTCACTGCCTTGCGGATGGGCATGAAGCCCCAGCCGTCCTGACCTGCACCCCATTCATCGTCGCCAGGATACTGGTTCGGAGAAATCAGGGTTGGGATAACCATACCACCAATGTTGATAGCAGCATCTCCCCAGTCACGCTCGGTGATGTCCTTGTCGTAGTTGATCTCCCAGATAGACTCCTGGTTCCACTCGTTGGCGGTGTCCCAGTAATCCTTGAAGTTGGGGAACAGGTCATACAGACCGCTGCCGATGATGGCCTTCAGATAGGTGAGGGCCTTAGAGAAACGAGACTCGTCGTTCTGGTAAGCAACCATCTCAGCATACATCATGATGGCCATAGCCTGACTGACACGTCCGGCATTGGCATTGTCCCACTTCATGGGCAGAACGTCGGAAGCCAGTACCTCTTCCAGTTCGACAATCAACTTGTTGTACACTTCGTCAGCACTCAGCTGAGGAGCGGTGTAGGGAGGTTCTCCCAGATTCTGCAGATAGAAAGGAATATTGCCAAAGTAGTGCCACAGGTTATTGTAGTAGTACACACGCATAGCACGTACCTGAGCACGGGCCTTAGCCTCATATTCGCTGCTCAGTTTGCCGGCAGCATAGTTGTCCATATAGAACAGGGCGTCGTTGCAGCGCTTGATACCGCTGTAGTCAATGGTCCACAGCGTTCCGAGTGTGTTGTCGCCATTACCTACGAAGTCAGCCAGCATGTGCCAGTGCTTCATATCGTCATAGTTGGCACCGCCTACATAGACGTCGTCACTCATGATGTCGGCACAGATGTTATAGGCATTATACTGTCCCAGTCCCCAGTCGTGCCAGTGGATGGGGTCGTAGGCGGCAATCACGGCCTCCTCGATGTGTTCCTGATTGGTATAGTAGGTGTCGAGGTTGTCACCATCGGGTTTGTCAACCTCCAGGAACGACTCTGTGCAACCGGTGAAAGCCATTGCTGAGAGGAGCATTCCCGTCAAAAGAAATTTATTTGTTTTCATATTGTGTTGCTATTTTGAGAATTTAGAATGAGAGATTGAAACCGACAGTCCATGTGCGGGCCTGTGGATAGATACCCTTATCAATACCCAGTGAGGTACCACCGTTACCGATTTCTGGATCGAAGCCGTGATACTTGGTCCAGGTGAACAGGTTCTCTGCCATCACGTAGACACGGAAACGGCTGATGCCTGCCAGCTGTGTGATGTGCTGTGGAATGGTGTAACCCAGTGAGATGTTCTTCAGACGCAGGTAAGAGCCGTCGAAGACGTACATGTCAGACATGTTCCAGTTGTTGTTGGTGTTGGCACCAATACGGGGAACCTTGTTTGAAGTGTTAGGACCAGTCCAGCGGTCAAGAATCCAGGTAGGATAGTTGCCAGAGAAGACGTCGGTACGATAGGTAGCGTCGAAGATGTCAGCGCCGCTAACACCCTGCAGGAACAGGTTGAAATCGAAGCCTTTCCAGTCAGCGTTCAGGTTCAGACCGAAGGTCCAGTCAGGAGTACCGTTACCAATATCTGTACGGTCGTTATCGTCAATCTTACCGTCACCGTTCAGGTCGGCAAAGCGTACATCACCAGGCTGTGCGTTAGGCTGGATGAGGTTGCCGTCCTTGGTATAGGCATTGACCTCGTCCCATGTCTGGAAGATGCCATTGGTCTTGTAACCATAGAAGAATGGGAAGGGCTTGCCGTTCTCGGCACGTGTGCCACCACCGCTGATGCCCTGTACACCGTCGAGGTTCAGGAAACCAGTGTCGTTACCCAGATTCTTCAGGGTGTTCTTCAGGTAAGAAGCGTTACCCTTGATGGCGAAGTGTGCGTCAGCAATGTTAAACTTGTAGCCAAGTTCGAACTCGATACCCTTGTTCTCCATGTCACCCACGTTGCCGAGGGGCTTGTTCTCACCTACGTAAGAGGGGATAGGCATAGCGATGATCATACCATTGGTCTTCTTGATGAAGTAGTCAACGGTGAAGGTCAGCTTGTTGTTGAAGAAACCCAGGTCGATACCGAAGTCGGTCTGCTCACTCTCCTCCCACTTCAGGTCGGGGTTGGCAATAGCGGTAGCCTTAGAACCTGACTGCTTGGTAACAGGGTTGCCGAAGAGTACGTTGTTGCCCATGGCGGTCAACACGGTATATGCGAAGTCGCCAATCTGCTCGTTACCGTTCTTACCCCAAGAGAAGCGTACCTTCAAGTTAGACAGCTTGGCAGCCTCCTTGGCTTTCTGGAAGAATGGCTCGTTGGTGACATTCCAACCCAGTGAGAATGAGGGGAAGGTACCCCACTTGTTGTTAGGACCGAAGCGGCTTGAACCGTCACGACGGATGGTAGCCTGCAGCATGTAGCGCTCGTCGTAGTTATAAGAAACACGACCGAAGTAAGAAGCGAGATGATGTTCTGTCCAGATGCCGCCACCGACACCGTAGGGAACCTGTACGTCAGTGTGGTCTTCATTCCACTCCATGATGGGGTTGGTATAGTTCAGGTAAGGCTTGTCGTTGTTGATGATGTTCCATTTCCAACCGCTCAGGTCGTCACCTTTATATTTCAGAGCTGACTGACCAAGGACAACAGCAATGCTGTGCTTGCCAATCTGCTTGTCGTAAGTCAGCGTGTTCTCAATCTGCCACTGGGTGTTCTGTGCCTTATACATGCTGACAGAGGTGTGCTCAGCCTGGTTGTTACCTGACAGGCGGTACTTGGTGAGCGTTGCACCTTCGTTGCCCCAGAATGAGAAGTCTGCATTGTAGTTGAAGTGGTATTTCAGGTTATCCCACAACTGTACGTCGAAACCGAACTTAGCCATGAAGTGGTGGCTCCAGTTCTTGGTGGGGTTCAGTGACAGCATAGCCAGCGGGTTGTTCATCTCCTGATAGGTACCGAAGTAGCCAGGGATGGTGTAGGGGTTGCCATACTCGTCGGCGGGCAACTGATACTTGCCACCTTGCTCGTAGGCTGTTCTCATGCCGGTAGCAACATCACCCTTGGCAATAGGAGCCAGTGTGGGAGCCAGATAAAGGGCTGAACCCAGTACTGAGCCATACTCTGAGTTGGTGCCGATACCGGTAGAGTGGGTGCGGATGTAGCTGACATTGACGTTCAAGTCAATCTTGTTCAGGAAGTTACGCTCCTTCTCGGCATCCAGCACGTTATAGGTGGTGTTAGAACGCAGAGTCAGCTTGTCATAGTTTGACTGACCGTAGTTGCCACCAACGATACCATCCTGCTTGAAGTAACCCATTGACAGGTAGTAGTTGACCTTCTCTGAAGCACCGCTGATGGTCACATCGTGGTTCATCACGGGAGCATTGTCGTTGAAGACCAGATCCTGCCAGTTGGTACCGAAGCCACTGATGGCATCGCCGTTAGAGTCTGTCAGGTGGAGGGGGTCAAACTTAGGAGCTGAGCCTCCGGCCAGTGCATACTCGTTCTGCAGTACGGCATACTCAGTAGCAGAGGTCACGTCGCGACGTTTCCATGCTTTCTGCCAGCCGTAAGAAAAGTTGTAGTTCACCTGCGTCTTGCCGAGCTTACCCTTCTTGGTGGTAACGAGGATGACGCCGTTTGCAGCACGGGCACCATAGATGGCACCAGAGGCAGCGTCCTTCAGAACCTCGATACTCTCAATGTCATTGGGGTTGACAATGTCTAGACCACCAGTGATAGGCATACCGTCGACAATGTATAGAGGGTCACTATTATTAATGGTACCTGTACCGCGTACGCGTATGCGTGAACCTTCACCAGGCTGACCTGAGTTAGAGGTTACGTTAACACCGGCAGCCAGACCTTTCAGGGCATTATCCATACGGACGGCACCCTTGCCAGCCAGGTCGTCAGCGGTAACCTTGGCGATACTGGCGGTTACGACGCTCTTCTTCTGAACACCATAACCAACGACAACGACGTCTTGCAACATCTGGCTGTCATCTTTCATAACAACTCTCATGGTAGGGGTAGCCTTGACCTCTTGGGCGACATAGCCGACATAAGAGAAAGCAATGGTTGCTCCAGACTCAACCTGAAGTGTAAACTGTCCATCGAAGTCTGTGACGGTTCCGTTCTGGGTACCCTTTTCTTTTACTGTGGCACCGATAACGGCCTCACCTTGACTGTCGACCACTGTGCCCTTGACATTCAGTTTCTGGGCATTGGCTGTCGTGAAGGCTGTAAACGCCATCAGCAGCAGGAGAACATGTCTCAGTTTTTTCATAATTTTGCTAAGTTTTTTTGTTTTGGGTTGTATGTGTTTTTGTAAAGTGGTTGTGCGTAACTTTGGTTAGCATCAGGCCTGTTTAGTTCTTTAACCGCTGCAAAATTACAATAAATATGCTTTAGTCCCAAGAAAATGACCACACAAAAACCTCACTTTTTTCTTTTCTTCTATTACGCAGAATAATAGCGAAAGTCCCTAAATACGGCATTTTTGCCCCTCAGCATACCTCAAAATGCACTACTACAATCATTTTGTTGTGGAAATATTTTTTTGTTTGCCGTGATTTTTGTACTTTTGCAGCAAAACTGACACATATTACCAATAATGACAAAGAGACTTCTAATAACTATAGCACTCTTCTGCTCATGCTTTTGTACGTTGCTGGCACAAAATCCTATGCTGCGCAACTATTCTGCAACAGACTATCGTGGCGGTACCCAGAACTGGTGCATACAGAAGACGGCAGACAACAGACTGCTGTTTGCCAACAATCAGGGACTGCTGGAGTTCGACAGTCATTGGTGGCGTGTGTTTCCACTACGCAACTACAGTATCGTCCGCTCTATCCTCTTCGACGAGGAGAATCTCCTTGTTTGGGCAGGAGGTAGCGATGAGTTCGGTTATTATAAACTCTCTCCCCGTAATTTCTCTGTCGAGTATCATTCACTCTGCGACTCGCTGTCTGCCGGTGAACACGACTTTGCCGACATCTGGCGCATCGTGAAAATGAAGGATGGTACCGTCGTCTTTCAAGGTAAGTCGCGCCTGTTCTTCTACCGCAACGGCGTGATGAAGTCTTTGGCTACACCTTATATTATAGAGTGTATGGGACTGGTCAATGATCAGCTCTTTGTCGTCAGTCGGGAGAATGTCTATCTCGTCGACAACGGAAAACTGAAACGCCTGGAGGGTACAGAACCACTGCATGGCACAACCATCAGAGCTGTTTTGCCCTATGGCAATAAGGCGATATTTGCCACCACTACGCATGGACTGTTCGCTTATGATGGCAAGCAGACCGTACCTTTCTTAGAACATCTGACGCCTTTTATCGCCCAGCACCACCTGTTCTGTGCGGATATCCAAAACGACCGGATAGCCATTGGTACTGTTCGCAAGGGCTTGCTGGTGTACAATATCAAGACAGGGCAGACCCTCTATGCCAACCGTCAAACGGGACTGCAGAATAATACGGTGCTGTCGTTGCGCTTCGACGAGCAAGAGAATGTGTGGCTCGGACTGGACCAGGGCGTGAGCTATGTCATGCAGGGCTTCCCATCGACTTATCTGATGAGCAACAATAGTCCGATAGGTACAGGCTATGCCTCTCTGAAGACGCACGACCGCCTTTATCTGGGTACCAATCAGGGACTCTATACCATTCCTTATCCGCTGGTCAGCAGTCCTACACCTCCCAATCCCCAGCCTGTCGAACAGATAACAGGTCAGATATGGGGATTAAAGGAGATTGACGGCACGCTATTCTGTGGTGCTGATGCCGGCACCTTTATCCTTAACGGCATGACGGCTATTAAGGTTAATGGTCCCGAGGGTACGTGGAACTTCATACCGCTGCAAGGACATCCGGATTTGGTGTTAGGATGTGACTACCGCGGACTCTTCCTGCTGCGTAAGGAGGCAGGTCGGTGGGTCTACGATGGGCGCGTAGAGGGCTTCTCAGAGAATAGCAGTGTTTTCATGCAGGCTACCGACGGGGCTATCTGGCTGGCTCACTGGCAGAAGGGTGTCTACCGTCTGACGCTCTCTGCTGATGCACGCAAGGTGGAAACGACACAGGTCTTCAACAGCAAGAATGGCTTGCTGGTCGACGACAACAACCTTGTCTGTATGATTCGCGACCGCATCTATGTCTCCAGTGTCGATGGCTTCTACTACTATGATAGCAAGGGTAAGGTGCTGAAGCCAGCTAACGAGATAACCCGTATCTTCAATACCTATGGTGTCTCGTTGCGTATCTATGAGACGCCTTCCCATCAGTTGTGGGCCTACAAGCCTGGCTATTTTGCACTGGCCCGTCCCCAGCAGGATGGGGGGTACAAGGTCGACTCCATCTGCTACAAGAATGTGGAGCGTGAATTACAGATGATACTTGGTCATCCCAGTTTTCTGGAGAACAACCAGGCAATCTATAACAGCATCAACGGCTTCTTCCTGGTCAATGGCAACTATGCCATCCAGCAACAGCCAGAGCACATCATCTTCCAGGGCATTATTGGCGCTAATGAGGGGGAGGTAGAGTTGTATGCCTGCAACCCCATGCCTCAGGACTATGTCTACCGCATTCCCCATAAACAGAACTCTATCCGTTTCCGTTTCGTTATGCCTGAATATGTCAGACCGCAGGAGATAGAGTATACGTGTTGGCTGGAGGGATACGAAAATGACTGGAATGCTCCGCAGACCATCGGTGTCAAGGAGTACACGCAACTCTCACGTGGTACCTATACTTTCCACTTGAAGGCCAAGAACCGCATCACGGGTGTGGAGGACGAACAGAGTATAACTATCTATGTTGAACCGGCATGGTATGAGACGTGGTGGGCTTATATCATCTATTTGGTGCTGTCCGTCTGTTTGGTATGGCTCTTCGTTCATTGGATCAAGAGCATGCAGGAGCGTAAGTTGCGCGAACTGGCTGCCAAGAACGAGGAGGAGATGCGCCGTCAGGAGGAGTTGTTCCGCATGGAGCAGGAGCGCAAGGAAATGCAACTTCGTGAACAGCAGGCTCGTCTGGAGGCTGAGGAACACCGTCGTAAGAGTGAGGTGGCGCAGCTGAAGAACGACCAACTGGAGACGGAACTGAAGCATCGGCAGAGTGAGTTGGCTGACTCTACCATGAACTTGATGCGTAAGAACGACATGCTGCAGGCGCTCGATACGCAGATGGACGAGCTCTCTGAGAGTGTGCGCCGTGAGGAGGCCAAAGCGCGTATCACCAACAAGATTAAGGAGATACGTCACGATATCCAGCAGAATATCAATGAGGATGAGGGGTGGGATAAGTTTGAAGAGAACTTCAACCTGGTCTATGAGAACTTCATGCAGCGCCTCACGGCACGCTTCCCTGACCTTAAACTGAGCGACCGCAAGCTCTGTGCCTACCTGCGTATGGGTCTTTCTTCCAAGGAAATGGCTTCACTGCTCAATACCTCTGTGCGCAGCATTGAGACGGCCCGCTATCGCCTCCGTAAGAAACTGGATATGGAACAGGGTGATAATCTAACTGAATTTATTCAAAATTTTTAATGGTGGTGTAGAAGCGCTCGTATAGCATTTTTGCGTAGACGGATAGTTGATTGTAGACGTTTCTCAAAATTGCAATACTCTTTTAGCATATACCTTTCCTCGATGCTCGCCTCTCTGACTTTGTTGTTCGAGAGTGTGGTGGCTTTCTGACTCGATTTGATGTAATAGTGTAAATAATTATTTCTAACATTTTTACCCTTTCGGGCTTCTATTTCAAGAAGAAAAGACAATTCAATCCGATGGTTGCTGTTTTTTTAACGAAAAAACTCCATTTTGCTGTTTGTTTTTTACCACTTTTGACCAAAATCAAGAAAAAACGCGCGTATTATTAAAATAATCGACAAAATGTTTGCATAATTCAACAATTCATCCTAATTTTGCAAATATTAATAGTTGACGCTGCCATAAAGCTCGACAAAACGCGACTAAAGTTAAAAAACCACAACTTAAAACTCATGAAAAAGTGTGCGTCATATAGCTCTATTTTTCGGTACGATAATTATCGTGCTCAAAGATGCTGTGGATTGTTGCTTTTGCTCATGAGTTTTGCGTTGCAAGTGATGGCCCAACAGTCTGTTCCTGTCACAAGCCGCATCAACAAAGATTATCCCTATATCTGGTTTGTGGAGAAAAGAGACTCCATCCGCTTGACGGACGAAGACTTCTTCAATAGCTGTGCCAAGGTGGTATTCCCCGTTAACAAGTTTGATTTACCCAAGAACGATAAGATACTCAATGAGTTAGATCAAATTGTACTGCCCCGTGTCAATCAGGACAGCTTGAGTCTGGTGGGTATCGTCATTCGTGGTGCAGCCTCTCCTGAAGGCCCCTACTCGTTCAACAAGATGCTGAGTGAGAAGCGTGGCAAGGCACTGTCTGATTTCGTAAAGCAGCGCATCTCGTTCAGCGACTTCCGCAATGCTACCATCAAACGACTCAGCGAAGACTATGTCACTGAGGATTACCGTTCGCTGTGTATTGCTATGAAGCAGGCCGGTGACCCGAACTACAACTACGTAAAGGATCTCTGCGACTACTATCTGGGCAAGAACGACGAAAAAAGATTGAAGCAGGCGCTGATGAAAGTTCAGCAAGGACGCCTCTGGAAACACTTGCTGAAGACCTACTTCCCTGAGTTGCGTGCTGCTCGCTTTATGCTGTTCTTCCGTCAGTTGCCTCAGGTGACACTTGACCCACAGATTCTCCGGGAGACTATACTTCCCCCAATGCAGCAGCCCGAATTACCTGTTCCTATGCTGTCTGCACTGCCCCGTGAGGAGTTCTTGCTGCGTAAGAAAATGCTGTCTGTGAAGACCAACCTGCTGCTCTATGGCGCCTATATTCCTGGCTACGACCGTTGGGCTCCGATACCCAACGTGGCGATAGAGTACTATCCGCTGGGCGGTCACTTTACCTTCGGTGCTTCGTTTGACATGCCTTGGTGGCAGGACTATAATGCCCACAAGTATTTCCAGTTCCGAAACTATCAAGTGGAGGCACGCTGGTATGCCCGTGGGGCCAAGAAGAGCGACCCCGCCCGAATATATAACAAAAAAGCCTACACGGGCTTCTACTTACAAGGCTATGCCCACTTGGCGGTCTTTGGAATCTGCTTCGATGAAAATCGCGGTTGGGTAGGCGAGGGTGCCGGTGCCGGAGTAGGTGCCGGCTATGTGCTTCCTATCAGTAAGAGTGGCCGCTGGAAGTTGGAGGTCGGCGCACAGTTAGGCTTCTTCCGCTGTAAGTACGACCCCTACCAGTTCGAGAATCCTGTGAATCTCGCCTATCGTGACGGACTCTACTACTATAAGTGGACACAGAAGCCCGAACTGTTTAAGAAGCGTCAGTATCGTTGGAACTGGATAGGTCCGACGCGCATAGGAGTAACCTTGAGCTACGACCTGCTGTATCGTCGCATACAGAAGAAGGGCGTCAGCCTGAAGAGCACAGAAAGGAGGGTAGAGCCATGAAGAAGTTACCCGTCATTCTGATGTTTATTCTGCTGGGCTTTGTCGGTTGTACACCCGAACCGCCTCTGCACCTCTACGACGAGGCTGCCGTGGACTTTGATATGCCCGTTATTGACCTCTCTCTCGAAGTCTATTGGGACTACGAGATGACCTATGACGTGAAGTACGAGTGGGAGGCTGAATGGTACTATGGCTGGGATGAAATCGACACGGACATCTTCGGTGAGTTAGGCTATACAGAACCCAGCGTGTTCAATCTGCGCCGCTACTTTACAGGAGAAACACCCTATGCCCCGCATACCTCGGTACAGAACGATGTCATTTACGGCACCAACTTCCAGGGACGTTATAATTGGGGCTTCTGGGATATGCTGATATGGAACGATGTCAAGACCCTTGATGGTGTGCAGAGCCTTGTCTTCGATGAGACATCGTCATTGGACTATGTCACGGCCTATACCAACCAGACCATGCAACAGTCACGCTATCAGGCACCCCGCTATACGCGGTCGTTCTACTCTCCAGAGCCACTATTTACGGGCTATACGCAAGGTGTCGAGATCGATCCCACACTGAAGAACTTCGAGTACGACCCCGAGCGCAAAGTCTATGTAAGACGACTGAATATGGTGTTGGAACCTGTCACCTACATCTATCTGACACAGGTCATCCTGCACCACAACAACGGACGCGTCACCTCTACCGATGGCTCGTCGAACCTCTCGGGAATGGCCCGCTCAGTGGTGCTCAATACGGGAGTAGCAGGCTCTGATGCTATTACGGTCTATTATAATACGCGCATGAAGAAAGATTGCAAGAAGGATGAGGAACTTGTCGACATCATTGGCGGTCGTCTGATGACTTTCGGCATCTGCAACCTGAATGCCAACCGCGTCTCCCGCGGTGTAGACATCAAGGATGGCAAGCGCCACTATATGGACTGCACTATGCAGTTTAACAATGGTATGGACTCTACCTTCGTCTTCGACGTCACCGACCAGGTGCGCAAACTCTATAAGGGTGGCGTTATCACGGTGGAACTTGATATGGACACCGTCCCGATTCCTCAGCGTTCCGGAGGCTCCGGTTTCAATGCGGTAGTGAAGGACACAGAAGATGGTGGAACCTACGAATTTGATATGTAACGAGATACAATAAAAATAGATATTAACAATGAAAAATGATACGACTATGAAAAGGAACATTTTCTTCCTCGCGGCTGTGGTTAGTATACTGATTACCAGCTGCTCGGGTGACGAGCTTGCCACTTCGTCCCCTGTTATGACTAGTTCTGTTGTGCAGCGTGGCATCTCCTTTGGTGGAGGTTCCAGCGCTATCACCCGTGGTGATTTCTATGGCTCTGATGCTGCTACCAAGCTGGGTGGCAAGTTTGTAGTATATGGCACGAAGCATGTTGCTGCTGAAGATAACACAGCAGCCAACGATGCCACCGTATTCAACAACTTCCAGGTGGCATATACTGCCTCTACGGCAGGTACTACCGCTTCTAACACCAGCGACTGGGAGTATGTTGGACTGCAGGCCTACGATGCTACACCGTCCTCTCAGGGTATTAAGTATTGGGACTTTGGTGCAGCACAGGGACACACGTTCTATGCTTTCTCCAGCTCTGACATCAGCTATCCGAAGGATGAGACTAACGACAAGGTGCTGGTGACTAAGGTTCTTGCTGATACACCAACAGCTCCTGCCACAGGCTCTTTGTATAACAAGGGCTATGCTGTTACTGTCAAGGCTGGTGCAAATCTCAACAACCTGTTCTTCTCAGACCGCGTTCCCGTGGCAAAAGCGGATTATGAAAAGACCGTCAACTTCACCTTCCGCAATATCGGTTCCAAGGTGCGCTTTGGCTTCTATGAGACTGTCCCTGGCTATAAAGTTAAAATCGACAAGTTCTACATCGATGATGCCAATGCTGCTGTTGTTACGAACTTCGCTACGATGAATGATGCGAAGACAGATGGCTTCTATGCTTCTCTGCAGAACGTGAAGATGGCTGCTAATCAGACTGTTAACGTCACTTACTATGACAACACGGATGCTGCCATCGAGAATCAGCCGAAGGTAAGCAATCCTACTGGTGGATATGATTACAATATCAAACTGGGTAGTGCATCAACGATTATTGGTAAAGAACTGGCAACCTCTTCTACTACCCCGACTTGGGTTGTTGAAGGAGGTGATTACAGTACCGTATTCCCCTTCGAGGGCAATACCAATCCATTGCTGATGAAGCTCGACTTCACGCTGACGGCAGAAGACGGCTCACCAGATGTTATCCATGTACGTGGCGCCCGTGCCATCGTTCCTGCTGCTTATGTTCAGTGGAAGGGCAACTTTGCCTATACCTACATCTTCAAGATTACCGACAAGACCAATGGTACTACGGGTAATGTTGATGATAATGACGATCCCACAGATCCTGAGGGGCTGAAGCCTATCACCTTCGACGCCGTCGTAGTTGATGTTACCGAGGAGCGTCAGGAGACCATCTCTTCTATCTCTACGAACAGCATTACCACCTATGCTGAGGGTGCTGTTGCCAATGAGTACAAAGCCGGAGAGCCCGTTTATGTTGCTGTGACAAATCATGCGGATGCCACTCATCCTGTAATCACTCCAAGTGGTATTGGCGACACAGCTGGTAAAGCTCAGGTGTATCAGTTGAATAGAGCTGCCACCGAGGCTGAACTCTTTGCCCAGCTGACAGGCTCACCCATTGGTCTCACGTTGACAGCTGTTACAGGTGCTGAAATTGGAACGACTGTTCCGCTTGCTGACGGCTCTACTCTTGCTATCAGTAACGTGAAATTCACGCCCGCTGCAGGTACTTATGCTTATGTGTATACCAGAACGGCTTATGTCGCTCCGACCTACGAAGTACAGTCTGCTGGGACCTACGATTCCGGCAAGACCTACTACCTGAAGAGTGGTAGCAATGTGTACTTTGCTGTCCCAGTGGCAAGCGAGGCTGCCTTCAATGCCAACAAGGCTAACCTCTATCTGCAGACCGCTGCAGGTACTGCTGGTGTGTACGACATAAAGGTCATAAAAGTACAATAATATAATACAATAAGGTGTGCAAACAATATGTGTGTAAACCAATAACAATAATTTAAACATAGATGATGATGAAAAAGTATCTATTCATTACAACTGCTCTTTTAGCCTTAGCCAGTTGTTCAGAGGATTCCTTCGTGGGGGACAACAGCCCTAACACGATAGGTGAGAGTGCTACCGAAGCCATCAACTTTGGCTTTGATATGCAGAATGTTACGCGTGCAGGCGACATTGTGGGTTCTTCTGCAGCAGCGAAGTTACAGAACGAGTTCCTCGTATATGCTACCAAGCATATTTCTGCTGAGGCTGCAGATGCCACTAACGATATGGCCGTATTTACGAACTACAAAGTGGGGTATACTGAAAATTCTGCAGGTCATACTACTTCTAATACCAACAACTGGGAGTATGTTGGCCTCACCCCTTATGATGTAGCCAAGGTTTCTCCTGCAGCAACTCAACAGACAATTAAGTACTGGGACTATAGCGCAGAAAATGGTTATACCTTCTATGGTATTGCGTCAAAGGATGATATTACTAACGATAAGGTTACTGTCACCAAGACGACTACTGGTACCACTGTTTACGACAAGGGTTATAGTGTTGTTGTCAAGAGTGGTGCTGACCTGAGTAATTTGTACATAGCCGACCGTCTACCTGTTGCTAAGGCAGACTATAACAAGCCAGTGACTTTGAAGTTCCGTAACTTCGGTACCCAGGTGCGTGTTGGTTTCTATGAGACCATCCCGGGTTACAAGGTGAAGATAGACAAATTCTATACTGATGCCGATGCTTCTGCAGCTGTGACAACATTTGGGGAAATGGACACAGAGAACGCAACAAACTTTGCAGCATCATTGCAAAACATTAAGACCAGCCCAAGTGAATCAGGCAATACGATGACAGTTTCTTATTACAACGGCACTGACGGTCCTGTAAATCAGGTTAAGTTGGGTGCTTCTACTGTAGAATACAGCTATGCATTGACGCTTGGTACAGGTGTTGTTAGTGCTACAGAGTTGGCTACATCAGCTGCTACTCCTACATGGGATAATGCAGGTGGCGCTTATACTACCGTATATCCTTTTGAGGCTAATGCTAACCCCATGTTGGTGAAGGTTGACTATACGCTGACTGCTGAAGATGGCAGTAATGAGGTAATCCATGTGAAGGGTGCAAATGTTGTGGTTCCTACTCAGTATGTTAAGTGGAAGAACAACTTCGCCTACACTTACATCTTCAAGATTGCTCCTAATACCAATGGTACTACTGGTGGTACCGTCCAGGGTCTTTATCCCATCACCTTCGATGCTGTCGTCGTTGATGTGCAGGACAACAAGACTCAGGAGACTATTACTACCTTCGAGGACTATTCTGTCACAACCTATGCTAATGGTTCTAAGGTTACGGTTAACAGTGAGTACAAAGCTGGCGAAAACATCTATGTTGTTAAGACTAACAACTCTAATGGTGCTGTTGTGGCTCCTACTGCTATCGGTACAGAAGCAAACAATGTGCAGGTTTATACTGCTACATCAACTGGCGATGCTATCTCAGAGGCAACTATCAAGGCTAACTTGACAGGCTCACCAAATGGTATTACCTTGACAGCGGTTGATCCTGTTGCCTCTCTCGTTGCTGACGGAAAAGTTCCCGCTGCTGATGCTACCAATTACGATTTTGGCTCTAACGGCGCTGTGAAGTTTACTCCTGGTGCTGCTGGTAAATATGTATATGTATTTACTCGTACTAAACATGTCGCTCCGACTTATGCAGCAGTTGGTGATGGTACATTTAATGGCGGTACGACCTACTATTTCAAGACAAGTGAGGATGTTTATTATCCTGCAGCAGGAATTAGCGCAGAGAACTTTGCAACATACAAAGCAAATCTGTATACTCAAACTGCAGCTGGTACACCTGGTGAGTATGATATCAAGATAATCAACGTTGTTGCTGGTTCTTAATCCACATATAAGTTCGAATAACATAAATACCTTATCAATTATGAAAGCAAAGATATTTTACGCAGCACTGGCATTAGTATTATTTGCAGGCTGTTCAGATAATGATTACGTAGGCGACAAGAGCCTATTGGAGAATAATGGTGGCGGTGGAGCAATTAGCTTTACCAGCGGAATGCCATCTATAACGAGAGCTGCAGGAGATAAAACTGGAGCTGCCGCTGCTACTGATTTGAATAATCAGTTCTATGTATATGCCATCAAAAATGAGTCTACGGATGGAGCAGGAAACGTAGGTTCTGGAAACCTGGTTTTTAATAACTATGTTGTGAAGTGGACTGATAATACAGCCTATACAACGACCTCAAACACTAAGAACTGGGAGTATGTAGGCTATACGTTGTCTGCTAAAGAGCAAGCTAATGTTATTACAAATAGTGCAGCCGCTGCTCAGACTGTTAAGTATTGGGACTTTGGAGCAGCTGATTATACGTTCTATGCATTCTCAGCGCTGCCTGCTGATATTGAAGGAGATCAAGTACAGGTTTCAAAAGTGCAAAATAAAAAGACAACAGACGAGCCAGCTCATACGGTCTATGACAATGGCTATACTGTTACGCTTACTGCAGATGCAAACCTCGACAAATTGTTCTTTGCCGAGCGCCAGTCCATAGCAAAGACAACTAACACCGATCGTACACAAACCAACACATACGGCGGTAACGTTACTTTCCGTTTCCACAATGTGACAACTAAAGTGCGTGTGGCTATGTATGAAACTGTTCCAGGATATTCTGTTACTATCAAGAAATTCTCTGTCGACAATGATGGTACTAATCCTACTTTCGGCGATATGACAGATAACGTTACTGCAAACTTCGCTGCTAACTTGCAGAACAGTGCTTCGGGTACAGCAGGTAACATGGCAGTGACCTACGTTTCTTCTGGTACAAACATCAATTATCCCTCCATTTCGTTTACTCCAACAGCTGCCGCTGCATGTGTATTAAATCTGGGTACAGGTTTGAAGGAAAACGTGACTATCGGAACAAATGCTACTGAGGCAACCTACGACAAGGACGCCAAAGCTTACACCAGCGTGTTCCCTAACGAGAGCAATACACAGAATCTGAAGCTGAAGGTTAGCTATACGCTCACAGCTCCTGGTACTGGTGAGACTATTGAGGTTACAGACAAAACAGCAGAAATCCCTGCAAACTACTTGAAGTGGAAGCCTGGTTTTGCCTATACGTACATCTTTAAGATTACCGACGATGCTCTCTACCCAATTACTTTCGACGCTATCGAGGTTGTTGATGGAGATGGTGTTGCAGAATACATTACGACAGTTAGTAATCCCAGCATTACAACGTTTGGCGTCAAAGAAAGCAAGTACACTGCTGAAAAGAATGAGTACGAGGCTGGTAGCGACATCTACGCAACAATCATGGATGGTAGCAGTGTGGCAGACTTCACATTCAATAGTCAAGCAGCAGGTGGCGTAAACGTATATCTGGCTACTACTACCGATGCTACAAACTTCCCAATCACTGAGGCATCTGTTGCTGAGTCTCTCGCTGAACTCTCTACAGGAACAAAGAAGATTACATGCACACCGAAGAATACTGATGGAACAACAAGCTTCACTGCTACACCAGATAAGGTAACTACTGTACCTGCTGAGGATGGTACAACCAAGACCATCAATGCTCTGAAACTCACAGGAGCTGCAGCTACAACAGCCACAACTGCTTTGGTAGTAGAGTATATCAAGACTCCTGCTACGTACAATACTGAAACTGTAGCGATTGCAGACCAAGATGCATTGGATGCTGCTCTTGCGACAGGCAAGCTATACACTAATTCTGCTGGTACAACAGAAGCAAGTGCGACATATGACGGCGAAGCTACCTACTTCAGACGTACATCTGTAAACACCGTAGGCGTTTATGCTTACAAGGTTATCAGAGTGGTTGCTCCTTAATATAGGAATTTAGTAGATAAGATAATGACTGAGCAAAAGCTGAAGAAACTGATAGGGCTAATGAGCCTCATGGGAATTATAGGCTCCATGGGACTTATGGGGTGTTCCTCGGAAAATACTGAGGAGCAGGGAAGTCCTACACCACCTCCAACGGAGGTGGCTATCAGCTTTAGCGGCAGTGAGAGTCAGGAGAATGCAGTGACCAGAGCGGCAGGCACCCCACTGAGCGCTGCTGGCGTGTACCAATTCCATGTCTGGGGCTATAAGAATATGGACTACAATGATGGAACAGGGGCCTATGGCGGCAAGCAGACCGTATTCCCTGGCTATCAGGTAGACTGGCACGAGAATACGGCTGCCACAACAACGACGAACAGCAGCGGCTGGGAGTACATACAGCCCGGTTTGCCCGACCAGACCATCAAGTACTGGGACTGGGGCGCCAAGGCATATAGGTATTTCGCAGTGACGGGAACGCCAACGCATACACTCAATGGTACTGCTCATGAGTTTACCTTTGCTGCTGATGCCAGCAGTACAGAAGCAATGAATGTTACGCCGTATTTCACACGACTGTGGTTCTCGACCGGAAATCAGGTGGCTTATCCTGACAAGCAGTTTGGCAAACCAGTGACCTTAGAGTTCGTGAAGCCCTATGCGCGCGTGCGATACCTATTTAAGTACGCGTACCCGCGCGAGGGTATTAAGTTGACGGAAAAGAGCTTTAAGCCATCAGACGGCAGCAAGCACATAGCCCGCAAGGGAACAGTGACAGTACACTACCCCACCGAAGGCACAGCCATCAAGGAGTGGTTTACCGTAACTCCAGTGACGGGTGCAGGTTCAGGGGAGTTGACAGAGTTCACCGAGGACTACGACCCGGACGATGACGGAAAGGTCTATTTAGAGACGAATGAAGGCTGGTACATGGTGCTCCCAAGAGACACTCAGGGCAGCTATACGTTGTCGGTGAGTGTCAACGGAATTGCAAGAACGGCCGTAGTGCCAGCAGAATATATGCAGTGGTTGCCAGGCTACAGCTATACCTACATCTTCAAGATTACCGAAGAAGGCGGTGTGGAGATTGGCTGGGTAGAATATGCCGTGGTGCCCTGGATTGAGATGGAAGTCAGTAAATCTGTGTATAATTGGTAACTGAAAGTTGAAAGAAATAAAAACCATAGTAAGGATACTGGTACTCATGGGGCTTATGGTACTCATGGGCTGCTCGGCAGACTCTGAACTGGAGACGTCGGAGATGAAGACGGCTGCGGTAGAGGTGGTAAGTTATGCAAGGTGGTTTGACGAGGCCTATGGAACCAATAGGGCATGGGCTATTCCTTCTGGCTATACGGCATACGAGGGAGGAGATCAGCCTATCAGCATCGCCTTTACACAGAATAATCAAACTCCCCAGATTGGCAGCTTCTTTAAGAGCGGCGACAAGTGGCGCACAAACATCGAAACAATTCCTTCAGGTACTTCTTACCTCTATGGATATATACCGGAATTGCCCGCCATCAGATATAGCATTACCGATCGTGATGGAGCTAATGCTGCATATAACGGAGGAGCTATCATGACCCTGCAAAATGTGCCCACCGTGATGCCTAACGACCTCTGCGTGGTCATTGGTGCCAAGCATGGTTATGATAAAGAACATGACGGTGATAACACCGACCCCCGCACGAATCGCTTGCGCCAGGGCGACTTCAGCTTTACGGCAGCAGGCTCTGCTACGGGCAACTATGTCTTCCTGCTCTTCGACCACCTCTACGCTGCCCTGCGCATCAGGATGAGAATGCATGACGACTATGCAGCGCTCCGAACCATCAAACTGAAGTCGCTGCAATTGGGTACTATGGCTGATGCTTCGACAACCAGACAGAAGACCGATATCACCATTAGCCTGCAGACAACAGATGGTAGTGTGAGTCCCATCACTGGCATCACGTATGCTCAACCCGACACGTATCCAGTCATTGACGGCACAGGTTTGGAGTTCTGGTCAGATCCTGCAGGTACAGCGCTAACTACTGATTTCCAGCCATTTATCGGTCACTTTATGCCGACGGGAATTACCAAGCTCATCCTGACCAGCACGTACGATGTGTATGACAGAAAGGGTAACTTGATTCGACTAAACTGTAAAGCCACGAACACCATGGCACTGAAAGACATGCTGACAGACCAGACCGTGACAGAACGTGGCAAACGATATACGATTAACATGACCATCCAACCGACATACCTGTATATGTTGTCGGAGCCAGATTTGGACAATCCAACGGTTATTATTAATTGACAATTGAGAATTGACGATATGAGAAGATATATTACCATAATGATGATGATACTCCTGAGCACGATAGTAGCGCAGGGGCAGATTAAGATTGGTGGTAATGTGTATGGTGGCGGCAACCATGCCGAGGTACGAGGAAGCACGAAGGTGACCGTATTGAAGGGAGATATTGGCGCCGTGATGGATCCAAATGCCGTACGCCCACTGGCAGATCCCAGTGGAAGAGTGTTCGGCGGTGCCCGTATGGCCAATGTGCGTGGAAGCTCATTCGTCAATATTGATGGCGAGAACGCCACTGGCTATATCCTTATCAATCAGGTATTTGGCGGTAATGATATCGCCGGACAGGTAGGTACTGCAGCGGCAGTAGGAGAGGATATTCCTACGGAATTGACAGCCGTCAAGCGTGTTCCTGCGGATGATACAGATTATAAGAAGAATGCCGTTGACAACACTTTCAATAGCTATGTGCGTATAAGTACAAAGACGAAGGACCCCCATGATTCGGATTCTTATTATACACAGGACGAGATTACTGCCGCCTCAACGAATCCTGAGGCTGCTGCATACGGTAAGAAAACAACCGACATCAAGCCCGCGGATGATGCGGAGAAGGTATATATTGGTCAACTCTTTGGTGGCGGTAATGGTGACTTTGACTACGAACAGACTCCTGGTCCAGCAGCAGGCAAGGTGACACATAGAATCTATAACTGGAGTGACAAGTCCCATCAGTATCCTATTGCAGAACTCGTAACCGACGAGGGTGAGGTGGGCTTCCAACTGCCTGAGCTGAATAAGACCTATCTGGAAATCAAGGGCGGCTCTATCGTCTATGGCTATGGTGGTGGTAACAATGCCACAGTTAAACAGCAGAACATCATCCACATTGACAACCCCAGTGCGGTGGTGAACCATATCAAGGTAGATGCGGCAGGCAACGAAGATGCTAATGGTACCGACCTGCTTACTGATGCCCGTTTCAAGGAGATGGGTATCAATACCACCTTCTCATTCCCCAGCAGTGGCGCATTCCAGGTAGGCCGCTTCTTTGGCGGAAACAACAAGGCTGAGATGGATATCCGTCCTACGTGGAACCTGCTCGCCGGTAAGGTGCGTAACCTCTACAGTGGTGGCAATAAAGGCGCTATGACCAGTCCAGAAGGCTTGCTTCTTGAAATCAAGGATTCCTCCAGCCTTATCGTTGACAACCTCTATGGCGGTTGCCGTATGGCTGATGTGAAGCCTACCGTGAATGGCGAATACGTACCTTGCACAAACTTGCCAGGCTATTACTTCCCGAGTGAACTGTCAGCCCGTGTGCTGGTTAAAGGTGGTCACGTCAATAATGTATACGGTGGTAACGACGTAACAGGTACTGTCTATGGCGGTAATGCCGTTGATATTAGTACTGCAGTATATGGTGATGTATACGGTGGTGGTAATGGTGCTTACCCCTATACCGATTCGGAATACATGAAAGATGATCCCACCTATGGCGATTTCTACTTTGGTGATAGCGGTTCAGGTACTGATGCCCTCAACGCCTTCCGTCCCAATGCCGAGCAGGTGTCTGTTCACCTGTCGGGTACGGAGTCAAACAAAACGGTTATCAAGGGTTCTGTGTTCGTTGGCGGTAACTGTGCATCGCTTGCTACCAAGAAACCTCAGCCGTTGGTGGAACTGAAGATTGGTTCTCATGTCATTGCCGACAAGGTGTTCCTTGGCAACAATGGTGAGAAGATGGTTGATCCGAGCCTCCTTGAACTATATAAGACAAACAGCTCTATCAGCTTGGACGATAAGTCTGTGTTTGCAAGCTATATGGAAGGTGTTGCCATGCCCTTGAAACCAAACATTGTGTTTGATAATACGGCCAATGGCGATGCTGCTACTTATTTGGACAATACGAGTATGATAGGCTCGTTCTACGGCGGTGGTAACAGAGGTAGTATGGCGGTAGCCGGCAAGACCACTTTGAAATTCGACAGGAAGCTGATTATCTTCGATAAACTGGTAGGTGGTTGCAACAATGCCAATGTGGAAAAAACCCAGCTTAATGCAGCCTACGAAGGTGGTCTGTTGGGTTCGGCAGATGAACGTGAAAGCTATACCGATGGTGGTAAGATAAAAGACCGCATAGAGTTGAACCTTGATAACGTCGTCATCAGACCAAAACGCTGGAATGATACGTTTACAAAGATTACAACAGGCAAGTTAACAGCCGGTAAGGAGTATTACGAGACCGACCTGCACGGAACCAAGTTTATTGCTGACGGCACAGAGACTGCAACCGAAACGAATCCTTACTACGAGTTAGCGACTATCGGTACGGAACTGGTGTGGAATACGGTAAAATGGAATATTGGTGAAGACGACTTCATCAGTACCGGAACTACTGACACCGCTGACGACCAAGTCCGTCGTCTGATAGAAGGCAGCGTTTATGGTGGTTGCTACAATAGTGGTCACGTCAATGGTAATGTCGTCATCAATATCAATCAGGATTTGGTGGAGCGTGATGTCATCTTTGCCCAGACCACCACTGATCCATACGTCATCAGCGGTGATCGCCGTACTGGTGTGCTCAAGGAAGCTCAGGGTGACGACGTCCAGTCATCTGCCTTGGCTGTCTACGGTGGCGGCTATGGTGAGGATACCGAGATATGGGGTAGCGCCACAATCAACCACAACAATGGCTATGCCTTCCAGTTGTTTGGAGGTGGCGAGCAAGGTGTTGTCGGTAAGAAAAATACAGAGGGCAACTACGTATATAACGCAGCCTACAGCACCACGGTTAATCTGAAAGGTATCAATGCCGGCTATTCGGAAGATATAAAAGATGGTCTGCCAATTCCTGAGTCAGAATATATCTATGGTGGCGGTAATGAAGGCGATGTCCTCGGTGACTCTTACGTCTATCTGGGCAATGGTCGCGTCTACGATGCTTTCGGAGGTGCTTCCAATGCCGATATCTATGGTGGTACTGAGGTACATATCGGATACAACGGCGGTTTCCCGTGGATTCGAGACAATGTCTATGGCGGTAACGACTTCGGTGGAATCATTAGGGGTGATAGAAACCAGTACATGGTTACCTCACGACCCGTCTTCGAAGAAAAATTAAAGCGATCCAGCACCTATGTGAAGTACATCCAGGGTCGTGTCGATTCTATCTTTGGTGGAAACTATGGTTACTATGACTATGCAGACCCCATCTTCAAAGACTATACCTATTCAAGAGGTGAGGAGCCTATTCCAACTGGATATGCTCCTGGCGCTCCCCGTCTGGATGGGGAGGGGAATCCTGTATTCTCTTTCCCCCATCTGAGCGACAACTCCTTCGTTCACTTCGTGCCAGAGGACCACTCCAGCAATTATGTGGGTTACATCTTTGGTGGTAGTGCTGGTTTCCCAGGCCATGAAAAGTTGTGTAATTCCATGCAGAAAGAAACCTATGTACTCCTCGATGATACCAAAACTAAGGATGCCAACCGCTTTGCCAACGTCGACGTTTACGGTGGTGGTGCCTTCGCAGGTGTAGGTGAGTCATTTACTACCTTGGGTGCAGGCCGTACTGCTATCGACCTGTTTGCCGGAAGCTTCCACAACATCTATGGAGGCTGTAACCAGGAGGGCTTGGTGGGCTATACCCGTGTCAATGTGCCAACAGAATCCACTGCCAAGGTGAATGCTCTCTTTGGTGGTGGTAAGGGATATGATCCTGAAAAGTTCAAGGTGGATGCGACGAAAGCATTGGCTGAGCGCTTCTGCGACCACTATGTCACCTGTATTGACTTTAAGAGTAAGAATGCCATTGTGAACGATGCCATCTATGGTGGTAACGAGAATTGCCGTGTCGCGTGCGATACCTATATTAATATAGAAGCCCCTGTGATGCAGAGCAGTGGCTATCAGGCTACTATCTATGGTGCCGGTTACGGACGAAAGACCGTCTCAGGTCGTACCAATGTATTTATGAACAACGGTTCGAATGCCTATAAGGTGTTTGGTGGCGGACGTGATGGTAATGCCTTTAACTTCGCATCGCTGACACAGTGGCTCCGAAACCAATACATTGAAGCAGGAGCAGCAGATGTGGATAAAGAACTGCTTGCCTATCGTGGTCTTATGGTAGCCTTTGGCACCTTTTTGGCAGATAATCCTCTTAGTCTGCCGACCAATATTGGTACATACCCCAACGCTGAAGGCGCATACACCGGTTCCTATACTAATGATATTCTGACAAACAACGAGTACCACCAGACCAATGTACACATTATGAATGGTGGTAATGTAAGTGGCTATGCCTATGGCGGCGGTTATGGTCTTAATGCCGTGGTAGCAGGTTCTACCTATATTGAGTTAAAGGGTGGTAACGTTAATAAGGATATCTATGGCGGTGGTGAAGGAGGACCAGTATTTGACGAGTTCGCACTGAAGTCCTTTAATGCTACTACCAATGTCAATATCGAAGGTGGTATGGCTCGTAACGTCTATGGTGGCGGATACGAGGGGCACGTGGGTAAGCATGAAGGTGATATATCTGCTTCTAATACGGGTGACATCCCAGCTATTACCAATGTGATTGTCGGTAAGGCGGATGGTACTAACTTCTATAATGGTATTCCTGCTATCCAGCGTAACGCTTATGGTGGTGGTGAGGGTGGTTCCGTATTTGGTACTACCAATCTGACGATTAACAATGGTTATATTGGTTATCGCTACAAGAACATCTCTACTACAAGTATTCCTGCATACGAATACGTACCTGAACTGGACGACCAGACTCCTAATGCTATCGAGTTGGCAGGTAATGCCTTCGGTGGCGGATATGTGATTAACAGCTACGTCGACAATGCCAACGTCAGAATGTATGGAGGTATTGTACGTGGCAGCCTCTATGGTGGCGGTGAGCTTGGTCCTATCGGACGTGGTACGATGAAGGACGGCGCCACCATCGCCAATGGTGGTGTCAAGAATGGTAAGGCTACCATCTACAAGGCAGGTAAGACGCATGTACAATTGTTTGATGGTCAGGTGCTCCGCAATGTCTTCGGTGGCGGCCGTGGTAAGGATAGCTGGGGTGGCGATGGTACAAAGTACATGGATGCTGATCTGTTGCTAACTCTGGACCTCAAGTCTAAAGGCTATGTCTTTGGACAGACTGAGGTGGAAATCCATGGTGGTGAGGTAGGTACCGACGAGGGTGTTGCCCAAGGTTACGGCAACGTCTTCGGTGCTGGTGATATCGGTTGTGTCTATAGTGCCTACGAAAACGAGAGTGGTGTCTTGAGTATTGGTAAGAAGTCTGGCGTGCGCTATGGTACAGAAAATACAGACGAGGGCTACTACTATAAGTATGAGAATGAGGCGTATAAAAAGGATGGCGACGAGAAGATTCTCACCGAGGACTGTAAGGTCGTTGTAGCACCTTCATGTAAGGCCAACTCTGACGTTGAAATCAACGGCACCACCTATGCCGCAGGTGTCTATGTTCCTATATCAGCACTGAACTATTTAGGTAATAAGACTGCCAGCGCTACTGAATGGACTGCTCTTGGTAAGACGGATGTTAACAAAGAAGGCGTCATTATCCATAATGCCGTCTTTGCCGGTGGTAACACCTCTCCTGGTTCTACTGAGGTATTTGCTAACACCCCGACAGTATTTGGTAATGCTACGGCATCTATCCACGATGTCTATAACCGTGACCTTATCTCTATCGGAAGAGGTCGTGTGGGTGGACTCTATGGTGATGGTAACCTGACTTTGGTTGATGGCTATCGTGAGTTGAACATCACCAACTATGGTACCGACTTCTACCATATTAATCCGGAGATTACCTTGGAGCAGTACAATACTCTCACAAATCGTGAAGCTGCATACTATGAGATTCGCTATAAATGTCTGGTGTCGTGTACCGATAAGGATGGCAAGACCTATGCAGAGGGTGCTACCATTACCGCTGATGAGTTGCTGACAGTCTTTGAAGGCGTTGAGGTGGGTGGCGTTCCTATGATAGGAGCCGATGGTAAACCTTTGGCAACATACTGGAAGGAGAATGGTGTCTGCTCACGCTATGCCGGTCGTCCGATGAATACCATTCAGCGTGCAGACTTCTGTGGTGTCTTCGGTAGTCGTATGGTCATGCAGGGCGCACAAGACCGTGTGCCTGAGGTCGTTGACTATACCAACTATACGATCAACCGTGTCCGTGAGGTGTCGCTGAATAAGAAGATGTCAGTACGTTCTGGTGACGAAAGCGATGCCAAGAACAAGGAGCACGGCAACTACTTCGGTATCTATAGCGTCGTGAACTTCCTTGGTGCTCTGACGAGTGATTTGGACTTCCATTCTGCCGCTCGTGTAACGGATAATACTGATGCGACTACTTATCAATGTGCAGCAAATGAAAAAGCCTATGGAACTGCTACTTACTATGACTGGAAGGACTACTTCCATGCAGAACGTAGACGTAATAATGGTAATTCACACAACAAGGTGGCCCTCGCTTCCGGTGTCTATCTGGAGCTGACCTCTGAGAAGAGTACCGGTAAGGGACTTAACGAAAAAGACTGGGGTTATATCACAGGTGTCGTAGAACTCGACCTCATCAATGTGCAGCCTGGTATGGGTGGTGGTTATGTCTATGCCAAGAATGAGCATGGCCAACGCAGTGGTACGGGTAAGACTCACACCATTCTGGCCACTTTGAATACGGGTGCTGTTACCAACAAGTCGTTCCAATACGACCCTGCCGATGACACCAAGAAAGAGTGGGAGACCTCTGGCAACTTCGTCCACAGCACGCAGACCATTATTGATGACTGCTATAATATTGGTAACAAGTATAAAGCACCCGATGCTGTTCCTGCCCACTACTGGTTTATCAAGGGTGCTATCTATGTCTACGACCAGTATATCTCTGCATACACTGGTTCTCCAAATGCCTTTAGCGAGGCTGTCAGCATTCCATTGACCATCACCTCAGCTTCTCATGGTAAGATGACCTTGCTGGATGTGATGCCAAACCGCTATGCATACTATGCAAATGGTAAAAGAGATGCAAAGCTTGGTGCAGACCAGAAGATAACCATCCGTGAGAAGGAATATGGTCTCAACGATGTTATCAACTACTGGGATTATAGTCAGCTCACCGCTACAGAGAAGAATATGTTTGTGGACGACACCTACATCACCATAGCAGCATGTAAGATAGGCAATACTACCTATCCTGCAGGTGAGGTATTGCTGCCTTCTGAGTATAGTGCGCTGAAGGCTGCCAATCCTACCGTTTACCATGTGGTGAAGGAGAAGGATGTCGACTTCGATGAGGTCTTCCGCTCTTCTAATAATGTCAGCCACAATACCGGCTACATCCTGACCTACAACATCGACAACCCGAACTTGTGGAATAAGTGGTATACGAAGGCTGATGGTACGGCACCAAAGAACCAGATTGGTGGAACGGACTTTGAAGACGGTCCTACCTATACGCCAACAAATACTGGTATGTTTGGTCAGAACGACTACAAGGTCGCAAGCATCATCTCTAAGGATGATTATGATTCCTATCAAGCTGTAGCCACAAACCATCCGACGGCTATTCCTGCGGATCATGCAACCTTCGTTCCTGCATATATGGTTACTGCAGAGGTTCTGGAAACCAAGAACAAGGATGATATCGACCAGCGTTTGCATAAGGGTGCTACCTTGGCTAAGGAAGAGTATACTGATGCTCAATGGTCAGCGATAACAGGTAATGTAGCTTCTGCGTATGTAGCTACCAAGACCGTTCAGCTCAGTAACACGGAGTTTATCTATCGCAATACCTATCTTACACAAGCTCAGAAGAATGAATATAAGGCAACATATCCTGCTCTTGCTGAAGCAATAGAGAGTGCTGTACAGCCTGCTTACTACTGTCTCACAGCAGGTAAGTATGGTGGTAACTACTATCAGGCAGGTCACAACTACCGTGCGCTGAGTGCCTTCACTGCCATGACTCAGAATGATCGTAGCAACTTCAACTATAACTACGACGCTCTTGACTTGCTCATTGACCCAGACTACAGTAGGTCAGAGGGTGTGAAGTATCAGTATGACGGTAAAGACTATGACACAGCAGATAAGGCTCGCCAGAACAAGGCGACCTACTCACTTCCTACGTCAATAGACTATCAGGCAACGTATAAGGGAAATGTGTCGTTTAAGTACATTGATGACAATAATCAAGAACAGACCATCAAGACGGACGGTACTTCTGTCCTCTCTCGTGATGAGTATGAGCGTTTGCCTAACGAGCAGTACTATTGGGCTCCAATTTCTGTGACAACAACAGAGCCAAACTACTATGTGGTGAAGGAGACGATTGTCCTTGGCGATACACCATACGCTGCCGGACAGGTTATCACGAAAGATACCTATGACGGACTGAGTGTTACGGACCAGGCTAAGGTGGCAAAGCTGACATTCCCCAGCACCGGTGACTATTACTATTGCCGTGAGAGTTATCCGATTTCAACTGGCGACGATGGTCACGCAGTCAATAGTGCTACTGGCGTAACCGGTGCTGTCGGTGGCAACTACGCTAAAGGTCAGGAAGTGGCTACGGGTGTTGTTATTGATAAAGTTGCTTATGACAATCTCACCAATAGACAGAGGTTCTTTGCCATCCACGGTGTATCTCCAACGGAGACCAGTACGCTGTATGTCACTCGTGGCTCTGATATCTTCGACTTGTCGAAGGAGAAGATAATCACAGTAATCTATCAGTACGACTATGTAGAGAGTGATATGAACGGTCAGCACATCACACCAGTGAGCGAGCGCCACATTCTGAATATCCATCTGAACTTCAAGAGTGGTGTTCCGACCGTGGAGGATATCCGTCAGCCGGACATCATCCTGCCAGGTACTTCACTGTCTATGCCTGAACCGTATGTTACCCCTGGTGCTTACGAAATCACAGGTGGCGGTTGGAAACTGTTCGAGAAAGAGAGCGATGCTGAAAGCCATATCAATGGTGTAGAGTATACGCCTTCCGAAGAACCGCTGTACCTCTATCAGAATAAGTATTATCTGGCTTACTACACCAAGACGTATCTGGGTGAGACCTACTCGAACCATGTTCCTGTCAGCGTGGCTAACTACCATGACCTGAAGAAGGTGATGGATGCCAAGACTCACCACTATTACATCGACCACAAGGATGTACACGACCGCCTGAAGGTAGAGCCAAAGATTTATATCAACGACTATAGCAGCAGTTCGGAGAATGGTCTTGACCTGCTCAAGAACCTGTACGACCTGAGCCTGTTGACAACTCCTGCAGAATCTGGTGATTTGGTAGGACATACTCTGCTGAATGAGCGTATCAAGGGCGGCGAGAACCTTGAGTTCTTCCTGCGTACAGATATCGACCATCCTGCAACATGGACACCTATTGGCACCGATGCGGAATGCTTCAAGGGTACCCTCCATGGCGATGGTCACACTATCAGTGGTCTGGATCACTCACTGTTCAACAACCTCTGTGGTAATGTCTATAATCTCGGCGTAACCGGTTCGTTCAATAGCGCTGGTGTTGCCGACAAGGGTCCTGGTTATGTAGAGAGTGCTTGGGTGAAGACCACCAATGCTACTCCATTGGGTACGAAACCTAATGCAGTATTTGGCGCTCCATCAGACAGTCAGGGCTCTCAGTTGGTGAACTCGTACTTCTATGCAGGCAATAACGACCTGTATAATACCATCACTACAGATGGTGTTACCACTTCTGGCGATGCTCGTGGTACAGCTCGTGCCATGACTGCTCAGGAGTTCTACAATGGTACGGTGGCTTACAACCTGAACAACTTCTACCTGTACAAGCGTTACAGCGACCAGATGGTGACATCAGGCAGTGAGAACGAGAAGTATAGCTACTTCACTATTGACAACGAGGGTAAGCTGGTACTTCAGAACAACCACTACTATACCGCAAATGCAGCTCTCTGCTCAACGGGCCATGAGGACAAGGAAAGCAATGTTATCATGTACGTTGAGGACCGCTTTGCCGATGGTGACTTCCGCTATGCAGGAGGTACTATTCCTGATAGTGAGGACGAACGTTTCTATACCTGGACTGTTACCGATCCAGATACCGGTAAGGAGACAGTAGAAAGCACCTTCTTCCCCATCTGGCCTGACGATTATATCTTCTTCGGACAGAAGTTGACCTATGGCTGGGCTGTTGAGGCCCACCAGGATGTTCCTGCTGCTGTGGTCCGTGATGGTGGCCGCCTGTCTTACGGCAACGATGCTAACCGCGTCTATCGTGCTCCTGCATATTACCGTTCAAAGACTATGGGTGTGGCTCACTTCAACCCACAGGCTTATCTGGCACAGACCAAGAAGGATGTTCCTACTACATTGGCTTATCCTAACATGACGGCTATTGACTTTGCAGGACACAATGACATGCATGATGAGGCTACAGAGGCTAAGAAGCCTTATGAGTTGGGCATGAATGCGGGTAAGTTCTACGCTCCGCTGCTTGACGACGGCGGCCTGAGAGGTATCGTCAACTGTGATGAGACGAAGAATCTCTTGGCTTATGCTCCTGCTGAGGCTGACAACAAGCAGACGCTTGATGTGCTGGATGCTTACTTCTCAGAACCTATTTACGAAAACCACTATGACAACTCCATTGGCTATCGTCTTGTCAGTGAGGCTGCTACGGCAACGGTTCATGGTCACCTCGTACAGAATACCCTGAAGGCTGCCAACGACCATCTGCTGGTTGACCATCAGGACTTCAATGCTCCGTTCGCTTACGATTTCGATAAAGACCACCTGATGTGGTATCAGCGTATACCTGCTGACGAGGAGTATGTCGATCTGACGAAGGGTTGGCAGGGCATCAGTGTACCATTCACTGCTGAGTTGGTAACGACCAACCAGAAGGGTGAGATTACCCACTTCTACAGTGGTAGCGACGAAAGCCATAATGGAACTGAAACGAAGAAGGGCCATGAGTACTGGCTGCGTCAGTTGACCGATGGCGAAACGATGACTGAGCAGATTGCTGGTATCTTAAAAGCTAACTTCCACTACCCGGAAGCAACAGGTTCTGACAGTAAGACTGTAGAGAATTCCTTCCTGTGGGATTACTACTACAAGAACGAGAGCGTACACGACCAGCAGGATAAGAATGCTGATACATATTTGGAGTACCGTCAGTACTACAAGACAGCTCGCTCTTACGCTAATTATCCAATGCTGTCAGCTGCTACACCATATATCCTTGGTTTGCCAGGACAGACCTACTACGAGTTCGATCTCAGCGGTAAGTTTGAGGCTCTGAATACGGCAGCAGCCATCAGTAAGCTGGGTAAGCAGATTATCACCCTCGCTTCTAATAAGGGTGAACACATCGGAGTCAGCGATGACGAGATGACGGGAATGGTAGCGAAGTTTGGTGGTAACAACTATACCTTCAAGCCAAGCTACATGAACGAAACTCTTAGTGCCGACAACTACTATGCCCTCAATGCTGCTGGCAGCAGCTATGACAAGGTCACTGCAACGACCAATGTCAGTGCCTTCCGTCCGTACTTCACTGTTTCCGCTTCTGCTGGTGCCCGACAGTATATGCCTAAGCAGATTGTCTTTGGTGCTGCTAATGGTGAGCTGAAGGACGGTCCTGAGTCAGCCCTTGACGGTGGCCTCGAGATTTACGTGAAGGATCATAAGATTGTCACCACGTCTCACCTCAAGGAGGCTACAACCATCAGCATCGTCAATGTTAGCGGTATTCGTCTCGCTGACTACGTGCTGAAGCCTGGCGACACAATCGAGACACCTGTCCACAACGCTGGCGTCTTCATCGTGAACAAGAAGAAGGTATTTGTAAGATAAAGTGTTTCCAGCGGTTCTACCGCTGGAATAAAGAGAAATATATACAAAAGATATGACACACAATATGAACGTTTACGGTAAGTTTACAGACATGTTTAAGTACTCTATAAAGGGAACGGCAGTTCTCCGAAGCATATTTCTATTATTGACTCTGACGGTCCTCGGTGCCAGCAATGCTTTTGGTGTTACCATTACTTATCATATCATCAATTTAGGTAGATTAAACGACGACGGAACTATCTCTACCATTCGTACGGAGGCGTTGCAATTCACCAGTACAGACGCGACCTTGGGCGTACCAGCCCAATATAAGAGTCCGTTGGCTAAAAACTGGAAATATTATCAAGCCAGTGAAGTAACCTATAATAGTGGCACAAAAGTTTGCACTTTCAATTCCGAACCAACTCTCTCTGAAGGTGACGCGATGGCTTCTAATGAAGATATCTATGTGACCTATGAACTTGATGAGACAGCCTTAAGTAACTTCATAGTGAATGACGG
Source organism: uncultured Bacteroidales bacterium (assembly GCA_902798425.1). GTDB lineage: Bacteria > Bacteroidota > Bacteroidia > Bacteroidales > Bacteroidaceae > Prevotella. The sequence goes on from CADBWR010000001.1 coordinate 121,843, forward strand.
CGATATTTGTAACATTAAATTTAATGATGACAAATACCTTTATCAAAGTGAATGGCAAGGTGACCCGAATACCGCCAGTGCTGTAATTGCTAATCCAACAACTACATCAGAATATTGTTGGAAAATCAATATCAAAGACCCTTACCAAGTTACCATACAAAGCAAGAGTGATAGTTATAATGATTTCTATCTTTCTTCCACCCCTTCAGGTGAGTTCCCTAATATACGACTTAAGAATGGGCTATCAACAGCAAAGAATTGTAAAATTTGGGCATTCGGTTTGCTCTCGGGTGGTGCAACAGACACTTATCGCCTGGTTGTCGCTGACGGCTATACGACAGCTAAAAACAACAACAACAAATTAGATGACTTTGGACATGGCTATCTCAACAATCAGAGAGAGGGCTATAAGACTACTTATCAGTTATATGAGGGTACTAAATACCTGAAGTGTGATCTTGAATTCGAGCCTATCCAACAAACCTACACCTATCACATAGTTGACACCCATGGTAATATCGCCATTTCATACACGATGTCTGAAGCAACGGCAACAGGTCAGGCTTTGAATGGCTATGCCAGTATTCCTGCTGCCATCCGTAGCCCGTATATCGCAGATGAGACGATTACATTCTATAATCATGCTGATTGTGCTGACCAGCATTTGATTACAAAAACACCACCAACAAGGAATATCTATGTAAAATACACGACGTCTCACTTAGATAATAAGTTCCTGCATCTGAGAGGCGCTCGTGCCATGAATGTTAAGATAAACGGCGAATTAATATATGATGATAATGGATCGCTGAGTCATCAGGCTGGTGATGAAAATACAACCAAACCATACTTGTGGTATTTCTCTGGAGAAGATCCATACGCTATAGAGATAAGTAATGGTAATAGTGGGAACAAGTTAGGCTATGCCTCCTCACCTTCTTCACTTTTATATGCAGAGTCACCAGAAAATACGAAGTTTATCCTTATGACGGGCAGTGCCAATGATACTGGAGATCCGAGAACCTACGAACAGATGGAGCTGATGGCTGCTACGGTTGATGGTAACTACTATCGCGTTGGGCGTACGGGCGATGCCTTCAGTATTAGCACGACAACTACAGGTGATGCTTCTCTGCAGATTAAGGTAAATCCCGTCACGATTCCTGCCACGTTTAAATTGATTGATAAGGCTGGTAAGATTCTAAAGGAAATTTCCAGCACGTCTGGAGCTGTAGAGCTGCCCGATGAATGGAAAAGTCCGCTGGTATCGGAGTATCAATATTGGAAAGAAAGTGCTTTCACAATTGAGGGCGATGTCTATACCCTCAAGGCGGAACCCGACGAATCTGACAAAGTCATAAGCGTTACAGATGTTAGTACCATCTATGTCACATACAAAGTAAACGATAATTTCGATTTCAATACAACTGCTGATGCTGAGTCTGGCTCTACTTACAGGCTAAAGTTCGTCAATGGTGAGAGCTTTAAACAGGAGAACGGAAAAGATGCTGTGATGACTGAGGCTCAAGAAGGCGTCTATCCTTACTTCTGTGGTGATGGTATGTTCTATGTCTATGGTGATGAGCAGTGGAATACGCAGTTGAGTTCCGGTGCCAGTACCCGTTCGCGCTGGCTGTGGTATGTTGTCAGCCCTACCAGCGACCCATACCACGTAAAGATCATGAGCAATCAGCTCAATGCGAAGCCCATCAATACCAGTCATGGATATTTCCGCACCTTTCCTGTGACTTATACAGATCGTCAGGCAGGTACAGAAGTTACACGATATGTGACGAGTTTAACCACGCTGGAAGATGACGCAGCCAGTGCGCCCCCTACCGAGTATATGGTACTGACGGGTGCCGACGATCATTGTAAGTTGGTAGCTATCATTGACGGCGTGCGTCACACTGTGAATAGTTTTGAACAGTACTGGAAGAATAACCCAACGGTTCAGAACACATTGGGTAATGCCAAGGTGACACAGGAAGAGACCTACAGCGGCAATATCACCCTTACTGACCAACAGGAAGCGATCTTGCCTACCTATTGGCATACCTATCAGAGCCTTGTCAATTCTGCTCCGTGGGTTGGATGGACTGGTGATGGACATTCTGGTACCGGTAGGCAATACAAGAACAAGAACCACTGGTTCCAGACTGTCAATATGTCAACCGCAGTGGGTTCTGATGGTGAGTTTGAATTCGTTGAAACCACTCTACAGCCCCAGGTTATCCTTGTTGATAATCATGGTTGGGAAATCATGCGTAAGCCGCTATACGACAAAGACGGAAACGTTAATGCAGAGTTGAAGTTGTACGATAGTCCTATGGTGCAAAATTATTATTGGCATCCTACATCAACGAAAGCGGACGGCTATCACAAATACAATATTAATGAAGGTGATGACGTCATCACTATCTATTACAAAAATGATGCAGGCAAGTGGGTGCCTAATGGTGAAACAACCACCCATACATCGACCACCTTATTTGACAGCCCTTATAGCCATATTACTCCAACTCAGGACAAAAGCGTGATGACTGACTTCTACGTCACTTACGATGTAAAGCCAGAATATGCAAACCTTTACAAAGGTGCAGCTACCGAAGAGGACGTAAATGTTTCTGCCTTCTGGGTAAAACAAGGTACCGAATATGCAAAAAATGAGGGTAATGCACTTACAACAACTACCGTTGAGACTGATGACAACGAATTGAAATGGAATGTGAAGCCTAATTTCAATATTGATGCAGAGATGGGCTATCAGTACAGTGGTGAACACGGAGAAAAGACTAAGAGTGAAACCGAAGAGGAATATGTGGCTGCTGGCAAGAACGGTTTTGACCCCTATAACATTCAGATACAGAGTGTAAGTAATCCGTTCTATTATTTTAAGACCAATACTACTGGTTCTCATCTTTCTGGTGGTTGGTCAGGCACCTCTACGGATTTGATCCTGCAGCAGATGTCTTCTGACATACAGAATAACGTTGAAGGTAATGATCAGACCAAGTTGAGTATTACTAATGCAACCTTCATGGCGGTAAAGGACGAAAGAGACCACATGCTGCTGATGCCTCGCTTCGACCACACGAAGGTAGTGAACTCGTTTAGTGGAACACAACTTGTGGCTCCCGGTGCAGCAACACAGACTTTGGAACTTAAGATGGCTCCTAAGGTGATTCATTATTCTAGTGAGTTTGCCGGTATGAATGGGCAATATTTCTTGGCTGAGGACTTTGAATTTGTTGAAGGTTTTGAGTCGTTAGGTTCAGCAGAGAGTCCTTTTACTGGTTCTATCGATGGTGGTCTCCATACGCTTAAAAAAGGTCTTGAATATCTTACAACACCATTGATAGCATACGCTGATGGTGCTATTATCAAGAATATCATACTGGATGAGGCCAATATCACTACAGGAACTAATGTTGGTGCTATTGTTGCCAATGCCACTGGTGAAACCCGAATCTATAACTGCGGTATCAATGGCGGTAGCATAGGTGGTAGTGGAAATGTTGGTGGTATCGTAGGAAATTTGCATGGTGAGGAAATAACAGAAGGAGGAAAAAAGAAATATGTTGGAGCTCGTGTGATAAATTGTTATAGTTATGCCACTATCACAGGTGGAACAAATGTTGGCGGTATTGTAGGAAACAATGATTTCGCTTCTACGTCATCCAAAATTGCGACCATGGTAATGAACTGTATGTTCTACGGTGACATCACTGGTGGTAGCAACAAGTCACCTGTTTATGGTGGAACAAATATCGCGAACCTACATGGCGGTCTGAATACCTATAATTATTATGCATACCAACAGTTGCCTACCAGTCATATTACCGATGGTAAATACAATAGTGCACTGGCTATATATGAAAAATACCTGAACCGCTTTGAGTTCTATCGTCTGTTACTGAATAGTAACAAGAAATTGGCTGCGTACTATGCATCATCATCAGAGGAAACGGTGAAACCCTCGGATATGATGAAATGGGTATTAGAGACGGCAGATAGATCAATCGTTGCGCCAAATGAGCCAAAGCCTTATCCTGTATTGAAGCCTCAGGGCTATTATCCTTCAATCATTAACTATGACACCAGAGACCTTGATAACTATAGTGAGGAAAACCGTAACAAGGGCCTGAAGATAGGAGAACTTACTGTAAATATTAATTTAGGATCAGGTTATCCCGATGGCGCAAGTATAAAGGTTGGCAAGAGTTCCATCTCTCTCGTACGCACTGATAAAGACTTTGATCGATTCAACTTTAACTACGACAAGATTCAGTTACCCTATTACAACGATGTTGGTACAGGAAACTATACACATAACAAGGTAGTAACAGGCTGGAAGATAACATCTATCACTGGTGGTACACCTGGTACTTATGAAACAGGTGACAAGTGGAATGGTTACAACTTTGCTGATCGCAAATGTACCAATAAGGATTTATGTGGAACTGGGGGAAGTAATCGCGTATTCTCTCAGGGAGCCTACTTTGACGTACCTTACGGAGTAACAGCTATTACTATTGAGCCTTATTGGGGAGAGGCTGTTTATGTTGCAGATGAATATCTTGATGTGGTCTATAATACTGGTTATACTGCTCAGAATGTGTTAGATAAACAGTTCCCGACAGGAAAGATTACCATCAACAATAGTGAGCAAACTGTTTACAAATCAATCAGTGCCGCTCTTTCTGGTAAAAGTTCTTCTTCGGTCTATGACCTTGCTGTCGTGCTGGTAGGAAACCTCCACCAAAGCAATGTGCCTTCAGCCGGAGATGTGCCTTTCACCGTCATGTCTGCAGACTTGGATCACGACAATGAGCCTGATTATAGCATGATATACCATCATTCTGGACGTACGGTGATTTGTCCTATTCGTTTTGACTTCCTGAATATTCCCGGCACCTGTCAGGCACAAAAGCCAAATGGAGTAAGTAAAATTCTTAATTTCACCATTTTCAAGACAAAGGGATGGTTTGAAACGACGAACACCTGTCTGGTCTATTCCAATCAGGTGGAATACGAGAATCGGGAAGGTGTGAATGGTGATAAGATAGCCAATTCACCTCTTATCCTTCTTGGTGGTGACTTTGAACAATTCGTTTCTACTCAAAAGTTTGCTCCTACAGGAAGAACCAACTATATCCATGTGGGTTGCAATGTCAATATCGATAATTTCGGTTTGGGAACGCATGGTGATGGTGCCAATGCTACACCACATATTCCTGTATCGGTGACAGGTGGTGAGTTTAAAGGCTTCTATCTCACGGGAACCTATAACCCTAATGCCGCAGTAAAAAAAGATGATGCGGAATGCTACATCAGCGGCGGACACTTTGTGGAAGCTGCAGGTGCTTGTCAGGAACAGATAGATGGTAACGTACAGTGGCAGATTTATGATGCCGATATTGATGCGTTCTTTGGTGGTGGCATCAATGATGTAAAGCCTATCAAAGGCGCTATTACCACAGATATCTTTAACAGCCATGTCAAGCTCTTCTGTGGCGGTCCGAAGTTTGGTGATATGACTACAGGTAAGGCTGTTACCACTCGTGCAGAGGGTTGCGTCTTTGATGAGTACTTCGGAGCGGGTTATGGAGGTCTTTCTTATTCAAGGATTAAATACAACGATGATAGATCATATAATTTCAATAGCACCCCTTATCAATCAGAACGTGGTAAATATTATACCGGAACAGGTGCAAGTACCAGTTACGCTAAGAAAGGCCCTGGCGTAGCAACTGATTTCGACTACGAGTTCTTCGTATGGTCAAGTGGTGAGACCGGTTCTCGTAAGTATGTTAAGTTTGCTTCTTTCTCTTTGGCACAGTGCGATAATGTGTCATCTACACTTACAGGATGTACTATTAACGGTAACTACTATGGTGGTGGTAGCCTGGGTAAGGTTGTGGGTACAGCAACTTCGGTTCTTGATGGTTGTACGGTGCACGGTAATGTATTCGGTGGCGGTTATTCTGCAAACATACCCAAGGTTCCTGTACTCAATGCAGGAACAGGATTAAGCAAAAAACCTTCTTACAACTCAAATACTGGTATGTTTGAACCGGGTGAGTTCTCTGGTACTACTGACTATGAATGGAAACATGTTGAAACTCTACCGTCAGATGGCAACTCTGGTTTCGTAACCGAAGAAGGCAAGAATTATGTTGTAACTGGTGCTGACTTGACAACACTCGGACAGGTTAAAGAAACAGACTTGACAGTCACCAATAACTGTCTGATTGAAGGTGGCGTATATGGTGGTGGTGATGAGTCAGCTGTGTATGAAAACACACTGGTGAAGATTGAAAATGCAGGAGGTGAGAATGCCATTCCCAACGTCTATGGTGGTGGTAACACCGCTGACGTGGAAGGTAACACAGAGGTACGTATGACCAGTGGTACGGTTAGCCATGACATCTATGGTGGTGGACGTGGTCAGACGACAATCGTAGGCGGCAATGTTATTGTGAACATGGGTGCCAAGACTGGTGAAGCTCCAAGTATCACCTACTCTGGTTCTGGCGTTGTGCAAGGCGACGTCTATGGCGGCTCTGCCCTCGGTAAGGTAAATACGACAGCGGACAAGACCACAATGGTAAACGTCTATCGCGGTACTGTCAATGGTAGTGTCTTTGGCGGTGGCCTGGGACAATTGGAAGTTGCTGCAGATCCTGGAAATAGTATTGCAGCTAAACCTGCTATCGTTGCTGAAAACCAGGGTAACACCACTATCAATGTTGAAGGCGGTTTGGTAAAGACTGCGGTCTATGGCGGCAGTAATGTCAATGGTGTGCTGACGAAGGATGCTACCGTAACGATTATTGGCGGTACGATAGGTGACTCTGAGAACCCCAATAACGATGTTGTCTTTGGTGGTGGTAAGGGTGCTCCTACGCTGGTAAACGGCAATGTGACAGTGAACGTAGGAACGATGACTCCTGCGACGCCCCCTGCTGTTCCCACCTACACGGGCACAGCAACCATCTACGGTCACGTCTATGGTGGTGGTGCATTGGGTAATACAAATGCCAGCAAACCAGAGAGCGTCGTTGTATTCGATGCTACCAAAAAGACATTAGTCAACCTCTATGCCGGTACGCTTAATGGCTATGCATACGGTGGTGGCTTAGGTAGTGCTGAAACACCTGCGTACGTGGGTGGTGATGTAACTGTCACCCTCGATGGTGCGAAAGTACAGCAAGTCTTTGGTGCTAACAATATCAATGGTACACCAAAGGGACATGTGAAAGTATGGGTGAAGCGGACCAACAATTTCACTAACAACGACTATAAGAATAACACTACTACGCCTCGTACCTCACGAACAACCTACGACGTTGAGGCTGTCTACGGCGGTGGTAACCAGGCCGATTATATTCCAACAGATGCGCTCCTGAATCCTGCTTTAGAAGGTAATCCTGCTAAGATAGCTGCTGCTATAGCAGAAGTGGTAATTGAAGGTTGCGACAAGACAAGCATCAATGCTGTCTATGGTGGTGGTAATGCTGCTGCCGTTCCTGCAACAGATGTCACCGTAAAGGGCTCTTACATTATTAATACCCTGTATGGTGGTGGTAATGGTGCTGGATTTATGGATCCTCCGACGAACTCTATTCCTAACCCAGGAGCAAATGTCGGTATCTATAAAGATGGTGAGACACCTACCAACTATGGTACCGGTAAGGCTGTGACCAAACTCCTTGCTGGTTATATCAATGAGGTTTATGGTGGTAGTAATACCAAGGGTGACGTCCGCGGTGGTACAGATGTCCGCACAAAGGAAAAGGCGGAAGTCATTACAGGCGACTGCTGTACTGATTTGAATGTCGGCCAAGTCTATGGCGCTGGTAGTCAGGCGGACGTAAAGGGTGATGTTAAAATCATCCTGGAATGTATGCCAGATGATTTCGTAGATGCCGTTTATGGCGGTGCCAAGAATGCAACCATTAACGGCAATGTCACTTTGACAGTGACCAGTGGTAAGTTCGGCCGTGTCTTCGGTGGTAACAACGAAGGAGGAAGTATCAACGGCTCCATCACGGTGAATGTCTATGAGGATGGCTGTAAGCCCCTGATTATCGGTGAACTCTATGGCGGTGGTAATGCTGCCCCGTACTCTATCTATGGATGTACACAAAGTGGAGATACATGGACAGCCAATGAGAGTGGCGACTTGCACTTTGACCAGGAGGCCGAAGGAAGAGCAGCCATTCAGGTAAATGTCGTGGCATGTACCTCTGTTGGTAAGGTGTTTGGCGGAGGTATGGGTACTTCTGCTAAGGTAATAGGTAATACGAATGTCGATGTAAACCTTATTAAAGGTATCGTCAATGGCAACAAACAATCTACGATAGGTAAGGTAGGACAGGTCTTTGGCGGTGGCGGTTTTGCTGAAGTCAAGGGTAACACCCTTGTAGAGGTTGGTACAAAACTGGCTAACGAAGGTGAAGATGAAGGTGTCAATATCATTAGCGGAACAGATTATCTCGACCCATCAGACGGATCTCTGGATGAGACTATTACTGCTGGTATTTATGGTGGTGGCTATTCGGCAGACATCGATGGTAACACCACGTTGAATATCGGTACCAAGGACCAGCGGATAGGCGAGAATCCCTCTGTGACCATCGCCGGTGACATCTTTGGTGGCGGCTATGGTTCCACTACCCATGTAACAGGTGATGTCGTCGTGAATATCGGTAAGAGAACAAATACAGCTCTTGAAGGCGATCCTGTTTATACTTATGAAGGCTATGCAAACATCACAGGTGATGTCTATGGTGGTAGTGCCCAAGGTAAGGTAAACTCTTATCTGAATGAAAGCGTAGAGACAGCATCGGAAGGTAAGACAACTCATGTAAACTTCTATGGTGGTACCATTGCTGGCAATATCCATGGTGGCGGCCTGGGTGAAGACAACGAAGGAACAGAGAATGACCATGCTGCTGATGTCTATGGTCCTGTCATTGTGACGATGGAAAAGGGTAGCACGACCAACACTACTGTCAACAACGTCTTTGGCTGTAACAATGTGCTGGGTACTCCTAAGAATACGGTAACGGTCAATATCAATGGCGGTACTGTTAACAATAGTGTCTATGGCGGTGGTAACCAGGCTGCTTATACACCAACGGAAAGCACTTCCAATTATCCTGCTGTGAACATCATTAATGGTACCATCACAGAGAATGTCTTTGGTGGTGGTCTCGGTACGACGGCAACCGCTACTAGTAACCCGCACGTCACGATTGGTGACAATGTCGATGGCCATGTGATTGTCATTAAGCAGTCTGTCTATGGCGGTGGTTCGGAGGCCAGTGTAGATGGTAACACAAATATCGTAGTTAATAGCGGTACCATTGGTACAGAAGGTCAGGGCGGTCCTGTCTATGGCAATATCTATGGCGGTGGCTATGGTAGCAGCGCTAACGTCAGAATTGGTCTTGTCAAGGGTAACACAAATATCACCGTCAATGGCGGTAACGTACTCCATAATATCTATGGTGGCGGTGCCTACGGCTCTGTAGGTACTTACACGTATGCCAGCGAGGGAGCCAATGCAGCTATCAGTAGTCTTGCTACAGCAAACACTGGTAAGGCTACCATCCGCATCGTTGGTGGTACAATTGGTACCGACGGACATGAGAACGGTATGATCTATGGTGCCTCACGAGGTGATATAGACAGACCTGATGCTATCCAGGACAACATGGCATGGGTCTATGATACGGAAGTCATTATTGGAACTGAAGGTCAGGGAGAGGTTGTCTCTACTCCTTCAATTAAGGGGTCTGTCTATGGTAGTGGTGAGAACGGTCACACCTATCATAATGCTTCTGTAACCATCCATAGCGGTATGGTGGGTATTACGGATGCCATGCCGAGTGACCCTGTAGGACAAGAGGGATCTAAGTATCCTTATCGCGGCAACGTCTATGGCGGTGGCTGCGGTACAGATAAGTACTATGAGAATTCTGAGAACGAAACGCATGACGGTCTTGGAACTCTCTACAACCCAACGGCAGGTATCGTTCGCGGAAATGCCACGGTGACTATTGATGGTGGCCATGTGGTTCGCAATGTCTATGGTGCCGGCGCTATGGGTTCGGTAATAGGTCAGACGACTGTTAACATTAGTGACAAATCTGTTATCGGTGCTAACAACAGCGGCGGCGGTTATGTCTATGCTGCTGCCCGAGGTGCAGATGATATGACTACTGACTGCGCTACTGTAGGTAGCACAGCACTGAATATCAGCGGTGGTACCGTTTGGGGCAGTGCCTTTGGTGGCGGTCAGTTAGGTACCGTCAAGGGTAGTGTTGCTGTCAACGTCAGCGGTGGTGTTGTCAAGAACGATGTCTATGGCGGTGGTGCCTTGGCAAATACTAATACGGATAACTGGAATACTGTAGGCAGTGCAACGACATATGTTTCTGTTGCAGGCCTTGCAACAGAAACATACAGGGTAAAAGAAATGGCTATTGGCGCTTCTGTTGCTGGACTCTATACATACAATAGTGGTACGTCAACTTATGAAGCAGCTGCTGGCACTGCAGAAGAAGACGTCGTCTACTACGAAAGACTTACTGGTGCTCCTGTAGCAGGATATTATACGGAATCGGCTGGTAATTATACCAGAATAACAAATAGTACTACTACTGCTGATGGAGTAACGACCTACTACAAGAAAGTTGTTGCAGGCTCTTGGGCAGATGGTAAGAATGACCCGAGTACGGGTACTACATATAAGACAACTGTCAGTCTGACAGGTGGACTTGTTGGTAACGTATATGGTGGTGGACTGGGTAATACCACGACAATGGCCAACGTGTATGGTGATGTCACTGTATCGGTTAATCAGGGTGTTACAGACCCCACAAAGGGTGTAGCATTCATCCAACAAACAGAGAACCCCACTATAGGAGGAACTGTTTATCCTACACCTGTTTCTGGTCGTGTCTTTGGTGGAAACAACCATAATGGTACACCTACGGGTAATATAACGGTTCATGTCTATTCAACTCGCCAGTTGGATAGCGACGATAACATCCTTCCTGGTCATGGTTCTCCAGATAGAAAGTACTCTTATGAGATACAATCAGTATATGGAGGTGGTAACCAGGCAGACTACCTACCCGCTACAGGCAAAAAGAGTCATGTGATTATCGACGGCTGTGATGAAACCAGTATTGAGAAGGTCTATGGTGGCGGTAACTCTGCCGTTGTACCCGAAACAGATGTGCTGATTAATGGAGCATACGATATCGGTTATGCCTTTGGTGGTGGTAATGGTGACAAACCTATCAAATTGGATGACGGTACCTGGCGTGAGAACGAAGGTGCCATCGTGATCGGTTTGGCTTCAATTATCTGTCAAGGTGGTAAAATCGGTCAGGTCTTTGGTGGCGGCGATGCCAAGGGTAGCTGTGGTAATACGAATGCTGTAACCAAACAAGATGGCGATTGCCCGTTGCATATTACCAGACTTTACGGAGCAGGCAACAAGGGTGATGTGAGTTCTGTAAACATTGTTCTGGCTGCATGTTCGGAAAGTGCGATAGACTATGTCCATGGTGGTTCCTATAATGCCCATGTCCATGGTGATGTTCATCTGACTATTACCAGTGGTATTCTGAAGAACGTGTATGGTGGTAATGATGCACGTGGTGGTATCGAGGGCAATATCATAGTAGATATTGAAGAGACTAATGGTTGTAATCCTATCATCATCCAGAACCTTGTAGGCGGTGGTAATGAAGCACCTTATCCTGGAACAAAAACCAACAATGAGGGTGTTGAGGTACCAATTGGAACCCATGGTAAGATCACAGTGAATGTCAAGTCTGCTACACGTATCGATAATATTTATGGCGGTAGCTTTATGGCTGAGGCTGATGCTGACACTGAGGTGAACATCAACATGATAAAGGGCAACAAGGCAGGCACGATCGTAGATATCCCGAAGGAGTTCAGCTATATTCCTAATATTAACATACTCGGTAATAATCCTGATGGAAAGACTATCAGTTGCCAAATTGATGATGCTATTGGTACTATCGGCAATGTCTATGGTGGCGGTAATATGGGTTTGGTTAAGGGAGATACTAAGGTAAATATTGGCGCATCTACCAATGTGCAAATCATGGCACGTAATGGTGATGGTAAGATTCTCGATAATGAAGACACCCCGTTAAATGTTGAAGATGGTAAGAATATCACTGCAACGATCAAATACACTGACCAAACACCTCTCGGTGTCCATGTCACGGGTGATGTGTTTGGTGGTGGTAGAGAGGCTAACGTAACTAACAACACCTTCGTGAATATCTGTGCTAATCCTGACACCTATGTCGCTGTAGCAGAGGGCACAGAAAAGGTTACTATCAGTAACGGTAGCGTCTTTGGTGGCGGTAGTGCTGCTGACGTGTTTGGCAACACCAATGTCACGATGAGTGGCGGCTATGTCTTTAACGGTATCTTTGGTGGTGGCTATGCCGGTTCGGTAGGTACATTCACTAGAAGTACTGAGGACGAAGATGTCAATGTCTATGGCCATACGGCTCATGCGGACTGTATTGGTAAGCCTGTTTCCTGTGCAGAAAATACTGGTAAATGTACGGTTGTTGTCAACGCCGGTCAGATAGGTCCCAACACAGTGGCAACACAGGGTATGAACAGGCCAGCTGCAGAAGGCGGTCCCGTTCCGGAAGGCTGGATATGGGGCGGAAGCCAGGGTCTCATACAAGATCCGGATGAGCATCCTGATACGCACTTCTTGTCATACGTAGGAAGCACTGATGTGACCATTGGCGGCACAGCCCTTATCATGGAATCCATCATCGGTGGTGGTGAGTTCGGACGTGTGCTTGGCAATACGTTGGTGAAGATAGAAGGTGGCCAGATTGGTATCGGTGAGGGAAAGATTGATGGTAACAATCAACCCATACGCTATACCGATGACCAGTTTGTCAATCCTCTCAATACGACGATCAACGCTGGTAATGCTTTGACTGAATGCTCGCACTTCCCCTACGGACGAGATACAAACAGCGACGGGAAGCCTGATGAATTCTTGCCTTATGATCCGTATTACGAGGAGTATCCTGCGTATATTGCTGCTCATCCGGAATTTGGTCATGCCAGCACTGAGAATCCTTCAGACGGTAAGACGTGGATTGGCTGTGTATTCGGTGGCGGATCCGGTTATATGCCCTATAAGAAGAGAGACGGTTCCGGCTACGACTGGTGCCGTTCGGCTGGTCTGGTAGAAGGTAATACCGAAGTTCGTATCTCCGGCGGTCATATCCTGACGAACGTCTATGGTGCCAACGAGATTACTGACGTTAAAGGACAAGCAATCATCAGCATGACTGGCGGTACGATTGGCGTGCCGCGCACCGAGGCGCAGATAGCCGAGCACCCATTAACCTGCTACCTCTTTGGAGGAGGTAAGGGTGACGAGCGTCCTCGCTTCTTTGATTTCAACGATGTGGGTAGTGTCGATATTGACATATCGGGTGGTATCATTTACGGTTCTGTATTCGGTGGCTCAGAGGATGGTCACGTTTTAGGCAATATTAACCTCAGAATCCGTAAAGGCGATGACTTCACGATAGGTAGTACGACTTATACCAATGGACCTATCATCGGTACCTGGGGCACCACATACGTTGAGGGCAACGTCTTTGGTGGTGGTCGTGGTTTCAGTGGTGAGACCCTGACAGCTGGTAGCACGGGCGGTAATGTGACGATGAGCATCGAGGGTGGCACCATGCGAGGTTCTGTCTATGGTGGCGGCCGTCTGGCATCAGTGGGTATCGGACTCAATCCGCCTGAGCATTTATATTATGGTCAGCTGAAAGATGAAACAGGAGGCAATAGTGATCCTACCTATGGTCATGTCACCATCAACATCAGCGGTGGTACGATTGGTAACGGAACAACAGAGACAGGAACGGGCCACCCAGTAAGCGGTAATGTCTTTGGTGGTTCGATGGGACGTATCACGATGCTCGATGGCAAGACACGTATTCCATTATGGCCTAAGCAGGCTGTAATCAAACTGTCAAATGTTACTATCAGTGGTGGTACGATATATAACAGTGTCTATGGCGGTGGTGAGATAGGTATCGTACGTAACCATGCCACGGTCAATGTTTCAGGTGGTACCATCCATGGTAACGTCTTTGGCGGTGGATATGGTAGTGACGAGCAAGACAAGAAGACCATTTCTGCTGGTGGATATGATGACATTCCGACTGTATATTACACCTTCACCCCCATGATGTGGACGGGCTGCGTGTCTGGTGACACAGAAGTCAACATCTCTGGCGGTTCGATTATGAAGAATGTCTATGGTGGTGGTAACTATGCTTCCGTCGGTCTGATGAACTACAACAGTAGTGAGGACGGAACAACGTATAACTACATCACCAAGCATGATACGGAAAATGGCTTTGGTCTGAGCTGGCCATACGAATTCCAGTATATCAAGGCTGCACCAACAGATGGCGCACTTGGCGGTAATGCAATTGGCGGTAAGACAACTGTCAACATCACTGGCGGTCGCATCGGTACGACGGCTAATGCCGGTTACGGCAATGTCTTTGGAGGTAGTAAGGGAATGGTGACCTTCAAGAAAGAAGACAACGAAACCCTGATAACCGATGTGAACGAACAGCGCTATGCAGAGGCCTTCTGTGCTAATGTTCGTGAGACGGCGGTGAATATCAATTACGCCAATACTCCGGAGAGTGATGATGGCTCAACAACGCAGTGTATCGTTGGTGCTGTCTATGGTGGAGCTCAGGACGGTCACGTCTATGAGGATGCCAATGTCACCATCACCAAGGGCTTGATAGGCTTGAGCGTTTATGGTGGCGGCCAGGGTGAAAGCACCTTCTTGGGTAAACTGAGAGATCAGAGTACCAAGGACTGGAAGGCAACGACCGAGGACGTCCATAGTATAACAGCCGGTAAGGTTTATGGAAACACTTCGGTAAGCATGACTGGCGGTACGGTAGTTGGTCACGTCTATGGTGGTGGTAACCTGGCTTCCGTAGGTAAGGGTAACTATGCTGGTGGTGCTGATGACTACTATCCTGCCGGTTATGGTGAGAAACTCACTGGCAACTTGTGGGCAAGTGCATCTGTGGGTGACAATGCTTGGCACTTCTTAAACAGCGGTAATGCTACTGTCACCATCACTGGTGGTAAGGTTGGAACACCTGGTGGCACATCCGGTAGCGTTTATGGCACTACTGATGCCACTCCTACAGGTCTTGTCTTTGGCGGTAGCCGTGGTCGTGCATCAGAAGATATCATGTTGGATCCTCGCCATGAGTATGCGCCTGATTTCTACTTAGGATATGTGAACAATACTTCTGTTACTATTGGCTCTGCAGATGGTGCTCCTAATATCTATAGTCAGGTATTCGGTGGTGGTCGTGACGGACACGTACGCAACAATGCCCATGTCGTTGTTAACAATGGATTCATCGGTCAGCCATATAATGATTTTGGAAGTACTGAAACTGACGACTACCAGCGTTATCATCGTGGTAATGTCTATGGTGCCGGTTCTGGTCTGGGAGTATATGATGGCACACACCATGGTATATCTTCCGGTTCTGTAACTAACAGCACAACGGTGGACATCAATGGCGGTACCATCTATAATAACGTATATGGTGGTGGAGCCTTGGCTTGTGTCGGTCCTCCAAGACTTGATCCTGAGAAAGACTATGCCGCTGCCTCCATATCAAAGTGTACTGTCAACATCAATGGTGGTACCATCGGTGAAGTAGATGTCTATAACAATCATAAGTTTGGTGGCACCATCTATGGCGGTAGCCGTGGTGACCGTGGCGGAAACTATAACGACTTGGCAGAAGGTGAATCCATTGCAAATTATGCGACTGTCCTATGGACGGAGGTAAACATCAATCCTCATCCTACAAACCGCAACAATGATGCTGTCCTTGCCGGTAACGTCTATGGCGGTGCCCGTGGCGGTCAGGTCAAGAAGGATACGAAGGTGAACCTCTTAGGCGGTATTATCAAGCACAACGCCTACGGTGGTGGCCGCGGTACTACAGCCATCGCTGCTGACGTTTTAGGCAATACCACGGTAGAGCTGAACAAGGATGTGGCAGATAATGCCAAGGGCTGTATCGTTGACAAAGTCTTCGGTTGTAACGACCTGAACGGTACTCCCAAGGGACACGTCTTGGTACATGTCTATGGTACTCAGAATCGTGACAAGGATGATTTGCAAACGAAAGTAGGTCCGGGTTTACGTACTTCTCTTAACAAAGGTGAGAGTGAGGAATATATTGTATATATGAACCGTCTGATTGCATTGGCAAAGGATGGTAATGTCGTGAAGACTGGAATCGACGAAGCAGTAATCACTACAGCTCAAGCAACTATTACAGGTAAGGTTGAATCTTCTCTGACCGATGGCGAAAAGACAGCCATCAGCAATGCTGCTACGACTGTCATTGCAGAGTTGCAGAAGCTCCATGGCTATGATGTGACTGCTGTCTATGGCGGTGGTGACTTGGCTCCATACGTTCCAACTGTTGCTGAGGACCAAACCGAGGTTATCATTGAAGGATGTGACGTGACCAGCATCAAGCAGGTATATGGCGGTGGTAATGCAGCCTATGCTCCTGCTACTAACGTACTGGTGAAGTCTGCCTACGTCATCGATGAACTCTTCGGTGGTGGTAACGGTCTGGATAACTACATAAAGGACGGCAAGTGGTATGAGAACCCTGGTGCCAACGTAGGCTACAAGGAGTTAGAAGAACATGTGACAGACGGTTCGAATGGTGATGGCTCTGATGAAGCCCACAAGTATGGAACCATTGTCAAGGCCAGCGCAGATACCCCAGAAGGACGAAAAGCGAATTACTCAATTGGAACGGGTATTGCTTCTACAACGGTCAATGGTGGATACATCCATAATGTATATGGTGGTAGTAACAAGAAGGGTAATATCCGCGCTGAGGCTCTGCTACAGGTAGAACAAGTAGGTACATGTACACTGATTACTGATGAGATATACTCAGGTAGTAAAGAGGCTACCATCGATGCTGAGACCAATACAGTCCTTGACTGTGTAAAAAATGGCGGTACAGTATATGGTGGTTCTTACAATGCTGATATCCTCAATGATGTGCACATCCGAATTACAAATGGCCATTACGCGAAAGTGTTTGGTGGAAACAACAAAGCAGGAACAATCACCGGATCTATTACCATTGATGTAGAAGAGCATGGTTGTACACCTATCGAGATTGACGAGTTGTATGCCGGTGGCTATCTCGCTCCATATTCTGTCTATGGTTACTCTGCTACGACAAGAGATGCTGTAGATGAGAATGGAAATGCGATCCACCAGGATGATGATCCATCAAAGCCCATCATCCAACAGCGTATTCCTTATAAGAAAGGTGATACGGGTGCATTAGCTACACCATCACGTGACCCTCAGATTAACATCATCTCAGCCACAAAGATAGGTAAAATCTATGGTGGTGGTTATCATGCAGACTTGATAGGTTCACCTCATATTAACGTCAACATGACGAGAGGTGTAATTACAGAGAAGTATGCATCAGAATACCCTGAACTCACAGAGAAAGATAGTGAAGATAATAGCTACCTTCCTATCGGAACCATTGGCACTATCTTTGGCGGTGGTAACAAGGGTGACATCTATGGTGATACATACGTAGAGATTGGTACGGGTAAGCACCACACCTTTACCGGTGAGGAAGAAACCATTACTCCTGCTCGTAATGCAGCATATATTATGAGAGAGAGTACTGGTGGACAAGTCTTTGGCGGTGGTGACCAGGGCTATGTCTTTGGTAACACGAACGTCATCATAGGTAATGGTTATATCTATGACCGTGTCTATGGCGGTGGCAACGAGGGTACGGTAGGAACTGTTTCTACCCGTGCGCTCCCAGCCGGGCATACTCACGATAGTGGCTGTCTTGGAGGTAAGCCAACAGCCTTTGCTGAGAATACAGGTAGAACGGCTGTTACCGTCAGTGGTGGTTATGTCGGTCCATATATTTACACGAAGTCTGAAAGTACCGGTACTGCAGCGATTTCACCAATGACCATGCCTCAAGACTTCGGTTACGTATTCGGTGCTGGTCGTGGTAAGATGGGTAATCCAGCTGTGGAAGGTAATAAGGATATTGAATTCATGACCTATGTTGACAGTACCCGAGTAACGATTAGCGGATCAGCCCTGATTGCCGGTGGTGTATATGGCGGTAGTGAGAACGGTCGTGTATTACACAATACAGGCGTTTACATCGAGGGCGGTCAGATTGGTCTTGGTGCTGGTCGGACAACTGCTTACGCTGAGGAAGACTTCATTGACCCGACGACGGCTACGGCAGAGCAGATTGCTACAAAAGCAGGCGCTATGGCTGAGTGTGCTCACTGGGCATACGGAAGCCCATGGTTGCCATACGATGAGAATGCGGACAATGGCCATTATCAAACAGAAACTTATGGCGCAGCCAGCACTACGGGCTATGACGGTCATACGTTCTATGGCAATGTCTTTGGCGGTGGCTCTGGCTACTTCGCCTATGAGACCACAACAGCAGGTGTCTATGAGTGGCTGCCGTCTGCAGGTCTGGTAGAGGGCGACACGTATGTGAACATCAGTGGCGGACATATCCTGACGAACGTCTATGGCGGTAACGAGATGACGAATATCACGGGTACTGCACACGTCACCATGACGGGCGGTACGCTCGGTGTGCCTCGTACGCTGGCACAGATTGCTGCGCATCCTTTGACCTGCTATCTGTTCGGTGGCGGTAAGGGCGACCAGCGTGTACACTTCAACAAGAGCACCAACGTAGGACATGCCAAGGTGAACGTCTCTGGCGGTATCATTTACGGCTCTGTCTTCGGTGGCGGTGAGGATGGTCACGTGCTGGGCAATGTTGATATGAACATCAGCGATGGCGCCAAGATTGGTACTTGGGGTACCAGCTACGTCGATGGTAACGTCTTCGGTGGCGGTCGTGGATTCGGTGGTGATGCTTATACGGCTGGTAACGTGGCCGGTACCGTGACCCTGAACATCACGGGCGGTACCATGCTGGGCTCTGTCTATGGTGGCGGTCGTCTGGGCTCTGTGGGCTACGGACTGTTCAGCAAGGATGAGGCAGGCTATGGCACCATGCGCGATGATGGCGTAACAGAAGACGGATTCATGCCTCCCGGTGGACTTACGAAGGGACGTGGACATGTAGTTGTTAACATCAGCGGCGACAACACCGTCATCGGTAACAAGTATGAGTATCAATACATTTCGCCAGAAACAACAGGCGATGCATTGGCTGCGGCAAAGACCTATCTGCCGAGTACTCAGTTTGAGAACAACAACCGTCTGAAGCATACCCGTGGTGGTAATGTCTTTGCAGGCGGTATGGGACGTTATACTCAGTTGGATGGCACAACGCCTATTTCTACTTATGATGGGTCTGGCAACTTAACTTCTCCCATCGAGTGGAAGAAGCTGGGTAACGTCAAGAGTACGAAGCTGACCATCAGCGGTAATCCATGGATTATGGGTAATGTCTATGGCGGTGGTGAGTTCGGTGTCGTGCAGGGATCTCACCAGCGTTACAATGGCAATACACCTTTGGTTGATGCTCAGAACAAGCCTATAGTGTCCAGCACGGAGATTCTCTTCTCAGGTGGTACCATCGGAACGGAGATTACAACGACTGATCCTGAGAAGGTTCAGTACACCTACGGTAGCATCTATGCCGGTGGAATGGGTCAGGAAATGCACGATGCGACTGACAACCATGGTGGCGATGTGAAAGACAGTACTTATGTCAGCATAAGTGGTGCGAGTGCAAAGGTTCGTGCCAGCGTCTTCGGTGGTGGCGAGATGGCTGTCGTTGAAGGTAGCACTCGTGTCAATATCAGCAATGGTGAGATTGGCCGTAACGAGGTGAAGCCTGCCGATGATGCTGATGCCGGCTACGTGCTGTTTGGTGGTGCTACGATGGGTAATGTCTATGGTGGCGGTAAGGGAGTATTAGAGCATACCAAGGCCGGACTGGTGAAGGGTAACACCAATGTCAGCATCAGTGGCGGTAACGTCTACCACAATGTATATGGTGGTGGTGCCCTGGCATCGGTGGGTACGTTCGACCTGTCTAACGGCACAGATGCTCCTGACTATATTCCTATTGCCGGTGTGCCGTACAACTGGACGGCCAACACAGGTACGGCAACTGTCACTGTCACAGGTGGTACCATTGGTATCAGCGGACGTGACAACGGTCTCGTATTCGGTTCGTCACGAGGTGGACTGCAGAAGCCTGTCGATGAAGATCCAGGTGAAGGTGAGAAACTTGTTAATCCATACGACCGTGTAGCATGGGTGAACAAATCGGTTGTCACCATCGGCACGAATGGTTCTGGTACAACGCTGAACACACCGCTCATCAAGGGCTCCGTCTATGGTGGCGGTGAGAACGGTCACAACGACGAGAGCGCTACGGTGAACGTCTATAGCGGTACTATCGGTGTAACAGACACTGCAGATCCCTGGTATTACTTCACGGATAAGACTCTCGAAAAGAGTGTTCAGTTATACCGCGGTAACGTCTATGGTGCCGGTAGTGGTTCAGATACCTATACGGGCGATGATGGTAAGGAGTACTACAATCCGAAGTCGGGTATGGTTGGCGGCAACACCTTCGTCAACATTGCTGGCGGACACGTCGGACACTCTGTCTATGGTGGTGGCGCTATGGCATCGGTAGGTACGATAACGAATGCCGCTGATACGGTAGGTGTTGCTAAGCATGCCTCAGAAACTGCAAGCTTTGCCCTCAGCTGGCCGTATAAGTTTGAGTTTGCTGCTAACACGGGTAAGGCTACCGTCAACGTGACGGGCGGCCATATCGGAACCCGCCAGTTGGAGGGCGGCGATGTCTACGGTAGTTCGCGTGGTGTGGCTGGTGACCGTTACACGATGGCACATCTGGCATTCACCAACGAAACGGAGGTGAACATTACATATCCGGAAACCATCGAAATGACCAGTGAGGCAGCTATCCAGAACGACTTGTCGAAGCAGTGCATCACAGGTTCTGTACATGGTAGTGGTGAGAACGGCTACGTCTATGGCGATACCAAGGTGACACTGAACAAGGGTCTGATAGGTCACTCGCTCTATGGTGCCGGTAAGGGTAAAGGTACCTATATTATGAAATTGAACGACCTGGAGGGCTCAGGCAAGCATGATGCCAATATCTACAGCCTCATTGCCGGTAAGGTAATGGGTAACACTGAAGTCACCATGAACGACGGACATGTAGGACGTAACGTCTATGGCGGTGGTAACATGGGTTCTGTCGGTAAGGGTAACTATGCCGGTGGTACTGATGACTACGTCAGCGACTGTGATTTAGGTGCAGCTCAAGGTTACGGCGAGAAGATCAATGGCAACCTGTGGACAAGTGCCTTTAATCCTGAGGCGGCCATTAGCGAGTCAAACAAACCTGACGATGCGTACTACTTCCTCAGCAGCGGTAAGACCACGGTGAAGGTGCTCGGCGGTATTGTCGGATATATTGATGCAACAGACCCGACAGTCAGCATGAAGAACCAACTGCCATATGGTAACGTCTTTGGAGGTAGTGCCGGTGAGGCTGCTCCAAACATTGCCCAAACTCCTCGCTATCTCTATAGTCCGGCATTCTTCTCGGGCTTTGTCAACGAAACGGATGTCACCATTGGTCAGGATGGAAGTGGCCCAACTATCCTTGGCAGTGTCTATGGCGGTGGTCAGGACGGTCACGTACGTCGCGATACGAAGGTGACTGTGCTCGGTGGTGAGATTGGTGTGCCTTACAATAGCACTAATCAGACCCTTCTGAAGACCGACAACCTCGACAGCCCACAGTGGATACACCGCGGTAACATCTATGGTGGCGGTTCGGGTATTACGAAGTTCAAGTACGACTTCAACTACGACGGCGATACAGAGGATGCCAACGAGCAGGACTACAGCAACTCGTCTGGTTCTGTGACCCGCTTCACGGAGGTGAACGTCAAGGGCGGTACCGTCCATCGTAACGTCTATGGCGGTGGCTCTATGGGTTCTGTCGGTGCTCCGAATATGGGACAGACCTATGAACTGTATAAGCCTGGTCAGGCCGATATTGACGGCAAGCCAGCCAACGGTCCTGGTCGCCAGTCTATGAACACCGTCAACATCGGTGGTGGTACGAGTGTTGTCACGATTGGTACGCCATTTGACGAAGGCAAGGGTTGGACCTACAACAAGGTCTATGGCGGTGAGGTCTATGGTGCCTGCCGTGGCTTGTCAACCTTGGATCCTGACCAGTTCGCCAACTCTGTATGGACGAAGGTGAACATCAAGGACAAAGCTACCATCATGGGTAACGTCTATGGCGGTGGCGACTCAGGTATCGTCAAGAAGAATTCAGAGGTCAAGATTGGCGAATAGTTATAGAACTAAAAAATTCTCTAGAGAATTTATCGCATATACAGCTAATATGGATAAAATTCTCTAGAGAATTTTTTGTAAATACAGCTAATAATTTCGGCTGTTACTTATATGTTTTAGCAATTTACTATTTGTGAAGCACGAGCCAAGGCAAGATCGATGTGGTTGCAGATGTTGTCAGCACCTACAATCTGTTCGAAATTGTTGCGGCGCAGTACTGCATCAACCTTCTCGTTAACGCCAGAGAGAACGATGGTGATGCCCTCCTTCTGACTCATCAGACACATGTTCTCCAGATTGTGCAGTCCGGTGGAGTCGATGAAGGGAACCTTACGCATACGGATAATGCGCACCTTGGGACGGCTGCCGTAGCGTGCCATGATATCCTCGAAGCGGTTGCCGGCACCAAAGAAGTAGGGACCGTTAATCTCGTAGACCTCGACACCTTCAGGAATGGTGAGATGCTCCAAGTTGCCACGCTCCATGTCTGCATCCTCGTTGAGGTCTATCTCGTCGAGTACGGCATGGACATCGGTGGTCTCTGCCATGCGGCGCATGAAGAGCAGACAGGCACAGATGAGTCCGAACTCAATAGCCACGGTGAGATCGAAGACGATGGTGAGGAAGAAAGTGAGCAGCAGCACGGTGACGTCGCTCTTGGGATTGCGCAGCATAGCCAGGAATGAACGCCAACCGCTCATGCCGTAGCTGACGACGACAAGAACGCCTGCAAGGCACGCCATGGGAATATACTGTGCCAAGGGCATGAGGAACAGGAAAATGAGCAGCAGCACAAAAGCATGGACAATGCCTGCCACGGGGGTGCGTCCGCCATTGTTGATGTTAGTCATGGTGCGGGCAATGGCTCCTGTGGCGGGAATACCACCAAAGATGGGCGATGCCAGGTTGGCTATTCCCTGGCCAATGAGCTCGGTATTGGAATTGTGATGGTCGCCTATGACACCATCAGCTACAGTGGCAGAGAGCAGTGACTCGATGGCTCCCAGCACGGCAATGGTTACAGCAGGACCAACAAGACTCTTGATGGTCTCCCAAGAAAGGGCAGGAACAACAGCGTCGGGTAGGGTGGAGTTGATGCTGAAGCGGTCGCCAATGGTCTCAATGCTGGTAATGCCGGCATACTCCTTGAGCAGCAGGGCTGCAATGGTCATCAAGACAATGGCTACCAGAGAACCGGGAAGGGCCTTGAGAGGCGAGAGGTGGAAGAGACGTGCTAACAATGGCCAAGAGGCAATGAGGGCAACGCTGACAATGCCCACGAGGGCACTCCACGGATCAATGTTACCTATATTATATATGTAGGCACCCCACTTCTCGATGAAGTCTGAGGGTACGCTGTCCATCTGCATACCTAACAGGTCTTTGACCTGGGTGGTGAAGATGGTGACGGCAATACCACTGGTGAAGCCTACCACAATGGGATAGGGGATGTACTTGATGATGGTACCCAAGCGGAGCACACCCAACATGATAAGGAAGACGCCGGCCATCAGCGTGGCAATGGTCAACCCCTGGATGCCATACTGCTGGATGATGCCATAGACAATGACGATGAAGGCACCAGTAGGACCGCCTATCTGTACCTTGCTGCCACCAAAGATAGAGATGGCCAGTCCGGCAACGATGGCGGTGATAATGCCCTTCTCAGGAGATACACCACTGGCAATACCGAAAGCAATGGCCAACGGAAGGGCTACAATGCCCACAATGATACCTGCCATGACATCGGCCATGAGTGTCTGGCGACTGTAATTCTTAAGAGCCGAAATCATCTTCGGCTTGAAATCAAGTGTTTTCATTATTTTTATTACCTATTGGAAAATTTGCACTACCTATTGGAAACGAGGGACAAAGGTACACATATTTTTTATAATAAAAGAGAAAAGCAGCCTGGTTTTTACGTAAAAGGCTGCTTTTCTTTGATTTAGAATAAGTAGGAGGAAGTGGCTTATTTCTGCTTCAGCAGGTCGCGAATCTCAGCAAGCAACTCTTCCTGCGTGGGACCCTTGGGGGCCTCAGGAGCTGCGGGCTCTTCCTTCTTGCGGTTCAGCTTGTTGATGGCTTTCAGCATCAGGAAGATACAGAAGGCGACGATGATGAAGTCGATGACGTTCTGGATAAACTGGCCATAAGTGATGTTAGCCTCGCCGATGGTAGCCTTCAGACCGGTGAAGTCAATACCACCAGTGACAATACCGATGAGAGGCATCAGAATGTCGTTGACCAGACTGGTCACAATCTTACCAAACGCACCGCCGATGATGACACCGACTGCCATGTCCATGACATTGCCCTTCATGGCAAACTCCTTGAATTCTTTAATAAATCCCATAGTCGTTAATGTTTTAATGTTTAATATCTGATGTTTAACTATCTTTCTTAACTCTTAATTCTTAATTCTAAACTTCAAACACTTTCGAAGTTCAACTTGTGAATTGCTATCTGTGTTTTGCAATCAGGACCAGTAGGGCTTGATTTAGCTCATTTTTCACAGCTCTCTTTCACTTTTCACTTTAATTAATACTGATTTCAAGTGCAAATATAGATATTTTTTCGTAACTTTGTGCCCGAAACCAAAAAAAAGTGCAACAAAAGGCACATTTTTTAATCGAGAAAGCAAATTTATAACTCATTTTTATATAAAAAAGTTTTAGAATTATGACAAAAGTAGCAATTAACGGTTTTGGCCGTATTGGTCGTCTCGCATTCCGTCAGATGTTCGAGGCCGAAGGTTATGAGGTAGTAGCAATC
>CADBWR010000002.1 GCA_902798425.1 uncultured Bacteroidales bacterium
GATGTTGTGGTTCTGACGAGTACCGGTCTTGAAGACCTCGCTGAACCAGTCGGTATCGGTGTTGTCCTGGAACTGATAGCGGCCTGTGGTAGGATTCAGACTGTAGCCACCTGCCAAAGCTGTATTTGAGTTGGTACATGCCTGACCTAAATACTGACTGTACTGACTGGCGTTCATCACGTCATAGACATCGCTTGACACCTTATCAATGCCGAAGTAACCCTTATAGTCCACCTTCAGAGGTTGGTCTTTCTTACCGCTCTTCGTGGTAATAATAATCACACCGTTAGCAGCACGAGAACCGTAGATGGCACCTGCAGAAGCATCCTTAAGCACCTGAATCGTCTCGATATCGTTTGGTGAGAAGTCGCGGATGGTGGTACCAACGGGTACACCGTCGACAACATAGAGAGGTGCGGTGCTACCGAATGATCCGACACCACGGATGCGTACCGTCGGGTCTGCACCGGGCTGACCGTCGGAAGTAATCTGTACACCAGCGACCTTACCTTCCAGCATTGAAGAAATGTTGGAGTTAGAGACACGCTTCAGTTCTTCGGCATTCACGATAGATACAGAACCTGTCAGGTCTGCCTTCTTCTGAGTACCGTAACCGACGACGACCACCTGCTCCAGCATGTTTGTATCGTCAGCAAGTTGGATTTGTTCTAGGTTTGCACGACCGCGTACGGCAATCTCTCGGTCTTTGTAGCCAACGTAGCTGATAACAAGAACGCCGTTCGAGGCGACATCAATGGTGAAGTTTCCATCAAAATCAGTAACAACACCAAGCTTTGCGTTCTTTACCTTGACAGTAGCGCCGATGAGGGGCTGTCCGTCTTGATCCACAACCTGACCACTAACTTTGATGGTCTGCGATTGTGTCACTGATGCCATGGCCTGTGTAGGGGCAGCAATAAAGCCGCCAGTTATACCAGCCATTAACATCATAGAGAATAGCATTTTTTTTCTCATGTGTAACGTTTTTAGGTTATGTTAATTTGTTAAGTAATAGATTTGTGGTGCAAATATACAGAACCTAAGAAAAGAAGGGGTGGACAAAATAACAATAAAGGTGGACAAAATTGTCCACCTTTGGTTTTGTCCACTAGTATGCTTTATTTGTAGGTACTTGGCGACGTTCCGTATAAATGAGTAAAGCAACGTGTAAAATACTTCGGATCGTTAAATCCTACTTTGTAAGCTATCTCGGTAATGTTGCGATTTGCGTAGTTCTCCAATATCAAGTCACGAGCTATGCTGAGGCGGTAGTTACGGATAAACTGGTTCGGTCCTACACCTGTCTCCTGCTTGATGCGCTTAGACAACAGACTTTTGCTCATGCCCATGGCATCAGCAAAAGCGGTGAGGTCAAACTGATAGTCCATGTAGTGATGCTCCAAGATATCTGTGGCACGCTCCATGAAGCCTTTGATGTGCTGCATCTGTTGTTTGTCTGTTTCAATACTGCGATGGCGGCTCTTCTGTATGCGCTCTTGATTGTCCAAGATGTTTTGGATGCGTTTCTGCAGGTGCTCTGGGGCATCTGACTCCTCCAATACTTTTTTGATAGGCAACAGAAGCTTCTCGGCCTGTTGCTTGCGCCATGCCTCAAGTCGTAGGCGGTATAGTTGCCAGAAGAGGATGCCGAGTGCTATCACAGCAAGCAGGATAAACCACCAACTCTTCCAGAAGTAGGGAGCGACATGAATGTCGATAGAGATGGTGTCTTCTTCGTCGGTGTTGCTGTCTGCAATATATCTCACCTCAAGGGTGTAGTTGCCGGGCTTCAGACTGGTATAGCGTACAGAGTGTTCGCCTGGACGTAGCGCTGTCCACTCTTTCTCAAATCCTTTCAGGCGATAGCTGTAATAGCCTTGTGTCTCGCTGCCATAGGTCAATGAGGAGAACTCAATAGCAAAGGACTTATCCGACTCATGGAGGTTGATACAATTTGCTCGCGATATGTTGGCGTCTATGATATCACTGCCTGCCATGACTGGCTGGTTGTTGACAAACAGTCCCGTAAAGGTTAGGTGACTGGGTATCTTTGCCTCGCTATTCTCTCCTTTTATCTCAGTGATACCATTGACACTACCTAAATAGATGGTTTCGTCGGCTCCTTTGATGGCTGAGTTCCAGTAGAAACTTGAACTAGCCAGTCCGTCTTGCTCGCCATAGTTCCTGAAAGAGTTTGTAGAAGGGTCATAGATAGATAGCCCGTTATTAGTGGTAATCCAAAGATGGCCCTGTTGGTCCTCCACGATGCCTTTGACAGAATTGTTTGCCAGACCATCATCAGTGGTGAGCACTTGAAATGTCTCCTTGCCAGTTTGTTGGTCGATAATGCGCTTGTAGAGACCATAGCCGTTGGATCCCAGCCACAGAGTGCCGTCTTTTCCTTCGCAGAAACAGCATATTTTGTCAATGACGGGTGACTGTGGACTATCTAACTTGTGGCGCAGAGCCCGATATTTGAAATAACCATTCTTGTCACGGCCAGCTTTCAAGTCAATGACGCATAGCCCCGTCAGACTGCCTATCCACAGCTGTCCTTCTTTGTCTATGTGTGCTCCGATACATCCTCTGACGAGGTGGCTCTCTGCAAATGGCTTCTCTGTCTTGCCAGTATTTAGGTTATGGAAGAAAACACCATCATTAGAGCCTATCCATATCGCATTGTTGCATCTGTCGTAGGCAAGTGCTCCGATGTAGTTGGTGACAGATGCTACCTCTGATGCCATCTCGACATGTCTGAGGGTGGGGTTCTCTCCCGTAGATATGATGTTCAGGCCGCCGCCCCATGTACCTATCCATAAATTCCCCATATCGTCGGGCTCTAATACTGAGACGGAGTTGTGGGAGAGGGGAGAGTTCTGTGTTGTCCAATGAGTAAAACTATCGTCAGGGCCTTTCCTGTTAAGGCCGCCCTCTACCGTTCCAACCCAAAGTCCTCCTTGGCTGTCAATGCACATGGCGTTGACAGGATGAGGTGACAGTGACTCCTTGCGCTGTGATTGGTGGATATAGTTACGCATCAGGAATGGACGTGGTGAGAGCTTGACGATACCAGCCGTTTCCGTACCTATCCATATCTGCCCGTTCAAGGTCAGCAGACAGCGGACAAAGTCACTGGGCATGGGATGGTCGCTGGTGGTAGTGTTCCAGTGCTCAAACGTGCTGTTATCTTTATTCATGATGTCCAACCCTCGCAATGTTCCTACCAACAGACGTCCTTCGGGGGCTATAGCCAATGCGGTGGCATAGTTGTGAGATAAGGAGTTGGCATCAGCCGTGTGCTGATAGTGGCGAAGGACGTTGCTATAATGGTCGTATGCGTAAAGCCCCTGATTGGTAGAAATCCATATCGTGCTGCCATCCTTCAGCATGTCGGTGACGTAGAGTCCTTTCAGCTGTTCTATGACGGGGTGGATAGGCTTCTTTACAATTTGGCTGCCATTGCACGCTAATCTGTAAAGACCGTTATCTATGCTACACCATATTGTGCCGTTCTGCTCCAGTTCCGCAATGCAGATGTCGGGGGTGTTGCCTTGGTAACGGCAACTGGCAATATGGGTAACATCGCCTTCTTCGTCAAAGGTGTAGTGGAAAATACTGTCTGTTGTAACGTGCCAGATGTTGTCTTTTGAGTCGCAAAAGACTCTGACGGCGGGCTTACGCAGTAGGTGCTGCATCCTGCTCTTCTTGTCTTTCGGGGTGACACGCTGCATGGTGCGCATGTCCAAAACCACTGTTCCTTCATCGTAGGCTATCCACAGACGTTGGCTTTTGTCCTCGGCAAACCCTTTACAGGAGTTACTGACAAATCCTTTCGGACTGTTGAAGACAGGGGAGACAAACGAGTACCCGTCATAGCGCACTGCTCCACCGCCATAAGTTGATATCCAGATGAACCCATAGCTGTCTGCAAAAATATGATTGACATTGTTCTGCGGCAGTCCCGAGGTGAGGTCCAGGAAGTTGATGTTATACTGTCGGTTTAGCAGTGGTTGTGCTTGCAGAGGCAACATAAAGAGCAAGCACACAAAAGTCGTCAGCACCATATTACTGCGCTGCGTCTTTTTCGTTATAGAAATATGGTTTTGGCGACTTCTGCTCATATTATAATAAGGTGTAATTATCCTACCTGACTACCAGGCTTAACCTCTTTTGTAGTAGTGACCACGCTGAGGCTCTCGTCAGCATCGACTGCAGAGAGTATCATGCCCTGGCTCTCGATGCCCATCATGGTGCGAGGGGCAAAGTTGGCGACAAACAGAATGCGCTTGCCGATGAGATTCTCGGGATTCTCGTAGAAAGCGGCAATGCCCGAGCAGATGGTGCGGTCGGTGCCTGTGCCGTCGTCGATGGTGAACTGCAGGAGCTTCTTCGACTTCTTAACCTTCTGGCAGTCCTTGACCAAACCGACACGGATGTCGAGCTTCTCAAAGTCTTCGAAGCTGACGGTGTCCTTGACAGGAGCAGCCTTGTACTGCGCAGCTTGATTAGCTTTCTTGGTGGCCTCAAGTTTGTCGAGTTGCTTCTGGATGACGTCATCCTCAATCTTCTCGAACAGCAGGGCGGGTTCACCCAACTGGTGGCCTGCCTTCAGCAGGTCTGTTGACCCCAACTCGTCCCATTCAAAGCTCTCCAGGTTGAGCATGTCGCGCAGCTTCTTGCTGGAGAAGGGGAGGAAGGGCTCGAAGGCGATGGCGAGGTTGGCGGTGAGCTGCAGACAGATGTTCAGAATGGTCTCGCAGCGCTTCTGGTCGGTCTTCCACACCTTCCAGGGCTCGCACTCGGTGATGTAGCGGTTGCCGATGCGTGCCAGGTTCATAGCCTCGAACTGGGCATCGCGGAACTTGAATTGGTCGAGCAGTGCCTCCACCTTAGCCTTGACATCCTTGAATTCTGCCAGAGCCTGCTTATCTACATCCTGCAGTTCGCCGCAGGCAGGAACGACACCGTTCCAATACTTCTTGGTGAGCTGCAGGGCACGGTTGACGAAGTTGCCATAGACAGCCACAAGTTCGTTGTTGTTGCGGTCCTGGAAGTCCTTCCAGGTGAAGTTGTTGTCCTTGGTCTCGGGGGCGTTAGCTGTCAGCACGTAGCGCAGCACGTCCTGTTTGCCCGGCATGTCGACGAGGTATTCGTGTAACCAGACAGCCCAGTTGCGCGAGGTGGAAATCTTGTCGTTCTCCAGGTTGAGGAACTCGTTCGAAGGTACGTTATCAGGCATGATGTACTTGCCGTGGGCCTTCATCATGACGGGGAAAATGATGCAGTGGAACACGATGTTGTCCTTGCCGATGAAGTGCACCAGACGGGTGTCTTCGTCCTGCCACCATTTCTCCCAGTTGCCCCACTTTTCGGGCTCTTTCTCGCAGAGTTCGACGGTGTTGCTGACGTAGCCGATGGGAGCATCGAACCATACGTAGAGCACCTTGCCCTCAGCACCCTCCACGGGTACGGGAATACCCCAGTTCAGGTCGCGCGTCATGGCACGGGGCTGCAGGTCCATCTCCAACCAACTCTTGCACTGGCCGTAAACGTTGGGGCGCCACTCCTTGTGGCCCTCTAAGATCCACTGCTTCAGCCAGTCCTGGTACTCGTTCAGTGGCAGGTACCAGTTCTTGGTGCTTTTCAGCACGGGGGTAGAACCGGAGATGGTAGACTTGGGGTTGATGAGTTCTGTAGGACTCAGGTCACGACCGCACTTCTCGCACTGGTCGCCGTAGGCACCCTCGTTGTGGCAGTAGGGGCACTCGCCCGTGACGTAGCGGTCAGCGAGGAACTGTTTGGCCTCCTCGTCGTAGAGCTGTTCAGTGGTTTCCTCGACCAGCTTGCCCTCGTCATAGAGCTTGCGGAACCAGTCGGCAGCAAACTTCTGGTGCGTCTCACTGGTGGTGCGGCTATAGATGTCGAACGAGATGCCAAACTCAGCAAACGAGTCCTTAATCATCTTGTGATAGCGGTCAACGACATCCTGTGGGGTGATGCCCTCCTTGCGGGCACGTACAGTGATGGGTACACCATGCTCGTCAGAGCCGCCAATGAACATGACGTCTTCCTTCTTCAGGCGCAAGTAGCGCACATAGATATCTGCAGGGATATACACACCAGCTAAGTGGCCAATATGTACACCACCATTGGCGTAGGGCAGTGCTGAGGTCACTGTTGTTCTCTTGAATTTCTTTTCTGCCATTTCCTTGTTTTTTATTGATTTTGGGTGCAAAGGTACTAAATAATTCATAATTTATAATGCATAATTCATAATTATTTTGTAATTTTGCAGCCGCTTATCAGTAATAGGGGTACTTGCTTAGGCTATGAGCAGCCTGACCCCCTTTAACAAAACAAGAATAATATGGAAGAAAAGAAACGTGTCAGCGTGCTGTTTATGCTTTTCGGCACCCTGTTCTGCGTCTGCCTGATTATGTGGTGTGTGAGGTGTGGGGATATAGTCGTACGCGCATGCTCATCTGGATGGGCTTCGCCATGAACTTCTTCTTTGTCGTCATGGGTGCGATAGCCGACTGGATTCCTGGTGCCGACTACTGGGACGGTGATGCAGGATTTCATCAGATTTTCGGACTGGCACCGCGTATTGCACTGGCCTCGTTCATTGCCTTCATCTGTGGCTCGTTCACTAATGCCTATGTCATGTCGCGCATGAAACTGTCGTCAGGGGGTAAGAACTTCTCGGCACGTGCCATTCTGAGCACCGTGTTTGGTGAGGGTGTTGACTCCATCATCTTCTTTCCGTTGGCACTGGGTGGCGTCATTCCCTGGGAGGAGATGCCGTCGCTGATGATTTCACAGGTGACGCTGAAGACGCTCTATGAAATCGTTGTACTGCCAGTGACCATCCGAGTGGTGGAATTCACCAAGAAGCACGACCATGAGGATGTCTTCGACAACGACATCAATTATAATATATTTAATATTTTGAAAATATGAACAGAGAACAAGAGGGCCTGCAGCAGTTAGGCAAGAAGACGGAATATAAGATGACGTATGCTCCAGAGGTGCTGGAGACGTTTGAGAACAAGCATAAGGACAACGACTACTGGGTGCAGTTCAACTGTCCTGAGTTTACGTCGCTGTGTCCCATCACTGGGCAGCCCGACTTTGCGGAAATCAAGATTATGTATATCCCTGGCGAAAGGATGGTGGAGTCGAAGAGTCTGAAGCTCTACCTCTTCTCCTTCCGCAACCATGGCGACTTCCACGAAGACTGCGTGAACATCATCATGAAAGACCTGGTGAAGCTGATGCAACCTAAATACATCGAGGTGATAGGACTGTTCACCCCTCGTGGTGGCATCAGCATCTATCCGTATGCTAACTACGGACAGCCAGGAACAAAATACGCTGCCCTTGCAGAGCAGCGCCTTTTGAATTACCAGATGAAGTAATCATCTTACTCTCCTATGTTGAGTACGCTCTTGATGGCATCCTTGATGGCTTTCGAGGCTTTCTCGTCGCATTTGTCTTGATCTAAGAATGCATGCAGATGCGTGCCTATGAGGTTTGTCACCTTCCAAACCTTACGCGCAGGGTCGTTGACAGCGTCGTCAATGCCGCTGGCTGTCCACGGGTCGTTATAGGAGTAGACGAAGATGATGGGTTGTGTGGTGGTTGTTGCTGCCCATTTATGAACGTCGGCCATCAGTTTGCCACCGTCCCATTGTCCAGAATAGCGTTTGCTGTACAAATATTCAGTAGTTTGAAGGTATCCCACCTCGTCGACAAGTGCCTTCGTCAGATAGGTGCCGTCAACCAGCGAGAAGTCGTAGGAGTAGCTGCCCAGCTCACGATAGGATTGCAGATAGTATGGCATTGAGGGCTCGGTTTCGCGGTATGCCAGCAAACTCTTGTCGTCGTATGGTGCGCGTCTGGCGTTCTTTTGCTTGTCTTTGTCTTTTTGGATTCTTTCTGTCAATTCCTTGTCCTTCAGGAATACAAAGTCCGTCACTGCGTAGATGTCGGAAATGTCGGCCTTGGGTGCAGTGGCCTTGGCGGGGTCGGGCACATACTTGGCCCAACTGCTGAACTGTATGTAGGAGAAGTGGCCAAAGAGGTTTGAGTAGAAGGTATTGATGACTGCTGCTGTGGCAGCCTTCTCTAATTTCTCACCTTCATAGAAGCCCAGCAGTTCTTTATAAGATTCAGGGTCGTCTTGGTGAAACTTGCGCAGACATTCGTCGCGCAGTGCCTTGTTGCCTGTGATAGCTGCCGGCAGGGCACGCAGACGCTGATAGGCCACAGCCTCTTCACTGCCTGCAGGATAGCCGCTACCGCAGATGTTGGTGAGGTAATAACCTATAGCTAGGTCTTGGCACGATTCTTGCGAACCCTTGATGAACGGAGCACAGAAAGGTATGAAGAGGTCGATGTCGTTCCAACCGTTCTTGTCGCTATAATAGGCATAAAGCGCTGAGGTGATGCCACTCTTGCTGACTCCCGTAGCCACCCACTTGTTGGTGCGCGGAAGCAGGTTCTTCTGCAAGAGCGTAACGATGTCATGCAGGTCGGCAGCGGCTTGGTCTGTATAGAGATAGGTGAAGTCTGTGTTCTCGAAAGGCTCTGGAAGCGAAGTACCGAAATAGCGGTGCTCTATGCTGATGTAGTTGGCTTTCAGGTATTTCACCAAGTCCTGACGAACTTCAGTCTTGTCTACCGAGTCTTGCAAGAAATAACCTTCGGTGTCGAGCACTACAGGACGGTCATAGCCCTTAAACATCAGGAAGCAGCGCTGCTTGAAGGTGCCGCCCTTCGGATTTTTGTGGTCTTTCAGTTGCTCCACATTGAAGTAATAGCCGTATTCTTCGGGGTTCGACTTTGAATATTGGATGGTGACATCACTGATGCCCGGTATCTTCTCCAACTTCTCCGTTATCTCGTCGCTTGACGGCTTCTCAGGTGTCTTTTGACCATTGCCATTATACGCATACTCGTCCATGTGGTCGCTCTCTGCACAGCTTGTCAGGAACTGGGTGCCCCATGCCAGCAGGCAGCAGACCATCGTGTAGTTCACATATTGTCTTATCTTCATCATTTTCATTGTTTTCATAGTCGTTCTTACTTCCTGTTTCTAATGTGCTGCAATGCACGGTCCAGCTGGGTGTCCTTGCCCGTGGCCTTGAACTGTTTGATGTCCAGGTCAATTTCGATGTCAGGTGTAACACCAACTCCCTCCAAAATATGTCCTTCACGATCGAATTGAGCCAACATGGGCAGATAAACATAGACAGGTGTCTTGTTTTCCTCACCGATATGACCAGTGTAGTTGATTGAGAAGTTGTCATTTCCATTGAGTGCACACATGCCACCCCACGTGCGCTTGCCGATTAATGTGGCGTTGTCGATATATTTGGTGCTAATCGACGTTATCTCTGCCATACTCACGGAATGGCAGTTGGCCAACACCACGATAGGCTCCGTGATGATAGCATGTTCTGCTTCCATGGTGTTGACAACCTGAGGCATCAGGGGCGAGTAGTCCAGACGACCTGTGCCGTGCTTAAAGCGTGCCTTGCCGACTTGGAAGCCGCCGCTGGGAAGCAGTGCTCCCATCACATAGGGGTAGTCTCCTACTGAGCCGCCACCATTGTTCCTGATATCGATGATAACACCGCCGAGCTGTCCGGACTTGTGCAACTGTTGTATGTAGCTAAACCAGCTGTTCCATACCGTCTGTACCTTCCCAATCTTTTCCTGTGTGGACTTGTCAGGGTCGGGGAAACTCTCTTTGCAGGCCGACTCATTCATATAGAATATCAGGTTGAAGCCGTCAAAATGCAGATAGGCAATGTTGCCCTTCAGCAGGGCAAATCTGACCTTGATACCATAATCAGCGAAGTGCTCGTCAATGGGGTCGAAGGCAGGAATGTTTAGGTAAGCATAGCGGTTGGCCAGCGCATTGTACAACATCACGCCTTCCTTGGTGTCTTTAATCATGTCAACCTGTTTCTTCAGCTCCGTCAGCGTCTGTAGCATATCGACCTGTTCGGCTGTAGGTGTTGTCAGTTTCTTCAATGCTGATATGCTGTCGGTAATCCATTCTAATCCCACATCTTCGCCCTCTCTGAACACATCCAGCAGGTCAGAAATTTCAGTAGAATACTCCATCGTGATAGGTTTGCCCTGCTCGTCGAGCTCCACCTCGCCATGATCCTTGTTCAGATAGTATTGCAGCGAGGGCGGGTTGAGGTACGCATCCCTAAAATCGGGGCGTTGTTTGTTGCGCTCAGCGCTGGGCGATATGGCGACAAAATTACCCGTCTTGTGGTTCTTCAGCTGCACAAACATGTGACCGTCGTGCAGCGGACTGATGACTTCCGTTGCCAGTTCCTTCAGTTGATTGTCTGTGACGTCTTTCTGTTGGTCGAGGGCCTCAAACTGTGGCAGATACTTGTCGTAGACAGCGTCCCAGTCCAGTCCGTGGTCTCTCTCGTAGTCCCACAGTGCATAGTGCTGGTTCAGACCATTCCACAGTACCTTGAACTTGCCGGCATAGCTGTTCTCTGCCTCGGAAAACGCCAATATGTCTTCGTGGGCGTAGTTCACCAGTGTGTCGCTCTGCTCATGGCACGAGCCAAGAGTCAGCATGAGGAGTCCTGCTCCTATGATAGATAATATCTTGTGTTTCATCGTGTTCATTGATTAAAATAGGTAGTATACTCCTGCCTGAATGGCAGTCGTATGGTTATATCGGTAGTCTTTCACTTTCATATACTGCTTCTGCGCACTCGTCGTGCTATAGTAGTAGCGTGCCTCCACCTGGGCAGCCCAGTGCTTGGCAAAGCGGTACTCTAAGCCCACGCCACCTACCAGACCACAGTCCCAGCGCTGGTCGCGGTCGCTGTCAAACTCTACCTTCTCGCTGAACGAGTAGGTCATGGTTGAGAATGAATTAAAATCCAGACCTTCACGACGGCTGCTCAGCCAGTAGCCGCCATAGACACCCAGGTTGACGAAGCCGCGCAGTTTCTCGCCACCCATGCTCAGCGACGCCATAACAGGCAGCTGCAGGTAGTTGTTGAAATACTTGTGCTCGATGGGCAGACGGTCGCGATAGTGACGATAGTTCTTCTGCGTCCAGTTCAGGTCAGCCCTGACACCCAACCAGTTTGTTACATCATACTGTCCGGTAATACCGATGGTGGCGCCCCAGCGCCCCTGCATCTGCCAGTCGCTTTCATACTGTTTGTCCATCGTGTACACATTGTAGTCGGTACCTGCTGTCACACCAACACGCCATTGTCCATGAACGGCAACGGACAGCAACAATGCACAGACTAGCATCATTTTTCTCTTTTTCATTGGTAACTTTTTTTATGATATATTGATTTAATACGATGCAAAGATATAAATTATTTTTCTAAAAACATTATGTTGATGTTCTTTTACTTCCATGTTTTCAAATTTTGTCGCTCTTCAGAAGGAGTCCTCTGTCGAGTTGTTGCCAGATGAGTCGTCCCTGTTGCCAGACCAGGGCATGTTCGTTTCTGATGCGCTCAATAGCAAACTACAGTGTATGGTATAACACTGCAAAAACGGGGGGAGATACTTTTTCTTCTTCATCTTCATTTTTCGCTTTTATGGGATTAGTACCTTCTTCCCGTTATGGATGTATACACCCTTGGTTGTCGGTTGACGGTCACTTGCTATGCGAAGCCCCTCCAACGTGTACCAAGCATCGTTGTTGGCGGATTCGCGGTTCACCTTATCATTGGCGGTGATCTCCTCGTCGTCACAGATTTCCAGTAGTCTGCTGTTCTGAACCTTGTTGACCGTCAGATAGGCACGGTAAGGAGGAATCTTCTTCGTCCCTTTATAGATGTAGAAGCCCACCTTGCCCTCTTTGTTGCGCCCTAAGGTCAGGCAGCCACCGTCAATGGCTTGCGATTGGTTGACTGTCAGTCCGTCGCGACCAGTTCCGTCCAGCAGGTTCAGGTACATCGGAATTTCTGGCTGTTTAGCTTCTTCCAAGGGATACAACTTGTATTTACCAGCTACTGTCGCCTGTATAACAACGGGGGTCAGCATGGGCACCTTGTTGCTGATTTTGCGCAGCACAATCGTCTCGTCTTCATTCTTCGTCTTCGTCTTGTCGACGATGTAGGCCGTAAGACCTGCCGGCAGCTGGGTGTCGAAACCGATATACATCGTAGCCCAGTAGCAGCTCTTGTCAGCATCCCAGCTGTTGGTACTCACCTCCAGTTCGAAGTAGCGTTTCAACTTGCCAGCCAGCCGGTAAGCACTCCAGCAATCGGCATCCTTAAACTGTTCCAGCAGCAAACCCTTGCCCTCGCCGGTCAGGGCATTGCTGCGCTCGTCCTCCGTCAGTTCGTTGGTGGCATCCTTCACGTAGATAGTCATCAGTTCACCGGTGGATGACGTGATACCACCTTCAGCCAGTTCAGTATAGCAGTTGTAGTCGGGTGCGTCGAGATAGATGTTAGAGGCCCCGTTCACTTTGTAGATCGCATTGCTGTTGATGCGCTCAACGATACCGCTGAGAATAATGTCTGCTCCTGTGCGCCCGTTGGGGTAGCACACAAGTTGGTTACCTTCCTTGGTCATCAGTACACCAGAGCGCGTCTCCATCGTCGGGTGGCGCTTCTCGGTGGAAAAGTTCTCGATAGCCGAACCGTTGAAAGGGTGGCTGCCGGCTAGCGACGTGATGCTGACAGGTATGGTGAAACTGGTAAGACTGCTACAGCCGTAGAAGAGGTCATCATCGAGTGTCCTGATCTTGGCGGGCAGTGTCACTTCCTTCAGGCTTGTCTTGTCGCGAAACACGGTGTTGAGGTCGTCTACCGACTTGAAGTAGCGCAGTTCAGGGAACACTTGTATCTGGTCAGTATAGGTCGACTGGGCTGCCATAGCCGTTGCGAAAGCAGACGAGTTGACACCCATCACCTCGGTGAGGTTTACCTTGCCGTCTCCGTTGCCGTCAAAGGCCGCCACGCAGAAGTCCTTGGTATGGTCGTCGACGAATGGGATGCCAGGGGTGAATCCCGAGAGCACGGTGATGGGTGTAACAATCTTGCCTTCGCCCAGTGTTCTGACCAAATGGGTACGGTCAGCACGAAGCGGCTCCATGATTTCCAGTTCGCTGACAACATTGATGGCTGTAGCGTCGGCCATTTTCCATTGTGCTGCACCTTGCTCAAAGTCTGTGATTTGTTCCAGAGTCTCCAACGTGTTGTCAGCGGCCGTATAGATGGGCAGTGCAAGCAGTTTACCCTCATCCGTATCGGCAAAACTCTTCAGCATGGGGAAGCGGCCCTCTTTCGACACCCACTTGTCGTTGGTTGCAAACAATGTGCCGTTGGTCATGGCGGCTACAGACAGTCCACCGTAATATGACTCGGTAGACGTATAGCCATCCATATAGCCTTTGGGATAGTAGAGTAGGCTGTTTTCAAAGGTCTCTGCTGAAGGGTTGGTAGTGCCTATGCCATCAGTAGGTTCGCCGTTGTTGAGCAATAGTACCCGATGGATGCGCCCCATACTGGATGCAGCAACGGGAGCAAACGCAAAATTGATGGCTGGTTTGTTGCTGGCATCAACAGCATAGTGGCCCGATATGGCAAACACGCAGTCTTCGATGGTAGCATACTGTGAACTGCCGTTGTCTTGTAAGTCCGCAAAGACACCACTGGTAGTCATGTTATCGTACTGACGCCCCAGCACTCCATCGATGAGACAGTTGCGGATAACAGCATTGCCGCTGACCTCCTTGGCAAACAGGGCCGTCTGAAGATAGCCCTCTGTAGGAGCGGGAGTACCCACATAAGTGTTGACGAAGGCAATGTTCTCGATCGACGCATTGTCCACCAAGGCTGTGAAGATGCCATAGGCATGGTCCAGCCACATGCCGCGTACTGCATGGCCGTCGCCATTGAGATGAGCTTTCCACTTGCAGGCCTCTGCGTTCGCGTTGCGGTCCCACTTGTATTTCCCATTGTTGGGTGTGCCTGTATCAGAGAGCAGGTTGTCGTTGAACCAGATGTCCTGTGTCAGTTTGTAATAGGCACCCGTCTCATTGTACTTGATCATGCCTGCAAATTGTCTGGCATTATGTATCAGATAGGGTTTAGCCTCCGTTCCTTCACCATCGTAGCTCGTAGACTCTGTACCGTCCCATTGGCGGTTGCCGTAAACAATGTTGAGGCGCATCTGCTTCGACAGCGATGTCGCTGCATCGCGGATGGTCAGCATCACATAGCCTGATTCGGCGGGCGTGGCGGTAGTGCCTTCAATAGTCAGCACCTTCTGACCTCCTTCCAGTGTGTAATCAGCCGTGTGGCTATTGCCGCTCTTGCTTGTCATCGTGATGGCATTGTCCACATAGTAGGCATTCTGTCCATTCGTGAAACAGGCTGGTACAGCGGTCAGCCATGCGTAGTTGAACAGTCGTGTGGCCCTGAAGAAGTTTCCTTCACTCTGTCCTGTGACAGAGAGCGCCCTCTTGATGACGTCGTCCATGAGGGAGCCTGCTTCTGCATTGTTTGATTCGTCGTTGTTGATGATTAGGCGGGGGTAGAAGCCATCCGACCAAAACCATTGGACGGCAGTCACGTCCTGGCTGGGCAGTCCGTAATATACATTCTTCATTGATGTAACCTTCTCATCGTCGTAAAGACCTTGCGATGCGCCACCAGTCAGTATGTAATTCGTCATGCCATAACCACCATTCTTGTAGTCCAGATAGTCTGAGTGGAAGTCGAAGAGGTTCGTGTCATAGTGACAATATTCGGGGTAGTCGGTTTCGCCATCCGTCCGCTGTTGCAGAGGCGACGTGTATTTGCTGCTGGTAGAGGCTTGTATGGTGCCCAGAAAGAACGAGTTGGTAACATATTCGCCAATCGAGCGGGCCGCAATGCCGCCGCAGTAGATTGCGTTGGTACCATCCAGGTGACCGCTGAAGGAACAGTCGTGAATTTCTCCGTAGAACGTCTTGCCGTTCATGCTGCGCGATTCGTTCTTTCCCACGATACCCCCTACGTTGTAACCGCCGGTGGCCGTCACCATGCTGACACAGGCGATGATGTTACCCATATTACGACCGCAGATGCCTGCTGCCGTACCGTCGGTGCCCACCTTAATCGTGCCTGACGAGGCGCACCCCTCTATGTTGCCTTCGCTGGTACCGCAGATACCCCCTACATGGTAGTAGTCTATATTGTCCTTGTCGACGGTCAGGTTCACGTCTGCAGTACAATCGTAGATAAACGTTTCCAGCGGTACCGATACACTATTGTCCTTGAGGTATTTCCAGTAAGACAGGTAGTTATAGTCGTAGCCACTGATACGTCCTACGATGCCGCCCACGTCGAACGCCCCCTTCAGGGTGCTGGTGAGGTTGGCATGGCAGTGATAGATGCTGACGGGGTTGTTGGCATAGCCCACCAGACCGCCCAGACAGCTCTGCGTACCTGTGTCGGCGATATCTCCGCTGATGGCGCCACTCGCTTGACAGTTGATGATGGCGCCATAGATTGTCAGATTCGTGCCTCTGTAAAAGGAAAGATTGCCACAGAGCAGTCCTGCACACAACCAGCGTGTGGAAAATTCGTGGTTGTCCTGGTTTATGTTGATGGACATCTCACTGACGTTGAGGTCACTGATAATAGCTTCGCAGTAGCCGAAGAGTCCGTAGTAGTACGACTTACTGTCATCGCCAGTAACGACATTGATTGTGATGCCTCTGATTGTATGGTTGTAGCCATTAAAGTAGCCTCTGAAAGGGTGGTCTTTGTCTACGCCGATGGGTATCCAACGGCGATAACCCATGTCGAGGTCAGCGGTCAACGTGAAGTATTTGCCTTCACCAGTCCATTCCTTCCTGTTGACCCAATAGGCCAGACATGCCAGGTGGGTTTCCGATTCAATGCGATAGGGATCGTTCTGTGTGCCTGCTCCACTGATGGGCCATTCTGTGTAAGTCCCATTCTTGTAGCTGTTGTAGAACCAACTCTCCCAATCACCATAGAGGTCGGTATCCGTATTGTATCTGCTTGCCAGCAATGGCAGACAGAGGAGCCCCAGGAGCCCTATACAGAGAAGTCTTTGTTTCATACCTTATTAATAATAACGTGGTTAGAATGTAAACTTGAATATTTCCTGACCGGTGCTCAGCAGGTAGACACCGTGCTGCTCCAACGGAACGAAAATTCGGCTCTGAGGGGTACTGTTCTGATATACAGGCATAGCGCCAGCATCGAAGATACGCACAAAGTCGCCTTGCTCCAATCCGCTAATCCATATGCCGCTGGCCTGTGTGGTGACCTTTACCTTGTGGCCATTGTCTTTGACTGTTGTCACTGGTAGTCCTGTCGTTTCATCAAGCTCAGAGGGCAACAGCTCCAAGACATAACGGTCATCGCTACCCGAGATATTGGCGACGAGAGCATCCAGCGGGTTGTCAGTTTCACCTGTCAGTTTCTCAGCAATGCGGTCATTGTAGACGTCGGCACGCAGATAGGCGTCGGTTTCTTCTTCCAACCCCTCGACAGTTAGTTCCACATACGCCTTCCGTTCGCCGCCAATCCATTCAAAGTCGCTACCTTTGAGGATGACCTCGGCAGTTGAGGCAATGGGCACGTCTGCCACGTGGTTGGGGTAGAGACCCACATGGAGGCTATGGTTGTCGTTCCACGGTGAGTCCGACTTGTCAACGACCTCAACAAATACCGTGTTTTTGGTGCCTTCCATCGAGTGGCTGAGTAAGTGGCACTCGATGTCGCAAATGCCTGGCGACAACTCTGTCCTGCTGTAGTCTGCTGCCTTAGTGCGGCGTGACACCGCACGGCGCGGTGCTTTTGTGATGTCACTCATATCCTCGAAGGTCGCTGTCAGGTCGTGCGCCTTTAGGAAACCGTCAAAGTTCAAGGGCAGCGTGTAATAGACGGTGATAGCCTTGTTGGAGAAAGGACTGATGAATACGTCGGATACCTCAAACAACTGGTCGTTGATATAGCCCTTGACGGCTATGATGGGTGTGGTTCCCGTATTGTATACGTTGACTGTGACGGGCATCGTCTCCGCCCCGACCATCGACAGTTGGGAGTAGCTTAGCGTGTAGTTAAAGTCTTCATAGAAGTCTACGGTGTTTCGCATCAGGTATGTCTCCTTGTTGCTCTCATCGCCCAGCGTGTATACGGTCGAAATCTTCATGTTGTCCATGAACACGTCGTAGCTATTGAGACGCAGCGTGTCGACGGTACTGGCGATGGTAATGTGAGGTGTAGCTTGCAGGTTCTCCTTCAAGAAGATACGTGAGCAGTTCAGCATGGTCTGCTCATTGTCTGTCAGCAACAGGTTGCCTACCTGGCGGATACCATTGCCCTGCTTCTTCCAAACGACGGCAAAGTCGTGTGCATAACGCAGACTCTTGTCAGTCACAAGTCGTACGCTCTGTGGGTCGTACTGCCAGATGTCCAAATCAACGCCATAGCCTGTATATTCGCCTCGCATGTTGATTTCCTTGACGTAGATGTCGTTGCTCAGCGAGTCAACCTTGTGCAAGATGCCGATGTATGGGCTGTCCTCTATGATGTCGATGGAGAAGTCTATTGGCACGTTGTGGTCGACGGTGGCAGGCAGCAAGGTCTTGCCTAATGGTTTGCAGAGGTAGCGCAGTTGCATCTCTTCAGTGCCCTTAGGCAGTAGGTTGACTACTGTCAGCACGGTGTCGTTGCACATCACCACCTGATAGTCCTTAACGATGTCTTCGCTGGTCAGCGTCATAATGTTCTCTGGAGTACTCCACTTCTCGCCGTCGTATACCGACAGCATTAGGTTGCCGGCAAACGAGCGACAGCTCAACTGGTGGTAGCGCGTATCCTCAGGGACATAGTAGTGGCCGCGCTTCCATACGCAGGCAGCTTTGCCCGATATGCTGGAGTTCTGTTCGTTGGCGTCGACACCCATCGCCACGACGGGGTCTATGTCAATCACGTTCTCGTCATAGGCTATCACGCGACGTGTCCACTGACCATTATGGTCGCGGTGGTTGGCGGTGATGCGCTTGAAGCGTGCCAGTTCGGTGTCGGTGACCATCGGTGTGGCAGAAGTCTGTTCCGCGGGTGTGATGTCGCGACTCATCTCCTCGTATACTACGATGCCCTCTTCACTCACCTTGTCGGCATGCAGGTTCTCCATGCGGTGACCGTCAGAAGGCAATTTCTTACCGTTCTCCGTCGTAATGTCTGTTGCTTCGATGTCCGTACCCTGATTACGGATGCGGAACTCCAGCATGCTGTCGTCGTTGATGTCGCTAACCCCCTGCTGATGGCTGAGTACTAGGTGATTGTCGCCCATGAAGAAGGGGGCGGCATTTATTCCTACATTCTCCAGCAACAGTTCGCCGAAGCGGAAGTCATTAGCATCTTCCTCTGTGTGTCGTGCCGCCAGACGAGGTATGAGACTGCGACGAGTCAGCGACGGCCAACGAGGCGCCATGCTCGGTCCCAGTGCAGGGATTTTCTTCATGGGTTTGTAGTTGGGGTAGGAAGGTACCATGGGGTTGGTCTCGCTGTCGGGGAAGAAAGTGAAGCCCCCTATCTTGCCAGCCTTACGTCCTCGCATGCGAGCAACCATGAGCGCTTGTACGTCGAAGTAGGCCTCTGCCGCTCCCATCAATAGGAAAGAACCACCATAATCCAGTCGCTTTTCGAAGGGCCAAACTAAACCGTATTTGAACGAGCCCTTCACACCGGCACGTCCGCCAGCCTGAACTCTCAGCATGCGCGTAGCGATGCTCCCCGTGCTGTCTTTGTCGGCCTCTCCGAACGATGTCTTCAGCATTATTCCTGCACCAGCTTTGGCAGTAGCTTCAAAGGTGAGGAAGAAACCGTATTGGCGGAAGTATATCTCGTTTTTGTCGTTGAGGAAGTTGTAAGTCTTCAGTCCCATTGTGCCCTGTATGTATGCCGATGCATTGGCATGGAAGATCAGTCGGATGGGAATTTTGCTGCTCCAGTATTCTCCGTCCATATGTAACAGATTAAAAAGCTTGGTCGTCCAGTCGCTTGAATAGGCGGCAAAGGCGCCCAATCCTATTGTTCCTTCCAGCGTCTTCAGGTAGAAGGGAGATACCAGATTCTTCTTGCCAAAGTTGAAGCCGAATCCCATGTTCATCTTCACATACGGTCCTGCACCCAGCAAGTTGTTTTCCACCTTGAA
Source organism: uncultured Bacteroidales bacterium (assembly GCA_902798425.1). GTDB lineage: Bacteria > Bacteroidota > Bacteroidia > Bacteroidales > Bacteroidaceae > Prevotella. The sequence continues at coordinate 19,204 of CADBWR010000002.1, forward strand.
GATATCGTCGATCTCGTTCATGAACCACTTGTTCTTCATCTTAATGCTGGCGCTGTCGGTCTTCGAAGACCATTCGTTACCGTTGTTCACGGGGTTGCTGCCAATGAGGTCTACACCCCAGTTGCCCTTGTCGGTCTTTTTAAACTTGAACCTGCTTGGCTCCATGACCTCTTTCTGTCTCTTGCGCATGCTTTCTCCCGCTGTGAGGTTGCCGTTTGCGTCTTTCTCCTCACTGGTGCCGCAGCTGAGGTTGAAGTCTACCTCGTAGATGCCACGTATGACGTCTATTGTCGGTACGATGGAGAATCTGTAGCCTGGTATGCCTTTGGCCGAGAAGTTAATCTGTCCAACATTGCCCAACATGCTGATGCCGAAATCACTGTCTCCCTCAGGTTTCCACGATACGTTGGTGAACTTCTCCGTTTCCTTCTCTGCTTTCCTCGTTGTTTCCTCCACGTCAACCTCGTTACGTTTGATGTAGGGCATCGACTTAAACTCGGTGGTGCCTATTACTAAGCGGGGCTTGTAGTCTGTGTCGGCCTTGGTGAGTTTCCCTACCAAATCGTAGCGCTGTTCGTAGTAGCTGCGCTGGAAACACTTGTAGTCACGGCCATCCAGAATCTTGCTGGTTGTCGGCATCAACTGAGTTTCCGTGCTAGTGCCTTTCTCGCTGATGTATAGCTTAGCCTCAAAGGATGAGGCGTTGCCGCTATTGGCATTCACCGAGTAGGTGACGCCTATCTCGGCATATTTGCTGACGGGCGTGTTGTGGGCCACATGGGGGGGATAGGAAGAGTGGAATACCTTGTTTTTCGGATAGCCGCCATCCTCGATGAATGTGTAGGTCTTCGATGACGAACCTGCCGACAGGTCGCAAGAGTCGAGGGTGAAGTATCGCTGCTGACCGTTTTGCATATTCAGACTTTTCAGCACGTAGAGCGCTTGTTCTGACATGGCGGGACCATTGACAGTGGTCTTGCCGCTAAGGAGCCGGATGATGCCCGACGTTCTCTTGGTGCTTAGTACCTTGGTTTTCGGATCGATGGCACCTGCGTATTTGAAGACAGCAGGGAAGTGCTCGGGGGCTATGACCTCTATGTAGGCGGGATTGCCATAGGTCAGTATCTTATGAATGCCGTTTTTCCTATTGTACCCAACATACTTCATGTGTCCATGGTTGACATATTTGCCTTGTTCGTCTACCTGGGCGATGTTAAATACAAAGCCCTGTGCCAGCTTGGTCTGCGGGTCTACGGCTGCCTGGATAGGTCTTCCGTTCTTTCCTAACACCTGCAGATAGAGGGTGTCAAACTGCTCAAACAGTCCTGAACCCAGCATATTGAAGATGGTTAACTCACGATTCTCGTGCTTATCGAGTGTGAAGTTGGTGCCTATCCACAGTCTGTTCAGACGATTGCTCAGGTTTGCTCCCCACGTCAGACGCGTCAAGTCAACCTTTATACGGTTGCCTTCACTGAGGAAGAATAGGTCGTTGATGGCGGAGTCGGCAGGGACATAGAAACTCTGGAAGCTGGTTCCTGTGAGTGGTAGTCGGCGGAAGCCGCCCTTATTCTCGCCCTCTCCCTTTAGGCGGTACTCCAACTCGTAGGTCAGTCCTGTGCGCTGGCGCTTGTTGTCGAGTTTAAACAGCAACAGACCATCGTTGTCCCAGTCGTTGATGTAGTAGGTGAAGCGCAGCGTGTCGTTAGGTCCACCGCCCTTAGGGCACACGCTGACATACAGTGAGTCGGTGTTGCGCTCTGTATTGACGAAAAAGTAGCTTGACACATTCCTAACGACAGTACGCTTGCCTATGCGCAAGCGAGCCTCATACTCGCCCGACCGTCCATTACCGTCGTTGATGCGGAAGCACAACAGGTTGTCGTCGCGCATCTTCCAAAACAACTTTTGGTCATCGCGATTCTTCATACGCTTCAGTTTGAACATGTTGACCACGTTCTCCACATCTACGCGATTGCTTGATACCGAACTGCCCTCTATTTTCTTCCAATTCAGATGGGAGTCGGTTTTGATATTGCGGAGATTAGTTATATCACTAACGTTATTGGCAAAGTACAGGTCGAACCCCTGTGCTTGCACACTGACTACCGCAATGGACAGCAGTAATAGGGAGATGACTCGCTTCATAGCTTTAGATATTATAGTCTGATGAGAGTAGACCCTAATGTACCTATCTGAACAGCATAAACTCCCTTCTGTAGATTATGGAGACTGATATGCCCCTGCTGGATAACAGTTTTCTGGAGTACAGCCCCCGAGAGGTTGTAGATGGTGACAGGGGTGCCGTCATCAGCCCCGTCGGCATAAAACATATTATCTGCCAGACGGAACGTGATGTTCTCTGGCTGATTCTTGCTCAGCGTGGGGATGGCGGTCGGTAATCCCAGAATCTTGCAGAGTCCGGCATATGCGTTGATAATGCCTGCTCCAGAATGATTGTTGGGAATGGGCTCTATAGCCTTTGATGTCTCGCGGATGACGTTCAATACATCGTCAGGGGTGAGGTCCGGCTTAGCTTGCAGCCAGAGAGCAATAATGCCTGCCACAGCCGGTGAGGCTTGCGACGTGCCTATCTGTCCTACCCATGTCTCTTTATATGCTTTGCCTGGAATGTCGTAGACTTCCTTTGTTTTTTCTTCTTCATTCTCAGGGCAGTACCAGTTTCCTGCAGAGAGAATGCTGCCAGGAGCCGAAACGTCGGGCTTGTTGCGACCATCCCATGTAGGTCCCCATGACGAGGTGATGTTCATTTTTCCAATCACATCCTGAACATCGTTGGGGAAATTTCGGTTGCAGTAGTTGCCCACTGCAATGACATTGGGGAATGCGGCAGGAACACAAGTGGTATAAGCTGTAGAGATTGTAAAGCCTTGTGGGGCACTCATCAGATTCAGGTATTTGGTATAAGCCTCAAAAGGTTGGTCACTCGTCACCTTTGCAACGATGTCCAGGATGAAGCCACCCTCATTTTTAGGTACAAAACATACCTTACTTATCTGCTTGCCGTCAGGAGCATCGTCCAGTCGCATACTCTTGATGAGGTATTCACCTTGATCGCTGACCTTTACCTCATTTGTCAGTTCACTGCTATTGATAGTGACTGTCTTTTTGTCATTGCCTTTCTTGATGTCAAATGTGATGGACAGCGGACTTGCGTACCGCCAAATGATGTCGGAACTAATCGTCAGATCGTTACACTTGATATTGATGTCGCCTTTTGTGTTAGTGCCCGAGTTGAGGTAGCACTTACATTCTTCTCCATCACCCTCATTGCCATTTGCTGCTACAATTATACGTCCGGGACCTGTCAGCAATGCGAAGGCTTCCTGCAATAACTTCGTCTCCGTAGAAAAACCCAAATTATTGCCAAGGCTGGTGTTGATAACCAGTGGTTTGCTTGCTGTCTTGGCATAGTTGAACATATTGTTTATGCCAATCAATAAACCATCAGAATACAACTGATAGCTGCCTTCCTTTGTGCTTGAGACATTAAATTCTGCCATCAGAATACCACTCTCTGGAGCCATACCTTTGTAGCGACCTGAACCAGCGGCAATACCTGCCACATGAGTGCCGTGGTTAGAGGGGTCCTTCCTGTATCGGGAACCATAGCTGCACTCATGTGCCAGAATCTCGTCAGAAGTTGTCAATACGATGGCTTTGGGTTCACCATCTGTCTTTTCATAGTCCCATGTGCTGAGGATGCGCGACTTGCCATTAGCGTCAATGAAGGTGGGATGGTTGTACTGGTATCCACAATCCAGAATACCTACCAGAATACCATTTCCTGTGAAAGCCTGTGGAAGAGGACTCTTCCCGCTGTTTGCGGGTTCTACGTTTGTTGTCTCACGGGCTTTGTCAAGGCAATAGTGGAAGCCGCCCTCTTTCTCCATACGTTCCACGCGGGGGTCGCTGGCAGCCTTTTCAATCTGGTCAACAGGAACAGCTACCACGGCAATGTGTCCCAGGTCCGCTAGCATCTCCATGCCATAGTCCTTACATACGGGAGCCATCTGCTGGGCGTCTGTTACTTTCATAATGAGACTGATAGCTTGCGTGTCTCCTGTCGTGCGGCGCATACTGACGGCATCCTCTGTCAGCATCTCGCGCAGTCCCCCTGAAAGTTTAAACGATTGAGCACTAATCTCAATAGAAACTACAGTCAATAGGATGGCCAGCATCCCAATACAAATACTTTTTCTCATGTTGATATAGTTTTGGCTTTTAACACACAATTCTACTATTATAACTATGACAAAATGATGATCATCATCTGTAGATTATCATCGTGCCTTGTGGCGTGATTATCAAATTCAGAAAACCTGTAAGAATACAGGCGGTGAGGGCTACTCCTTGCGGTAGTAGCCCTGGGTATAGGTGGGGAATTGCAGTACCAGCGAGTCTTCCGTCAGTAGTTGAATCTGTACCGTGTCAGTCTCTGGCACATCACCCTCCTGTGAGAATCCAGCGATGGTGTCTGCTTTCAAGATGAGTTTCCCGTTAAAGAAGTACCAGTCGGTATATCGCTTGACGGAGGGATACTCTACGGGTGACATGTCATCCGTTGTTGTCCTACGCCTCATACTTCCGCGTGCTGTTGCCGTGTAGTCGCGCTTCAGCCGTAGTGAGTATTCGCGCGGTGTCAACATCAGCTGGCGCAGTGAGTCAGGCATGCGCTCTACCATTCGGCGCTGCATACGTCGGGGCATATTCTCTGGCGCACGCAGCGTTGGCAGCACCTCATAGCACCACTCTCCCTTTAGCAGTTCCATATTCACCACATTGAGGGCCTCGTCGCGGTCTTCAGGATTCACAATGACAGCCAGCTCGTCGCCTATGCGCGGACGTCCGTAGACGTGGTGCTGCTGAAAGGCGTTAATGATGTCAAAGGTATCGGGATCACCACCGCTGTAAAGCAGGAACACTAGCACAGAGTCCGTGCATCCGTCACATGCCAATCCGTAGAGTGCAGAGTCTCCTGGCAGGTTCTTCTGCAAACTGATGGCGTCATCCGCAATATCTCTGATGGCAGGCTGTTGCTGTTTGCTGCCGCAAGCACTCATCAAAAGGATGGTGGAGAAGAGGTATAGAAAGGCTTTTTTCATCGTTACATACAAATTCTGTTGCAAAATTAAGAAATAATTTTGAATTACTTCTCATCTTTGCTGAAAAAAATGTATAACAACAAAAAGGGTAAGTAGAAATGGGGGAACAGCAACGCTATTTTTTGATTAGCTTTACAGTGCTGTTCAGTCCACTGGCTACTGGTGCCCATCCTGCATAGGTGGTTTTTTTGTAGTTGATGTCCACCACGTTGATTTCCTTCATCTTGCGCCATTCTACACCCTTTCTGTCTAAGTCAGCTATGCGGTTGGCTGGCAAGTTCGTCACCTCTATGCGCAGCGTATTCTTGCCTGCCTTCAGCGCATCCTTACAGTTCAGCAAGAAAGGTACGGCCCATGCACAGCCAATGTACTTATTGTTAATGTACACGCGAGCGGACTCACGTACGTCGCCCAAGTCTATTACCCACAGCCCCTTGGCCTGTTGTGCACTCAGCTGAAATGTGGTGGTATAGATACCTGTTCCCATTGTTACGCCAGTCTCTTCTGACAGTTTTTCCCAAGTCTGCAGTTTGTCCAGTGTAAAGGTTTTGCCCACCTTAGGGGCATCCCCAGTGAACGACAGTGTCCACTTGCCATTTGTCAGATCCACCATCTCGCTGTTAGCTGTGGCAGCCTTGATGGGAGTTTGCTTCTGTGTAGCCTTGTCGTTGCATACTACGATGATGCTTTCGCCAGAGCGTAGCTGCAACTGCACTTTACCATTGTTGACCGCTGCAGTACGGATGTCGCCTGTCATGGGGTCATATAGTGTGGCACTTTTGAATGGTACGGCCAGTGCCACCTGATCATCGACATCATGCGGTGTAAGGTTGGCAATGAAGTAGTGGTAGCCCTCGTCGTTCTGTCTGCGTATGCAGCGCAGTCCCTGTTCTGTGCGCATGGGTTCGGCAGCGGCAAAGTGAGCCATAACGGGAGCTGACTCTCCCACAATGACATAAGGGCGAAGACGTTCTACCTGTGTCTTCAGTGCTGCCTCGATGGTCGTTCCTGAGGGGATGATGAGGGCTTTGTAGCGCGTTCCGCCCTCCGTAACCAGCATGCCATTCTCTATGCGTACCTTGGCCAGTTGGCGGTCGCTGATATAGTCGCAGTCGTAGCCTAACGAGTCGATGGTCAGTATGCTACGGATAAACTCTGGTGCCTTCTCGTCCATAGAGTGGATGTCAAACTGCATCAGCAGTTCCTCGCCCAGCACGCCTTTGCCACCTTTGACCGGCATGCGCTTGCGCCACATGTCTCTCACTGGCAGGTATACCAGGAAGTCGTTGTCGGGTTTGCCCATCTGCAGAAAACTCTGACAGCGCTCTATGTATTTCATCAGGTAGGGAGCATCGCGCCAGATGCTGTTCGTCGGACTCATATCTACCGAGGCATAGAATTTCCAGCCTGGCCATGCGTCGTCCTTTGGCGTGTAGCACGAACCGTGGAAATAGACGTGGTTGACACCGCAGGTGAACATCAGGTCCAGGTCGGGTTTCATCTGCGATAGTGAGGTGCGGAAATGTTCCGTCAGCCAGGTGAAGGTCTCGCTGGAGGTCAGCGGCTTACCCATCACATGCGCTGCCGACGGTGCATATTTCAGCATCGACACGTCGCTGAAGTTCTTCTTTGTCATGCCAGGGTCTGTGCGTAGCCCTTTGATGCCAAACTCCGAGAGTCCGAAACCCTCTATCTCCGGAATGTCTACGGCTGCATACAGGTCTAAAAGGTTGGCGGGTGAACCGTGGGCCTGGTTTCTGACCACCACGCCGTGGCTGTGTGCCCAGTCCACCCACTGTAGGGTGAAGTTCTCGTAAAGCAGGTCAGAGAGTGTCTCGCGGTAGTCTGCCAGTACCTTGTTGCCGTCGTCTACCACGCCTAACAGTTCGGGCAGATGTTCCTGCAGGTCATAGCCGCGGCGCTTCTTGAATTCGTCAAACAGGGTGGGGGTCCAGTTGGCACCATATACCTCGTAGGAGTCGTTGAAAAACGTGTGAGGCCACGCCACGCCAGACTCCTTGAAAGCCTTGTCGAAACGGTCTAAGTAGTGTCTCACCGCCTGACGGTCAAAGTGGTCGATGACCCATCCCTCGCCACCTGGTGCGGCACGCTTTACCTTCTGCTTGGTGCGGCCTATCTCAGTGGTGTAGATGGGGGTACCGTCTACCATCTTCTGCGTGAAGACGGCTTTGCAGGCTGCCTCCTCCAGTGGTACCAGCGGACCGCCGAAAGGCCATCCCGTGCCACAGTTCATGTCGACTTCTATGCCGTTCTTGCCGGCAATGTCCTCCACATCTTTCAGGGCCTCCATCCAACTGGCGGAGAGAAAAGGACGCTCGTTCTTCTCGTTGCCCTTGACACCATACAGCGGCGTTATCTCCACGGCACCGATGCCAGCCTTGGCATATTCCTGCAGGTTCCATTCCAGGTTCTTCCTGTCTACAGCAGAGCCCATCCACCACCAACGGGTGCCTGGTTTTGCTTCCTGCCAGGTCAGCGGCCACGTGGTGCCGTTGGCGTTATCTTTTTTTTTTAGCTTGTAGTATTCCGTCAGTCCTAACAGGTAGCAGCCCGTACCGTAGTCTTCAAAGTCGGGAATGCTGGTGAAGGTCACGGGTTGTCCTGCCGATGGGTCCTTGCCGGTTCCTTGGTTCCAGCCCAAGAAACCATCATGGTGCAGACAGCTCTTCAGTGCTTGCCATGCTTTGTCGCAGGCGGGACCGTACTCCTTCTCAGAGAGCAGTCCCTGTTGGATGCCCCATGCCATGCCGTACAGGAATAGTCCTGTTCCCGTCATCTCTGGAGTGGGGTAATCTACGTCGCTCACCAGACTGGCATGCCAAAAACCATCAGCATGCTGACAGGCTTTTAGCGCCTTGCTCATCAGCAGGAAGTCTTTCTGGAGTTCTTTATACTCTTTGCTCTTCTTGTCCAACACACTCATTGACCGCACCAAAGCAGCATATACCCAGCCGTTGCCGCGACTCCAATAGCAGTTTTTGCCGTCTTTCTCCTTATAGGGCGGCACGTAGTCCTTGTCGCGCCACCAGAGGCCCTCCTTTGTGTTGAAACAACCTCCGCCACACTCGTTGCGGCTCCAGCGGTAGCTCTTCATGGCATAGTCCAGATAGCGCTGGTCTTTGGTGATGGCATACATCTTGACGTAGACAGGCATAGCCATCTGTATGGCGTCAATCCATGTCCAGTAGTCCACGCGACCTGTCGCCATCTGCTTTTCCAGGTTCTCTTTCGTGGGCTCCAGGGAACCCTTCCCTGTCAGCAGGTGATATTCTATATAGGTCTGCTCACAGCACTGGTCGTCAGCGTCTGTCGTCTTCGTACCATTGCGTGGTGTCCACTTGTGGAAATCTGCCCACTGGTGAACATAGTCCAAATACCGCTGCTGTGGGTCAACCTCGTTCAGCGCCATCAGTCCCTCGTAGTACACCGCACGCGTCCACAGATGGCTGGGACGTATCTTCTTCACGTTTGTCGGCACTGTCGGGTCACTATACTTCTTCATGAAGTAATCGTTGGTCTGGCGTGCTGCCTGCAGCACTTCGTTGACTTGTCCGTATGCAGCGATGCAGACACATGACAGGCAAAGCAATAGTAGTCGTTTCATTGTCTTAGCAATATTAGTTTGTTGTTTATTTGCTGCAAAGGTAACGATTTATTGCCAAATAATATTCTGAAACAATGCAAAAAAAAAATAATTTTTTTTTGTTTGAATTGCCTACATTGCCTACATATCTTACATCCTACACTGATTATCAGATAGTTGTATTATGTAAGCAAATGATAGAGATGTGGGCAAGCAATTATAAGGTGGGCAAGGTCACGAAGTTTTTCCACACCATGGAAAAGTTCTTCCAGGCTGTGGAAAGATTTTTCCAGGCTGTGGAATGTGCTGAATGATATATAAAGTTTACGCCTCAAACCCTGTCCCTCTGATTGACGCAGAGCTATAAGAAGAATAGCTAATTATACCAAATTTTACTGCAAAGATGCGTATTATTGAGCAGAAATGAGTATCTTTGTGGCGAAATGAATACACTGAGAATACTTTTATCTTACATTGCCATACTGGCCACACTTGGTGTGCAGGGTGCTCCGATAGACAGGAAGGCTTTGGTAGAGCGTCATAATCCTTTGGTGACGAGTGTTGACACTTTGGCGTCACTGAGTGTCGGAAACGGACATTTTGCCTTTACGACAGACGTCACAGGACTGCAGACATTTCCAGAGTATTACCGTCATGGTGTGCCCCTCGGAACACAGAGCGAATGGGGTTGGCACAGTTTTGACAATCCCCAGAACTTGAGGATTGAGGAGTCGTATAAGATGGAGGACTTCGGACATGGACACAGAGAACTCTATGCAACAGTATTTAAGGAGCAGGGTAGGGCACGCGATGCAGCCAACTGGTATAGGAGCAATCCTCACAGGATGCACTTGGGATGTGTCGGATTGGAGGCGGACGGACTTGCTCCGAAGGATGTCAGGGATGCCCGGCAGAAGTTGGATATGTGGAATGGCATGATAACTGCTGTCTTCAAAGCGAAGGGTGTTAGTTATTCTGTTAAGACGGTATGCCACCCGGAAAGAGATATGGTGGCAGGAGTAGTGGTAACAACCAACAAAGGTCAGGCCGCTATCAATATGCGTTTTGCTTATCCTACAGGACTGCATAGCGACGATGCCTGCGAGTGGAAACAGAACGACAAGCACCAGACGGAATTGGTGAAAATGGCAAAGGGACATGCTCTACTCAAAAGAACGCTCGACAAGACAACCTATTTCATCTCTATCACATGGGAAGGGAATGCAGAACTGAAAGAGAAAGAAAGGAACTACTGGGTCTTGTCTGCTGATGGCAAGCAACTGACATATACCTGCGAATTCTTGAGAGAACAGCAGGAACAAGGGGGTGAGACCTTCGACTCTGTCAGGCAGAAGACTGCCGACTACTGGCATAGATTCTGGACAGAGGGAGCAGCCGTGGACTTCTCCCTTTGCAAAGACGGAAGGGCGAAAGAACTGGAGCGCCGAGTGGTGTTGAGCCAGTATCTGCTTGCCATACAATGCTGCGGTAATACTCCACCCCAGGAGACAGGACTGACCTATAATTCATGGTTTGGAAAATTCCATATGGAGATGATATGGTGGCATCAGTCTTGGCTACCTCTGTGGGGCCACGAGAAATTGTTGGCACGCACCTTGAGATGGTATGTCAGCGCTGAGTCCAAAGCACGCGAAATCGCTATGCGACAAGGTTTTCAAGGTGTCAGATGGATGAAGATGACAGACCCCAGCGGAGAAGAGGCTCCATCGAAGGTGGGCAGCTACCTGATATGGCAACAGCCACACCTGATATACCTTGCAGAACTGGTATATAGAAATCTGTCTGCAGCGGAGAGGAAAGAGCTGTTGCTGACGTATGGAAGACTTATCGACGAGACAGCAGACTTCATGGCTGACATGGCAACATACGACGAGGCAAATAAGCGCTATATATTAAAAGGTGTCATACCGGCACAAGAGACCCTGAAGGCGTCTGTTACCTATAACCCTCCATTCGAGTTGGCTTATTGGTATTATGGACTGAAGACAGCCAATCAATGGCGAGAAAGAAGGGGTCTGGAGCGGAAAAGTAAGTGGGATGATGTGATTAACAAGCTGGCACCATTAGCTGCGGGAACGGGAGAGAATGGCGAAACGCTATATCTGGCTGCGGAGTCGGCTCCCGATACCTATAGCACCCTGGCACTCATCAGCGATCATCCTGCTGTGTTGGGTGCTGTCGGCATACTGCCTAAGAGCAGACTGGTGGATGACCGCATCATGAAACAAACCAGCGACTGGATTTGGAAAGGTTGGAACTGGAACAAGGCATGGGGATGGGACTACCCCATGGTGGCGATGAATGCAGCACGCCTTGGAGAACCCTCTAAAGCTGTCGATGCCTTGTTAATGGACAAGCGCACCAATACCTACCTGAAGAATGGACATAACTACCAAGATAGCCGTCTGAGGTGTTACCTGCCTGGCAATGGCGGACTGCTGACGGCCGTCGCTATGATGTGTGCAGGCTGGGATGGTTGTACAGAGAGAAATCCTGGCTTCCCCCAAGACGGGAGATGGAATGTCCGGTGGGAAGGACTGCAGAAGATGCCATGAGGAAATAAGATTCACGCCTAATGCTTGCATCAATCAAACCTGTCCCTTTGATTGACCGGTTAGTTCTTCTCCGTCATGTAGCGCCAATAGCGGCGGGGCATGTCGTTGAGTTGTTTCCGGGGGTTGATGCGCTCGCGGATACAGATGGCCTTGAAGTAGGTGCGCCAAAGATCCTGGAATAGTTGGTCGTCGGTGCTTAGCACGGCAGGGTCGAGCTTGCCGTTAGTGAGGTCAAAGGGAACCGAGGATTCGTCCTCAAAGGTAATGCGGACGACATCGCCTTTTTGTTTGTTGGCTGAAAGGAGAGATGAATCTGACTGGGCAGAGGAGGAACTGCCATAGTAGTAGCCATAATGCCGGCGGGCATCGTAGATGAGCCACGACTGGTCGTTGAAACGGTCCTGGAAGTGGTCGATGATGAGTGGCAGCACATTGTGGTCGGGTGCGACGACGGCGAGGTAGGTGCCGTCTTTGGCCTTCTGGAACCGTATGAACTGCTTCATGCGCTGTTCTTCGTGGAGCACGCAGCGACAGGTATTGCGCACGAAGAGCACGTCGGGGTCGGAGACATTGTGGGAGAGATCCTTACCCGTTAGGAACACCTTATATATATAGTTGAACAGTGGCTGGTTGAGCATCCGTTCTTCCGACATCCAACTGATGCTGATGATGTGCAGAGCCTCACGCGACAGGTGCTTCTCCAGACCCTTCCAAACACGGGCGGCCTTCGCCTCGTCGGTCACCACGCGGTGGGGCTCGTCGGCAAACAGCGGCAGTTGCTCGCCATCAGTCAACAACTGCGGCTGCTGATGAAAGGCGAAACTGTCGAACACGGCCGTCAGGAGTCCGTCTAGTGTATTGTCGAAGATATATGTCGTCATCGTGCGTAAGCCAATTCTTCAGTCTTCACTAAATTCCAGCGTCAGTTGCTGTTCTGCCGCCGCCCGCTTCTGCTGTGCCTTCGAAAGTAGCAGGGGGCGCAGTCGCTCAGGATGCAGTTCGTTGATACCCACGATGGGCTGCGAGAAGTTGCTGGTCAGTTCGCCACAGGTAATGAAATACTTTGCCTTCTTCATCACCACGCCCATCTTCTTCAGGTGGTAGGACGTGATGCGGTTGAAGCGGCGTGAGTTGACGATGAGCACGGCAGAGCGCACCCCGATGCCCGGTACACGGAGGATGCGCTCATAGTCATCGCGGTTGATGTCAACGGGGAAGTATTCCGGATGGCGCAGTGCCCAACCGAGTTTCGGGTCTACCTCCAGATCGAGATGCGAGTGGGCATCGTCCACAATCTCGTCAACATCGAAATGGTAGAAGCGCATAAGCCAGTCAGCCTGGTAGAGCCGGTTCTCGCGCACCAGTGGCGGCTGCTTCAGGACGGGCAGTCGGGGGTCGCAGGTGTTCACGCTGATGTAGCCGCTGTAATAGACGCGCCGCATGGTGGGCTGCTGATACATGGCTGACGACATGCGCAGAATGTCGAGGTCGGTCTCCTGCGTAGCACCGACAATCATCTGGGTCGATTGTCCGGCAGGCACGAAGCGCGGGGCGTGGCGATATTTCTTCCGGTCCTCCTTATTCTCCAGCACGCCCTGCTGAATTTGCTTCATGGGCAGGAAGACGCTCTGGTGGTCCTTTTCGGGTGCTAAGAATTTGAGCGACTCTTCTTTCGGTATCTCAATGTTGATGCTCATGCGGTCGGCATAGCGGCCGGCCTCTGTCAGCATCTCTTGCGAGGCTCCGGGGATGGTCTTCAGGTGTATGTAACCATTGAAACGATGTACTGTCCGGAGGTCGCGTACGATGGCCACCAGCCGTTCCATCGTATAGTCGGGCGTGCGCACCACACCACTCGACAGGAACAGTCCCTCGATGTAGTTACGGCGGTAGAACTCCATCACAATCTCCTCCAGTTCCGAGACGCTGAGCGTGGCCCTGGGAATGTCGTTGGAGCGGCGGTTCACGCAGTAGGCACAGTCGTAGCGGCAGTGGTTGGTAAGCATCACTTTGAGCAGCGAGATGCAGCGCCCGTCGTCGGCAAACGAGTGGCAGATTCCCACGCCGCCAACGGTGTTGCCTACCATGCCCTGTTTGCCCTTGCGCACAGTACCGCTGGAGGAGCACGACACGTCGTACTTCGCCGACTCTGCGAGAATGCGCAGTCTCACCATGGTTTTTTCTGTTAACATCGGTAACTAAAATGAACTAATGCCGGCGTCAGCCTAAGAGTTTCTCTATCTGGCGGTCAGTGGCGGTGGGGAGAATGGTATGGAAGTGGCCCTTGAGGCAGTCGTAGGACTGTTGTGGTGTGCGGTCTGTGGTGCAGGCCTCACGGCCAAGTAGGACTTCAGGCGTTGTGAGCAGCGACCAGCCCCAGCCGTATTCATGTCCGTGCCGGTCGGTGGGATAGACGAAGTCCTCGGTAACGATGTGGCCCCCCATCTGCAGGCGGGTGATGTAGCCATCGAAGCGGCTGCGCATCTTAGGTCCGTCAAAGCCACAGACGGCACGCAGTTCGCGGGTGATGAGACTGCCCTGTTCGCGGAGCATCGTAAGGATGGCATCCTCGATGGTACCCTCGTCGGGTTGCGGATGACGACTGCGCCGGTAGTTACAGAAGTCGGGCCACCACGCACGGCTGACGAATCCCGCTTTACCGGCAAAGAACTTGCCATAGACACAGTTGCCCTCGGTGACAATTTCGCCCTTCCACTTCCACAACGGCCAGTCCCACCCGCCATCGGGCAGCACCACATAGCGGCAGTCGTCAGCCACCACTTCTTCTGCAGAGAAACCTGTCACACCACCATCGAGCAGCGGCAGGAAACCTATCTGCTGGATATATGCCATCAACTCTGCTGCAGTATAAATCTCTTTCATCATACCTATTCTGTATCTTCGGGTGCAAAGGTACAAAGTTTCTGCCAAATTTTTGTCGCTTTGTGAATTATTTTGTATATTTGCACAAAAACGTCTAGTGAACAACAAACAAATGACGACAGAGATTAGCGCTCACTCATAGTGTCTGATTCTTACGTCAATACCTTCGCCTCTGAGTTGTGCGGGAACACCGCTGACATCCGTCTGTCCGTAGTGATAGGGAAACAACACCTTCAAACCTGTCCCTTTAATTGATAAGATTCACGCCTCATGCTTGGTGAGATGAAGCATGAGGCGTGAACACTGATAGGAGGGTATGAGAAACCTTATTTCGTCTGTAACTTCGTCGTGACAGACTTGAAGGTTTTGGGAGCGGTGGTCAGCGTGATGGCAGAAGGCTTGGTGCCCGCACGCAGGATGACCATAGCCTGTCCTTGCCACAGGGAACGGTGGTTGGTGACGTTGAGCTCGTGACTGTTGATGTCGCCATTGGTGACGGCAATAATCTGTGCATCGCCACTGACCGAGAAGGTGAGCTCGTCCTGATAGGTCAGCACGGTGCGTCCCTTGGCATCGACAGCACGCAGGCGGATATGCTGCAGGTCCATGCCGTCAGCCTGCCATTGGCTGTTGTCGGGTTCCGCCACAATCTTTACGGGTTTGCCCGTTGTCTCCAAGGCGTGGCGTGCAACGGCTTTGCCACCACGATAGCCGACAGCTTCGAGGCGTCCTTTTTTGTAGCCTATGCCGTTCCATGTTATCTTGTTGCGCGATTTGGCATCCTTCGGATTGTCGCGACGTCCCAGGCTCTTGCCGTTGAGTAACAGTTCTACTTCATCGCAATTGGTATAGATGACGAGGTTGGCCTTAGAACCTTCAGGACGGTTCCAGAGTTCTGACTGGCGGTCGGTACCTGTGATGATGCCGTTCCACTCGACACCTGCGTTCTTGTCTTCCATCACAGAGAGACGCACCATGGGCTCGTCGGTGAAGAACGACTTCATGAAGTAAGCCTTGGGTTTGGCATTCAGCGAGATGTCGAAGACACCCTGTGCCCAACCTTTAGCAGGCCACCCCTGTGACTCGCCGAGGTAGTCGATGGCTCCCCAGTAAGCCAGTCCGATGACCTTGTCGAGGTTCATCTCGAAGTAGTTGGGACCCATTGCTGCTGTCGAGGCCTCGCTCTGGTAGAACGTCATCCAAGGAAAGCGTCGACCATCACCAGGAAAGTACATGTACCGATAGTTATAGGCCTGCACATCCGTCTGCATGGCCAGGTCGCAAGGCAGCGAGTCCGTCTCCCAGTTGCGGTAGCGCGGGTGCATGGCAACGGTGACGAGGCGTGTGGAGTCGTAGCGTTGCAGCACGGGGCGCATCATCTTATAACATGTCACACCAAAGTCGTTGAATGGCTGGTTGGGGTCTTGCTGCAACTCATTGCCTAAGCTCCACAGCACCACGCTGGGAGAGTTGCGGTCGCGCTTGACCCACTCGGTGATATCCTGTGCCCAGTGGTTCATGAAAGGCACACGTCCACCTGTATGTTGCAGTGTCCACTTGTCATAGAGCTCGTCGACGACCAGGATGCCCAGACGGTCGCACAGTTCGATGAACGAACGACTGTAAGGGTTGTGGCTGGTGCGGACATGGTTCATGCCAAACTGCTTCATCAGCTGCAGACGCTTCTCGATAGCACGAGGATAGGCTGCAGCACCCAGGGCACCTAAGGTGTGGTGGTTGGCATAGCCCTTGAGCAACACCTTCTTGCCATTCAGTTTCAGACCATAGTCAGGACCTATCTCAATGGTACGGATGCCAAAGTGTTCGGCGTATTCGTCAGCCACGGAACCATCCTCGCGGAGTAGTTGGGCAACGGCCTTATAGAGCTTAGGCGACTCAGTGTCCCACAGCTGGGCATTAGCAATCTCCATCTCAGGAACCTGCATCTCTAAGGTACGCGCCTGCGGGTTGCGCTTCTTGACGCCTGTTGTCTCTGCCACGAGGTTGCCGTCAGGGTCATAAATCATGACGTGCATGCGAACCTCCTTGGCTTTGGTGCGGTTGGTAAACTCTGCCGAGAGACTGACATAGCGGTTCTGGCGAGTGGTGATGTACAGCGGGTGACGCCCGAAGTAAAGGTCGGCAGGTGTGTTGACCAATTTGACGTCACGGAAGAGTCCGCCACCCGTGTACCAACGCGAGTTGAGTTCCTTCTGTGTGGAGGCCACGACGAGCAGTTCGTTAGGCTCTCCGTAGCGCAGCTGCTTGGTGATATCCAACTCGAAGCCCACATAGCCATAGTCCGTACCGCCAATGCGTTGTCCGTTGAGGTAGACATCGCCCACCAGCATGATACCCTCGAAGTCGAGCAGTACACGACGGCCCTTGAGCGAGGCATCGGGGGTGATGGTACGACGGTAGTAGCCCAGGCCCATCTCCTTGAAGCCGCGTGCCGAGAGACGTGACTTGATATTGGCAGCCACGTCCGTGTTGTCAGCCTTCTCGTCGGCTGCTGGCGGTACCCACGGCTGCGATATCTGGAAGTCGTGAGGTACGTTGATGGTTTCTACGTTGGTAAACTGTGCATCGCGGGAGAACTGCCAATCATTATTCAGACATTGTGTCTGGCGGGGCTGGGCGATAAGCACCATAGCGGTGCAGAGAAGGAAAGGTAATAGGAATAGCCGTTTCATGGGTTGATGCATTTGAGGTTCTTGTCAAGTTGTTCTGTGCTGCTGGCACCTACAAGGACAGAGGTAACACCCTGTTGGTCGAGAATCCAGCGCAGGGCAGACTCTGCCAGTGTGTGTCCCTTGGCCTGTGCCTCTTGGTTCCATTGCCGCAACTGCTGGAGTAGTTCGTCAGAGAGCATGTCCTGGCGTAAGAACTTTCCGCGCGCCATGCGCGAATCATTGGGTATGCCGTTTAGATAGCGGTCAGTGAGCAGTCCCTGAGCCAGTGGCGAGAAGGAGATGAAGCCAACCCCCTCTTTGTGGCAGAGGTCAAGGATGCCCTCGTTAATAGGCTCGCGGTCAAGCATGTTGAGGCGTCCCTGGTAAATGAGCAGGGGTACGTCGTGCTGCTTGAGGTAATCGATGGCGAAGCGTGTTGCCTCCAGTGGCCAGCGCGAGATACCGACATAGAGCGCCTTGCCACTTCGTACAATGTCAACAAGCGCCTGGAGCGTCTCTTCCAGTGGTGTGTCGGGGTCGTAGCGATGTGAATAGAACAGGTCTACATAGTCGAGGTGCATGCGTCGCAGTGACTGGTCCAGAGATGCCATGAGGTATTTGCGCGAACCCCAGTTGCCATAGGGCCCAGGCCACATATCGTATCCCGCCTTGGTAGAGATGAACAGTTCATCACGATAGGGACGCAGGTCTTCATCCATGACGCGTCCTAATGTCTCTTCTGCCGAGCCATAAGGTGGTCCGTAGTTGTTGGCAAGGTCCAGGTGAGTAATGCCACAGTCAAAGGCATGGCATAGAATGGCGCGAGATCTTTGATAATCATCGACACCACCGAAGTTGTGCCACATGCCCAGACTGACTTTGGGTAGCAGAACGCCTGACCGTCCGCAGCGGTTGTACTGCATAACGTCGTAACGTGAATCGGATGCTAAGTAGTCTTTCATTCTTTTAATAGTTTGTTATTGTCTGTTGATTGCTATTCTTGAGTAAGTTGCCACTGGTCTGCCACGATGTTCTCGTCGAGAGCTGTGAGTGTGAGTTGGTGTGCCCCTTTGGTCAGCCACACTTTGACGGCACGCTGGGTTTGGCAGTTTAGCACATTGTCTTTCCACCGTTCCGAGCGGAAAGGCTCTCGTAGTGAGAAACGTGTGGCATCGCCATCATCGACAGCCATTGTGAAACGCAAGTCGCCTCCATCTATAGGGTGGGTGGGGATGAGTGCAGCCTGCAGGGTGTAGTAGCCTTCCTTGCTGATGTTGAAATCGTAACGGAGGGTGCCCCCCTTAGGTATTTTGACGGCATTCATGGAGTACCCCAACATCTGTATACGCTGAGCCCCGTCTGTAGCTGTCGTGAATTCTGCAGCAGGGTAAGTTGTGGTCTGTCTATGTTCCTTCCCTGTTAGCGTGGCATGTACATCGCCAAAGACGGGCAACTGGCGTGGAGCAGCATCCATCAGATGGCGCCACTTGCCGTTGTTCATACTGTTGTATTGCGCTGTCAACTGCTGGATGTCGTCGTATGCCCGATGGCTTACTGTCGTAGTGTGAGCCAGCATCTTCATATTCATGGCAGCAGTGGCCTTGACAGGATACTCGATGGCGGCAAAGTAGGCATTCCTAAGAGCGGGGCGCAACAGTTGACGGCAACTGTCAATGGTTGCAGTGATAGCATCGAATGCTGCCAGACGGTCATCAGCCTCTTGGCGTGTCATAGGGATGGTGTCCACCAGTGAAAGCCCTCTATGGTAGCGACGCTTGTCGAGTTCCACTTGTGTCCACCCCATAAACTCTGGACGACGCATGGCACAGAGTTGGTAATAGTGGCGCATGGCCGGAGCCACATGACGTGATATGTTACTGCCAAACTGGGCCGACAGCCATTGCTCGTGGTGCTGGTTGAGGGTTTGGGCCGTCACACTATTGATGTCCCATGCCATGTCGAGAAATAGCTGGAGGTCGTAGGCAGCTACCTTGGGGTCGTGGACGTTCGCTATCCACAGCTGGCGGACATGGTTGTCGTAGGCTTGGCGCAACTCATGATAGATGAGTCCTGGCTGTGTGGTGGTAAGCCACAGGTAGTCGTGAGGCCGTCCCCAATAAGACAAGTGGTAGTATAGTGCATGACCACCGCCGCGTTGCTGTTCAGCGGTATTAGGCAGTCGCGTCATATAGCCGTAGTTGTCGTCGCACCACATCAGTGTGACGTAGTCAGGTACCTTCAGTCCCTTCTCGTAGAGTTGTAACACCTCCTTATAGGGCACAAAGACCTGATGGAGACGAGTGGGGTCACCCACATGCTGGCGTAACAAGGCTTGCTGGTCGTCAATGACCTGTTGCAGTGCCTCGAACTTCTCCTGTTCTGTGGCATAGCCCTCCATAGAACTGTCGTGGATGCCTCGCATGCCGATGGTGAAGAACTTATTGTCTGCCGAACGAATCTCCTGCAGACGCTCTGTCCAGTATTGCTGCACTGCTGCACGATTCGTCTTGTAGTTGAAACGTCCCCGCTGTGCTACGTCCCACTCACCGACATTGTTCCTGAGCAAGGGCTCGCAGTGCGACGTACCAATGACAATCCCACAGGAGTCGGCCATGGCCTGTGCACCGGGAATCTGGAAAAAAGGCGTCGACCCCTCATGCATGGCGGGCCAGATGGTGTTGGCATGTAGCCGTAGCAACAGTTGGAAGATGCGCTTATAGGTCTGCACGCCAATGCTGGCCTGCTGAGACTCCTCATAGGTCTTGCTGCTCCAGGGGCGCAAGCTCCAGTCTTCGTCATTGAGGAAGATGCCGCGATAGGCTACGCTGGGTTGCTGGACGGTTCTGAAGTCGTCGCTCAGCACCAGTCGTCCTTTGCGCTCAGGCACTACATCGCCCCACCATATCCAGGGCGATACCCCAGCCAGCCGTGACAGTTCCAAGATGCCATACGCCATGCCGCGTCCATTGCCGCCTTCCACGATGATTTGCTTTCCTTTTATATATATTTGGAAGCCATCGAAAGGCAGTCTGCTGTTGTGCAGAATCCTGATGGTTGCCTTGCGCGAAGCGACGGCCTCCATGCCTGTCACCTGTCGCATGTCGTCTTTCCACATCTTCAGCGCTGTCGTTACGACAGGCTCCGCATCTGTCGGCAGACTGTAGGTAACGGGCTGCTTGCCATCAAACCACACCACTTCGGCAT
This sequence comes from uncultured Bacteroidales bacterium, assembly GCA_902798425.1. Lineage (GTDB taxonomy): Bacteria > Bacteroidota > Bacteroidia > Bacteroidales > Bacteroidaceae > Prevotella. The sequence goes on from CADBWR010000002.1 coordinate 39,269, forward strand.
GACTTGTGAGCGCAGAATAGCAGGACATCAGAAGGAATAATAGTAGTAGACGTATCATATCAAGTAGTTTGTAGGTGCAAAGATAGGTATTTTTTTTCGAATACAGCGTTTTTTTAGTTTTTTTTGTAAAATAGCTTTAAAATGTTGTGCGTGAATGGCGCTTTATTATTACCTTTGCGTGGACAAACTACAAAAAAACTAATGACTTTACGTAAACTAAAACAAATCAAGATGAACAGGGTACTATTATTAGCCTGTTTGGTGGCACTATGCGGGAGCAGTATTGCCCAACCACGCTATCAGAAAGAGCAGATGTCGTTAGAGAAGTTAAACCGTGGTGTGGTAGCTCTGCGCCATGGCGGTCAGGTCGTCGTCAGTTGGCGCGTATTGTCTGCTGACAGACAGGGTGAAGCCTTCGATGTCTATCGCAATGGCGAGAAGATGAATCAACAGCCGTTGACCACCGGTGGTACATTCTTTGTGGATGAAAAACCATTGTCTGGCGATGCTACTTATGAAGTCCGTGGTGGTGGATTGAACGGCCAGTATGTACTGAAGGCAGGTGCCCCAGATGCTTATCTGTCTGTGAAGTTACAGAAACCCGCTGACGGACAGACCCCCGACGGTCGCACGTTCAGCTATTCTGCCAATGATGCGTCAGTAGGTGATGTCGATGGTGACGGACAGTATGAGATTATCCTGAAGTGGGACCCGTCCAATGCCCACGACAATGCGCATGACGGATTCACAGGACAGACACTCTTCGACTGCTACCGTTTGGATGGTACGCTGCTGTGGCGTATAGACATGGGTATCAACATTCGCAGTGGTGCACACTATGTGCCATTCATCGTCTACGATCTGGATGGTGATGGACGTGCGGAGTTTATTGTCCGTACTGCTGATGGTACACGCGACAGCAAAGGTCATGTGATAGGTGATGCACAGGCTGACCACCGCACCTATCCGAAGACAGCGACAGAGCGTGCCAAACCTGAGGGCGAGTGGGGCAAGTATAATAAAAAAGGTGCCCCGCGTGTGGGACGCATCCTGACAGGACCTGACTATATCAGCGTGTTCAACGGACTGACGGGCGAGGTGATGGATACAAAACCCTATGTTCCTCAGCGAGGCAAAGTGGAAGAGTGGGGCGACAACTATGCCAATCGCAGTGATCGCATGTTGGCAGGCGTTGGCTATTTGGACGGTAAACGTCCCAGTACCATCTTTTGTCGTGGCTACTACACCCGTACGGTTATTGCTGCATGGGACTGGGATGGCAAAGAACTGAAACAGCACTGGGTATTTGATACCAATACCCCAGAGTGGGCAAGCTATGCCGGACTGGGCAACCACAACCTGCGTGTTGCTGATGTCGACGGCGATGGCTGTGACGAGATAACCTATGGCTCTATGGCTGTAGACCATGATGGCCGTGGACTGTATAACACTGGTATGGGACATGGCGACGCCATCCACCTGATGGCTTTTGACCCCACAACAGACAAGTTGCAGGTGTGGGATTGTCACGAGAATAGACGTGACGGCTCTGACTTCCGCGATGCCCGTACAGGAGAAATTATCTTCCAGATACCATCAAAGGCTGATGTAGGACGTGCCATGGCGGCAGATATTGACCCTACGAATCCTGGCCTGGAAATGTGGAGCTCAGACAGCCATGGTATCCGTAATATCAAGGGCGAGGTGCTCCGTCGTGCCCAAGATCCTGAAGATCCGCAGCACCAGCAGCATATCAGATTGGGGGGCAGACGCCTGTCTATCAATTTCGGCATCTGGTGGGATGGCGATTTGTTGCGTGAACTGTTGGACCGTGGTGCCGTTTCAAAATATAACTGGGAACAGCTTACCATGGAAGAACTGGTACGCTTCCCAGGCATACAGTTCAATAATGGTACCAAGTCGACCCCTTGCCTCTCTGCAGACATCATTGGTGACTGGCGCGAGGAGGTTGTGGCTCGTACTCCTGACAGTTCCGAACTGCGCATCTTTGTTTCTCCCATTCCAACGGAGTATCGTATCAACTGTTTGATGGAGGACATCCCTTACCGTCTGTCTACGGCTGCACAGAACGTAGGCTATAACCAACCCTCAGAACCAGGTTTCTATCTGGGACCAGACAAGAGTGTAACATCTTTTTTGAAATAAAAGATAATGAGACAAATAATTGCCATGATGATCATGCTGGCAACGACGACCGTCGGTGCTCAGCAAGTGAATGACAACAATACACCGCTGCACCTGATGCGTCCTGCCAATCAGCAGCGCTATGGCATACCCACGCAGGAAAGTGTGAAAAAGGCCATGGACCGCGTGCTGCAGTATATAGACAGCGAGACACCTGCCCTGTTGGTTGACAAGCGTACGGGTAAGGAGGTGACACACCTGAAGGATATCGACCAGTATACCCAGTTGAAGCAAGGTGGTTTCCGACTGACCAGCTATGAGTGGGGCGTCACCTATTCTGGTGTGTTGGCAGCTTATAAGGCCACCGGCGACAAGGCTTACCGCGACTATGTATATAAGCGCCACAAGTTACTGAGCGAGATTGCTCCCTACTTCCAGAAAGTCTATGAGAAACATCAGAACATTGATGTCAATGTGCGTCGTGTCATAGACCCGCACGCCTTGGATGATGCTGGAGCAGTGTGCGTGTCGATGATTAAAGCCATGCTTGACGACAACACCCTGCCACTGCGTGAGCGAGTAGACCTCTATACCGACTATATTATGAATAAGGAATATCGTTTGGACGATGGTATCTTTGCTCGTCTGCGTCCGCAGAAGAACACTGTCTGGCTCGACGATATGTTTATGGGTGTACCAGCAGTGGCTTATATGGGTAAGTTGACAGGTGATACCAAATACTATGATGAGGCAGCTCGTCAGGTGGAACTCTTTGCCAGCAGGATGTTTGTTCCTGAAGACGGCCTGTTCCGCCATGGCTGGGTAGAGGCTATGAATCCACATCCCGCCTTCTACTGGGGACGTGCCAACGGTTGGGCTGTTCTTACCATGTGTGAGGTACTGGACGTGCTGCCTGCCGACCATCCCAAGCGCCCCATGATACTCAGTCTGCTGCGCCAGCATATTGCAGGACTGGCCCGTCGTCAGCACCACGATGGTTTCTGGCACCAGCTGCTGGATCGTGACGACACTTATCTGGAGGCGTCGGCTACAGCCATCTATACCTATGGCATTGCCCATGCTATCAACAAGGGCTGGGTGGATGCCAAAGCCTACGGACCTACCGCCCTGTTAGGCTGGCAGGCTGTCAATCAGTCTGTCAATGAAAAAGGGCAGGTGGAGAATGTCTGTGTGGGTACAGGCATGGGTTTCGATGCCGCCTTCTATGCCTATCGCCCCGTCCATGTGATGGCAGCCCACGGCTATGGTCCTGCTATCTGGGCTGGTGCCGAGATTATTCTGCTGTTGCAGCACCAGCATCCCAAGATGAACGACTCTGCCGTACATTTCTACGATGAGGAGGTTCCTACCAACGAACCCATTTTCAACTACGATGGTAAAATCAGATATTAAAGAGAATACAGCTATGAAACACTTGAAGAGGCTTGTCTTATGCCTGTTGGGCGTTGCTCTTGTCAGTATGGCAGGAGCTGTGGAACGCCAGAAACTGAATTTTAATGCTGACTGGCGACTGCATGTTGGTGACGTCAGCGACGCTGCCCATGAGGACTATCATGATGCCGGTTGGCAGCAGGTGACCCTACCTTATGCCTTCAATGGCGATGAGGCTTTCCGAAAAGATATCGTTGACCTGACAGATACTATCTGCTGGTACAGAAAACAGTTTGAGGTCACACAGACCGATAAGGCCGCCTGCAAGTTCTTTATAGAGTTTGAGGGCGTTCGTCAGGGTGCAGACTTCTACCTGAATGGGCACCATATAGGTTATAGTGAGAATGGCGTAATGGCCTGTGGCTTCGACCTGACCCCTTATATTAAAATAGGTAGGAATGTCCTGGCTGTGCGCTGCGATAACAGTTGGAACTATCGCTCCCGTCAGTATAACAGCCGTTACCAATGGAATGACCGCAACTTCAATGCCAATTACGGTGGTATTCCCAAGAATGTCTATCTGCATATGACCGATAGGCTCTATCAGACCTTGCCCTTATACTCCAACTTGGGAACGACGGGAACCTACGTCTATGCCACTGACTTCGATATTGCCCAACGCAAGGCAGTGGTGCATGTGGAGTCGCAGGTCAGAAACGAGGACACCAAACCGCGCACCTTCCGTCTGTTTGCCAGGGTCATCAATGCAGACAACTACCTGGCTGCTATTATTCCTGGTGAACAGGTTACCCTGCAGCCAGGCGAGACACGTACTGTCAGCATTCAGCGTGCGTTGAGCGGACTGCATTTCTGGTCGTGGGGCTATGGTTATCTCTATACGGTCAAAAGCTATCTGGCAGAGGATGGGGCAGAAGAAAACCCCTTGAATCTCTCTGCCAGCGATGACGAAGTTATTATCCGGACAGGTTTCCGCAAGACGCACTTTGGCGAAGGAAAGATATGGCTTAACGACCGCTGTCTGATGGTGCATGGCTATGCTCAGCGCACCAGCAACGAGTGGCCTGGAGTGGGTATCTCCGTACCTGCATGGCTTAGCGACTTCTCTAACAACCTGATGGTTGAGTCAGGAGGCAATGTGGTACGATGGATGCACGTCACTCCTTGGAAACAGGATATAGAGTCGTGCGACAGGGTAGGACTGTTGCAGGCTATGCCTGCCGGTGATGCAGAGAAAGATGTGGAGGGTGCTCGCTGGCAACAGCGTACGGCCTTGATGCGCGATGCTATTATCTACAATCGCAACAATCCGTCTGTCATCTTCTATGAGTGTGGCAACGAGAGCATCAGTCGTGAACACATGCTGGAGATGAAAGCCCTTCGCGACGAGTACGACCCCTTTGGCGGAAGAGCAATTGGCAGTCGTGAGATGCTTGACATCAACGAGGCAGAATATGGTGGTGAGATGCTGTATATCAACAAGTCGAAGAAGCACCCGATGTGGGCCATGGAGTACTGCCGTGACGAGGGCTTGCGCAAGTATTGGGATGCGTATAGCTATCCTTACCATCAGGAGGGTGAAGGTCCGCTCTATCGTGGTAAGCCTGCTACCGACTACAACCACAATATGGACCAGTTTGCCATTGAGATGGTGCGCCGCTGGTATGACTACTGGCGTGAACGCCCTGGAACAGGAACGCGCGTGTCATCGGGTGGCGTGAAGATCGTATTCTCTGATACCAATACCCACCACCGTGGTGAGTCAAACTATCGCACCAGTGGTGTGACGGATGCCATGCGTATACCCAAAGATGCCTTCTATGCCCACCAGGTGATGTGGAGCGGATGGGTGGAACCCGAACAGGCGAAGACCTATATCATAGGACATTGGAACTATGAGACAGGGGTGAAGAAACCCGTCTATGTGGTCTCTACAGGCAATGAAGTCGAACTGTTCCTCAATGGCCGCTCATTAGGCAAGGGGCGCCAGAGCTATCGCTATCTCTTCACCTTCGACGATGTGCCCTTCGAAGCAGGTACTTTAGAGGCTGTGGCATCTGATGGCAGTCGTTACCAATTGGAGACAGCAGGTGACCCCTATCAGTTGAAGTTGACCACCATAGAGAATCCGGAAGGTATGAAAGCCGATGGTGCTGACATGGCACTGGTCCAGGTCGAGGTGGTCGACAAGCAGGGACGCCGTTGTCCGCTGGACGACCGCATGATACATTTCGAACTGTGGGGCGAGGGTAAGTGGATTGGCGGTATTGCCACACGAAACAACAAGGAACTGCAACGGCAGGATGACCATCGTCCTGCAGGACTGCTTGATGCTGCCGCTACCAAGAATGTCTCAGACAACTATGTGGGCAGTTCTGACCTTCCTGTGGAGTGTGGCGTCAACAGGGTGCTGGTTCGTAGCACCGTCAATCCAGGTGCTATCAACGTCTCTGCGTATGCTGAGGGTTTGAAGCCTGCATACATCACCATGAACAGTGAAAAGAAGACGGTGGAGAGTGAGTTGCCGCAGTTGACACTGAAGGGGCGTCTGGAGCGTGGCAAGACTCCAGCAACACCCTCCTATACAGAAAAAGCCAAAGGTGTTGCTATCGTATCTGCCAAGGCGGGCTACGACGCAGATCATGCCTCCCGTAGCTTTGACGACAACGAGTTGTCAGAATGGAAGAACGACGGGCGTCTCTCTACGGCATGGATTACCTATCGTCTGGAAAAGAAGACTGTCATCGATGACATCTGTATGAAGCTGACGGGCTGGCGCCTTCGCAGCTATCCGTTGGAAGTATATGCCGGCAAGACACTTATCTGGAGCGGAGAAACAGAGCGCAGCCTGGGCTATATTCACTTAACGCCTACCAAACAAGTTAAGACCAAGGAGATAACGATTCGTCTGAAAGGTGCCGGCAAGGACAAGGATGCTTTCGGTGGTATTGTCGAGGTGGCTGAACCTGCTGCTGGTGAACTCGATCTTTTCAAGGCAAAGAATGGTGGCGACACGAAAAGTGAGCTGCGCATAGTAGAAATAGAATTCTTAGAAAATATAAAATAGGTATGAAGAAACAACTCTTAACAGGAATTGTATGGGGGCTGAATGCCCTGTTTGTTGGCGCTTTCGGACAAAGTACAGAGGTGACGTTAGACAAAGTGTCAACAGAGCCGTTCTCTTATAGTGTGGCTGTTCCCGATGGTAACTATCGTGTGACAGTGACTGTTGGCCATAAGAAACGTGCTGGTCAGACGGTGGTGAGGGCAGAGAGTCGCCGTCACTTCTTCGATGTCATTTCCACGAAGAAGGGTAAGTTTGAGACGGTGTCTTTCCTAGTACATAAGCATTCGCCCATGATTGATGACAAGGTGAGGGTAAAGCTGAAGCCTCGTGAACTGACGTATAAGAACTGGGACGACTCACTGACCTTGTCGTTCTGTGGTCCGGCACCAGCTGTGAAGAGCATCAAGGTAGAACCCGTCAGCGATGTCACCACCGTATTCCTCTGTGGCAACAGTACAGTGGTTGACCAAGAAGACGAGCCGTGGGCTTCGTGGGGTCAGATGATTACGCGCTGGTTTGACGATCAAGTCGTGGTGGCTAATTTCGCGGAGAGTGGTCTGTCCTGTACCTCTTTCCTAGCTCAATTACGACTGGACAAGATACTGTCAATGATGAAGAAAGGCGACTATGTCATAGTGGAGTTTGGCCATAATGACGAGAAGGAGAAAAAGGCAGGAGATGGTGCGTGGTATAGCTATTCGCGCAATCTGAAGATATTTGCTGACCGTGTGCGTGAGAAGGGTGGCAACATCATCTTTGTTACACCTACTGCCCGCCGACTGTTTACCAAGGACCACCAGTTAGGCTATACGCATGGTGACTATCCGGAGGCTATGCGTACTGTCGCCAAGCGCGAGGGTGTGCCCTTCATAGAACTGAACGGCATGACTCGCCGATTCTATGAAGCGTTGGGTGAAGAAGGTTCTAAGCAGGCATTGGTACACTATCCCGCCAATACCTTTGCCAACCAGCCCAAGCCACTGGCAGATAACACGCACTTCAATCCATATGGTGCCTGGGAGGTGGCCAAGATGATTGTTATGGGACTGAAGCAGCTGAACTCACCCTTGGCAGACCATCTGCGTAGTGACTGGCAGGACTTCAATCCTGCCCAGCCCGACGATGCCAGCCAGTTTGTTTGGCATCTGTCTGGCGGTAGTAACATAACCAAGCCTGACGGCAATTGATGAATACTAAAAATAAATACTGATATGAAACGATTTGCTTTTAAGATGTACCTGAAACCAGGATGTGAGAAAGAGTATGAAAAACGCCATGCCGCCATCTGGCCTGAGCTGGTACAGATGATTAAGGATGCTGGTGTGTCTAACTATAGCATCTTTTGGGATAAGGATACCAATATCCTCTTTGGTTACCAAGAATGTGAGGGCGAAGGCAGTTCGCAGGATACGGACCATGTAGACCCGATTACACAGAAGTGGTGGGACATGATGGCCGATATCATGGAGGTGAATCCCGACAACTCGCCTGTTACCATCCCCATTCAAGAGGTATTTCACTTAGATTAAGAGCTATGCGAAGAGTGACACTATTCTTGCTGGCGCTGACACTGCCGCTGATAGGATGGCAGCCGTTGCACGCTGCTGTCCCTGACGTGAAGTGGGACAAGTACAGCCTCATCATAGATGGTCAACGCGTGATGCCCGTCATGGGCGAAATCCACTATTCCCGTGTGCCAGCAGAGGAGTGGGGACGCGAAATCCGAAAGATGAAGGAGGGTGGAGTAACCATTATTGCCACCTATGTTTTCTGGAATCACGTAGAGGAGCAAGAGGGCATCTTCCGCTGGGATGGTCAGCGCTCGTTACGTGACTTCTTGGAAGCATGCCGTCAGGAACAGATGCCCGTCGTGCTCCGGCTGGGTCCGTTCTGCCATGGCGAGGTGCGCAATGGCGGTATTCCCGACTGGATGTTTACGAAGGGCTGCCGTCTCCGTGAGGAGAACACTGCGTTTCTAAGCTATGTAGAGACACTCTATCGTCAGATATTCACGCAAGTGCAAGGACTGCAGTGGAAAGATGGCGGTCCTGTGATTGCTGCTCAGTTTGACAACGAATACCGGGGACGAGGCGAGTACCTGATGGCACTGAAAAAGATAGCGCTGCAGATAGGTTTTGACCTTCCCTTCTATACCAGAACAGGCTGGCCTGCATTGCGTACCCCCGTACCTTATGGAGAGATGGTACCGCTCTATGGTGACTATGCCGATGGTTTCTGGGATAAAGAGGTGAAGGAAGGTGTTGGCAACTACTACAAAGCCTTCAACTTCAAGGCCTTCCGCTCGTCTACTGCTATTGGTACTGACCTGCTCGGACAGCAGGAAGCAAAATTGAATAAAGGCGACGAGCAGTATCCTTACTTCACCTGTGAGTTGGGGGGTGGTATGGCGACAGCTTATCACCGTCGTCCCTACGTCTATTCAGAGGATGCCTACTCCATGGCTTTGGTCAAGCTGGGCAGTGGCAGCAACCTGTTAGGCTATTATATGTATCATGGCGGCAGCAATCCTGAGGGCGTGCTCCATACGCTCAACGAGGTACAGACCTCTCCAGGTACGGCTAATAACGACCTGCCTGTGTTGACCTACGACTTTCAGGCGCCTCTGGGTGAGTTCGGACAGACCTATCCGCAGTACTATATGCTGCGTCCTCTCCACCTGTTTATGCAGGACTATGGTGAGCTGCTGGCGCCTATGGAAGCCTCGTTCCCCTCTGCTCAGGATCTGAAGCGTGGCGAGGATAGCGCTCTCCGTTGGGCAGTACGTAGCAAGGATGGACAAGGCTTTATCTTCGTCAATAACTATGAGCGCTTTTTCCAGCTTTCAGCCAAGAAGGGAATCGTACTCGAGGCCTGTGGTGTGAAATTCCCCAAGTTGACCATTCCATCGGGATGTATGGCTGTCTTCCCTGTCAATGTGGAGGGTATCCGCTTTGCCACCGCTCAACTGGTGGCCTGTCGCGATGGAAAGATCTACATGATGCAGGTGAAGGGTGTTCCTACAACCATTGCCTTGGCCAATGGCAAGACGCTGAAGAATGTCAAGCCCCGTGGTCTTAGCAAGCCTGTCTACGAGAATATTTACTTGTTGACACAGCAAGAGGCTGAAAGACTCTTTTTATGTGAAGAGGATTCCCAATTGTCGTGGGCCAATTGTCAATTTAATAAGGTAAAGGAAGCAGGTCCCTTGCGTAAGATAATAAAAGGTAAGGCTAAGGTGGCTGAGGCTCCCTCAGAAGCGGACTGGAACAATGCCGCCATCTACCATATTTCTCTTACTTCTCACCCATCACCTCTCACCTCTATGCTCAGCATCTCTTACCGTGGCGACTGTGCTCGACTATATGCTGATGGCAAGCTGGTGGCTGACAACTTCTATTACGGTCGCCCGTTCCTCTATGGTCTGTGGCGCCTGCCTAAGGAGTGCAAGGAATTAGAGTTGCGCATTCTTCCCTTGCAGCCCGATGCACCTATCTACCTGCCCCGTGAGGCTGACAAGACTGCAGGTGAAGAACTCATCAATATATCTGTATCATGCGAAAAATAATCAGTATCCTAATCCTTTCTTGTTGTTTGCAGTTGCAGGCACAGAATATCTCGTTGGCGGGAGCCTGGGACTTTGCCATGGGTGATAGTACCGCTTACAACGATTATGTCATGCTCCCTGGTTCTATGCTCACCAATGGAAAGGGTGATATTGTCACAACGAAGACGCAGTGGACAGGGTCGCTCTATGACTCGTCCTACTACTACAACCCTTATATGGAGAAGTATCGTCAGGCTGGCGAGATGAAATTTCCCTTCTTCTTGACTCCTGAGCGTCACTATACAGGTAAAGCGTGGTATCGCAGGTCTGTATATATCCCTAAGGCGATGAAGGGTCAGCGCATTACGCTCTTCCTCGAACGTCCACATATTGAAACCACGGTATATGTCAATGGTAAGGAAGTGGGTCATCAAATGTCACTTTCCGTTCCTCATCGTTATGATGTTACACGCTATGTGAATTTTGGATGTAGCAACACCATCTCCATCTGTGTGTACAACGGCATCGAGAATGTTTGTGTTGGACAGGATTCGCACAGTGTTACTGACCAGACCCAGGGCAACTGGAATGGTATTACGGGACGCATCGAACTGCAGTCGCAACCCGCCAAGTTGAATATTCGAAAAGTTGTTGTTCGTCCTGATGCAGACAAGAAACAGGTGCGCGTTGTCGTCGAGATGGAGAATCATGTTGACGGATTTAAACTAATGCCAATGCGTGACTATGGTATTTATGTCATGGCTCGTCCTATGATGAAGGGAAAGACGCATGTCTATGGTGCAGAGCCCGTAGAAGCCATTGGTAATAAAAAGGAATTTGTAATAGATCTGGGTACTGATGCTCAACTATGGGATGAGTTTACCCCCAATCTCTACCAGTTGCAGGTCATGGCAGGTGATGATGTCTATGAGACTACTTTCGGATTGCGTAATCTGAGTGTCGAAGGGCGTCAGCTTGTGATTAATGGCCGTCCGCTGTTCCTGCGAGGAACGGTGGAAAACTGTAATTTCCCAGAGACGGGCTATCCCCCGATGGAGGAGTCAGAGTGGCTTCGTGTGTTCCGCAAATGCAAGGAGTACGGCATCAACCACGTGCGTTTCCATAGTTACTGTCCGCCTGAGGCAGCCTTTGCAGCTGCTGACAGGGTAGGAATATACCTGCAGCCGGAAGGCCCCTCGTGGCCCAATCACGGTGTGAAGCTACGTCGTAAGATGGCCATCGACCAATATCTGTTGGACGAGTCGAAACGCATTATCGATGAGTACGGTCACCATCCGTCGTTCTGTTTCATGGCGGCTGGTAATGAGCCAGCAGGCGACTGGGTCCCCTACTGTAACGACTGGGTGAAGACCATGAAACAGTACGACTCCACCAAACTCTATGCCGGTGCTAGTGTCGGTGGCGGCTGGGCATGGGACAGTGGTTCTGAATATCACGTCAAGGCTGGTGCTCGTGGACTGGACTGGGACCGCCGTGCTCCACAAAGTCAGGACGATTACTACCAGCAGATACTTTTCCCACGTAACTATAAGGACACTGTTCCTAACAATTCCCCCATTGTTGCTCATGAACAGGGACAGTGGTGTGTGTTCCCTGATTTCAACGAAATCCCACAGTATACGGGCGTTTATAAGGCTAAGAACTTCGAGATATTCCGTGATTTGTTGGCTGACAATGGTATGGCTTCGCAAGCCGAAAAGTTCCTTCATGCCAGTGGTAAGCTGCAGACGCTATGTTATAAATATGAGACAGAGCGCAACCTACGCACCAAGGATTATGCTGGATTCCAGTATCTGGGCCTGAACGACTATTCTGGGCAGGGTACGGCACTAGTAGGACCGCTGAATGTACACTGGCGCGAGAAAGGCTATGTCGACGCCCGCGAGTGGAAACAGTTCTGTGCTGCCACGGTGGCATTGGCCCGCTTCCCCAAGTTTGTTTATACTAACGATGAGGAACTCGTTGTGCCTGTTGAGGCTTATAATGCCTTTTCAGCCAAACTAGTGAATGCCAAGGTTTGCTGGTGTATCACCGGTGGGCAGCAGCAGGAGGTGGCCCATGGAACACTTCCTGTTAGTACTATTCCCATTGGCAAGAACAACGAATTGGGAACGGTACGCCTGCAGTTGGCATCATTCCAACAGCCTGCTAAGTTGACTCTGCATGTACTTCTCAATGGCTACGAGTGGAATCAGTGGGACTTCTGGGTATATCCTGCAGAAGGTAAGATAGAAGTAGTAAGAAGTAAGAACTTTTATGAAACAGACTCGCTGGATGCTCGGGCGTTGAAAGTACTCAAGAAGGGTGGCACGGTGCTGTTGACAGCTGGTGGGAAGATACGCTATGGCAACGATGTGCGCCATACCTATTTGCCCGTCTTCTGGAATACCAGCTGGTTTAAGATGCGTCCGCCACATACAACGGGAGCATATATCCAGAGCGAGCATCCCGTGTTTTGTGACTTCCCCACTGACGACTGGCAGAATCTGAACTGGTGGGAACTGACCAACCGTACACAGGTCATGAATCTGGCAGAGTTCCCTAAGGACTACCAACCTATCGTGCAGCCTATCGACACGTGGCATGTCAGCCGTAAATTGGGCATGCTCCTTGAGGTAAAAATACTCAATGGCCGACTGCTGATGACTACAATGGACATTAGTCACAACCTCGACCGTCGTCCTGTAGCCCGCCAGTTGCGCCAGAGCATTCTGTGCTATATGCAGAGTGAAGACTTTAAGCCTACGACGACAGTCAGTGTCGATGTGATCCGACACCTCTTTGAACGTGAGGCTCCAAAAGTAGACATGTTTACCAACGATTCTCCGGATGAACTTAAACCCAAAATAAAGTAAAGTAATGAGAAAGATTACATTATTATTGATGGCGCTTCTCGCTATTTCCGTAGTGGCAAAACCAAAGGCTAAGAAAACTGTTGAGACATGGCCCGACGGTAGCGCCATGGATGCGTGGTTCCAGAACACTCAGAAAGTGGATGTCACCACACTGGGTCGTCAGTATGTCATCACCGACTACGGAGTCCTGATAGGTAGCAGCGAGTTGCAGACGCAGAAGATTCAGACAGTCATCGACCGTGCAGCCAGTGAGGGTGGGGGTGTTGTTGTCATTCCACAAGGTACGTTCATGACCGGTGCCTTGTTCTTCAAGCAAGGTACGCACCTGCATGTTGCTGAGGGTGCCACACTGAAAGGCTCTGAGCGTATCATGGACTATCCTATCCTTCAGACACGTATTGAGGGTGAGACGTGCAAGTACTTCTCTGCCCTTATCAATGCTGACGGACTGGATGGCTTCACCATCAGTGGTAAAGGAACGATTGATGGCAATGGCTTAAACTTCTGGCAGGAGTTCTGGATACGTCGTGCGTGGAACCCCCAGTGCACCAACAAGGATGCACAGCGTCCCCGACTGACCTATATCTCCAACTGTAAGAATGTGACCATTCAGGATGTGCACCTCATCAATTCGCCTTTCTGGACCAACCACGTTTACAAGAGCGACCATGTGCGCTATCTGGGTTGTTACATCTTTGCTCCTACGGAGAATATATGGCCGGAGAATCCGAAGCGTGGCGCTCCCTCGTCAGATGCTATTGATATTGATGTCTGTACCGATGTGCTCATCGATGGTTGCTACATGCACGTCAACGATGATGCTGTCGTGCTGAAGGGCGGCAAGGGAACCTGGGCAGACAAGGATGCCACCAATGGCGACTGCGAACGCATCTTGATACAGAATTGCCGTTACGGCAAAGTGCATGGCTGTCTGACGTTAGGTTCTGAGTCTCTGCACGACCGAAATATCATTCTGCGCAACTGTCATACGGAGAATGCCGACCGCGTGTTGTGGCTGAAGATGCGTCCCGACACACCGCAGCACTACGAGTATGTGACGGTGGAAGGCGTGACGGGTAAGTGCGGTCGCTTCCTCTTCATCCAGCCGTGGACACAGTTCTTCAAGCCAGGCGATCGTGAGATGCCGCTGTCACGCTGCAACAATATCACGCTGCGTAACAATCAGGTTGATACTAAGAAGATGCTTGATGTGAAGACCAGCGACAAGTACGAGCTGATAGACTTCACGCTTGATGGCTCACCGATAGACTTCTCACAGTTTGCTCCAGCCACTAAGGACACGGCTCCGAAAGTCTATCTGTAATATCTGCAAAGAAAAGGAAAAGACCTACTTGATGTAGGTCTTTTTTCCTTTTACGATGTACACTCCCTTGGTGGGTTTCGTTACAGGAACGCCCATCAGGTTGTATACTGTTTCTCTTCCTTCTTCCTGCTCCTTCACTATTTCCACAATACCTGTCGGGTCGTTGCCCTGGAACGACTCAATATAGTCGGGCAGGTAGTAGCCAAGATGAGGCGGTTGGTTGTATGCCACGTTCTGCCAGCAGATGCCCATGCGATAAACGTGATCGTGCATCAGTGTGGGAACGCGGTAGTTGGTTGGTGTGATGGTAGAGTAGATGATCAGTGCATCGTCAGTCGCATTGCGCAATATCAGTTCTTCGCGCCAGTCACCGAAGATGTCAGCAGACAGACACGGTGTCGCCTTTGTACTGTTGTTGGACTGACCGGTAGGATAGTAACTACTACCGATACCGAGTTTTGTGGCACTGGCATCAGTATTGTATTTGTAGATATTAATGCCGTCAAGCAGTTCGTCCTGAGCATCACCATCCCAATAGATGCGGAAGTTCATGGAAGGTGCTCTGTTTCCTGCCTGCTTGCCTGTGATAGCATTGAACGGATTCTGATTTCTGCTGCCACTGTCAAAGCCGCCATAGGAAGACCAGAACTCATAACCACGTGTGTTAGCAACAATATCTGCAGCAACACCGCGACCATTGTCTTGTCCTGACTGACCATTCTTCATGAGAATCTCACCAGTTGCAGCGTCGTGGATGTCCCATGAGTAGGTGCCTTTCTCTTCATGTACGTCAAACAGTTCCAAACCGGGACGGTCTGGATTCAGGTCACCAAGATGGATGGCATCGCCATGGCCGAAACCTGTAGCATAGAGCAGCTTGCCGTTGTCATCTACGGCAGCGGCGCCCCAAATAATCTCGTCCTTGCCATCGCCGTCAACGTCGGCAACAGACAGGTTATGGTTACCATTGGCAAACATCGTATTGCTGCCGCCGCCACTTGTGGCCTTGGGTGCAGTGACCTTTGCAGACTCCTGCATGTTGGCATCAACCACTGACCATTGCGTGTTAGAGTCAGAACGGTGTAGCCAACGGTGTTTTAGTTGGCTGCCGTCAAAGTCGACAGCCCATACGTATGCATAGCTGTAATATCCCCGACAGAAGACACCGCTTGGATTGGCGTCGGCCCCCCCCAGATAGGCAATAGCAGCAAGATAGCGCTCACCACGGTTGCCGTAGTTTCCTTTGTCGCTCTTTCCGCTGCGGCTATCCCAGTTGAAGGAGCCCGATGCATCACTTAACTCTGCCTTGGCATTACGGTTGGGATAATAGGCAATGGTGTGGATGGCTTTTCCTGTCTGTCCGTTGAACACCGTCAGATATTCCTGCCCGCCATTGATGCGTCCAGAGCCTTCGCTCACCCAGTCCTTGGTATTGCTTGCAGCCTTGATGTTCTCGTCGGTGGCAGCTTGGTTGACGTAGTTCCCTTCTCCATCTTTTGAACCTGGTGCAGTCTTACACATCATCTCAGCCTTTCCGTCACCATCGAAGTCGTAGACCATGAATTGTGTATAGTGGGCTCCCGCACGGATGTTCTGCCCAAGGTCGATACGCCACAGCTTTGTGCCGTCCAGCTTGTAACAGTCTATATAGACGATACCAGTTACGCCATTTTGCGAGTTATCCTTCGAGTTGGAAGGGTCCCACTTTACGAAGATTTCGTATTGTCCGTCACCATCAACATCCCCCACGCTACAGTCGTTGGGGGAATAGGAGTAGTCCTGGCCATCGGGGAATGATACTGTCTCTTTATTAATCGTAGTGGTATAAGGCTTCGTCTTTCCATCGGCAGGCTTGTCGAGCTTTACTTCCAGATAGTATTTCGCCCAAGGACTTACCTCAGGTGTGGTATCTATCATCTGACCATTCTGGTACGTCACCACTTGATACTTGTCTGTGGCCTTTCCACCAGTGACACGCACCGACGTGGTCTGCATGATGTTACTCATTACGGACTCTCCGTTTTTTAGCAGTTCGAAGGTGGTATTGGCATCGTCAGTACCGAAAAGGCGCCAGCTGACGAAGTGGCCTCCAAACAGATTGTAAGGAATAACCACCAGACCACGGTCCAGCTTCTCCATCTGGCTCACCGATGTGTCGGTGGGCTTTTGGGAAAAAACTCCCATCGGCAGTAGTGCCGATAGGAGTAATGTTAGTGTTAATGATTTCATGTGTTGTTGTTACTTGAATGGTAAGTACTTCTTAGCAGGTGTCCAACCTTTATAGCCAAGTTTGCGGGTCAACCACATATCGCCATAGTTAGCACCATAGAGACCGGCACGGTTCTTATGGTCAGCAATACGCAGCAGGTCGTAGTAACGGCAACCTTCGAAGGCTAACTCCAATGCATACTCGTCGCACAGCAAGTCCTCAACAGCGTTGATAGTGTCGTTCTTGGTTGTTCCTACAGCGACACCAGCATCTGCCAACTCTTTCAACTTCTTACCGATAACGCGGTCGTACTGGTAGGGCGACTTGCCTGTGTGGTAGGTAGTACCACCTACACCGTTTGCGCCCGGACAATCGCTAGCAGCACGTCCGGCACCGTGGGTGTGGATACCAGATATATTGTCAATCGTAAACTTCTTGCTGTATTCGTCAGACAACAAAGGATAGGTAGTCTTCAGCTTGTTGCGAGTATCCTCTGTGATGTAATTCATGTAGTAAGAACCATCAGCTGCCTGCTCCAGGATATTGGCGTTAATACCGTCTTTGAGAATGGCAAAAGCAGCGTCGGGCATTCCCAGACGATTAAAACACTCAGCCAGTCGCAGCCAAATAGTGCTGACACGATAGAGTACGATGTTAGCGTACTTGTACTTGTCAATCCACTGCTGTATGGTGTCTGCATTCAGCGTTTGATGCATGATGCTGCGCATTCTCATGTCACCGGCCTTGGCTACTCTAATGCTGTCGAACTTATCCAATTTGTCGGTTGCTGCATAATAGTAGTAGTCCGTAGAGTCCGATAACAGGTTCATTGCGTCTGAAGGCAATAATTGTATCTCGTCAACGTATGGGTCACCACCCGTTTCTTCCTTGGTTGCATAGTAGTTAAAGCCAAAGGTAAGAGGAACTTGTGTGGTTTGTCCATTCTGGGCAGTAGTTGCCATGGGGATGTACGAGATGATGTCGTTCACAGAGTTACTATACCAAATGGAGGCCCATGCAGTACCATTCACTGTTGCACCAATCTGGCTGCGGTCAGGCAGGTCGTCGTCATCGCCAAAGCGGCCTACCGAATTTTTCGATGCCATTGGTGCCGTATAGTTCGTCTTTGATTGGTCAGCCAGTCTTGTCAGGTAGGTCACAAAGTGGTGTGCTGCTTTTTCGTAGTCACCCGTTTCAAGATACATATCACCAAGTACTACATTCAATGGTATAAAGCACAAACGAGGCAAGAAGTTCTTGGCAGCACTCTCCCAGTTAGGTGAACCAATAGATGGACCGGTATTTCCTGTATATCCGAAATTGGGAACTTTGTAGTATCTTGCTGCATACTTCTCCAAGTCTGGAGCTAATTGTGCAAGGATGCCGCTGATGTCCAGTTCTGGATAATCCTTGTCGATATCCGAAATTTTGGTCAGTGGTTCTGTAAAGAACGGCACCTTACCATAGTTACGAGCCAGCTGCAGATAAGCCCAAGCTCGGATGGCGTGGGTGGCAATGTACTTGTCCATGACGACATTCGTCGAACCGTTATACTGTGCAGTATCGCAGTAGGCAATAAAGTAGTTACAATTATTGATGACTCGGTAGTAGACATACGCTGAGTCGTACTTGTTCTCAGTCGTTGCCGTATAGTCGTACAATTGACGCAGGCTGTTGTCGGTATATTGCGTGGTCTTCACCAGTTCACCGCGCATCTCACCCTGAAAAACATACTGGTCTGCCAACTGCTGCATGGCTTGAAGGATGCCGTAAGCATAGAACACCGAGTCGGTCTTTTCTTTTATTGACGGTTCGATATTTTGACGTGTACTTTCAACATCCAACATGTCCGAGCAGGAGTAGGAACCGCAGATGACGCAGATTACACTAACTATAATTGCTATCTTTTTCATAATCTCTTAATTCTTAATTCTTAATTCTTAACTCCTTGTTAGAGGTTGATCTTCAAACCAGCGGTAAGCATACGACTTTGTGGGATATTGCCACAGTCAATGCCCTGATAGTAAGCACTGTTGCCTATAGAGAACTCAGGATCGATGCCCTTGTACTTCGTGATGGTGAACAGGTTCTGAGCCTCTGCCCACACCGTCAAGCCCTGTAGCCATGTCCATGAACTTGGAATTGGAAGACGATAGCTGAGGTGTACGGTCTTCAGGCGCAGGTATGAACCGTCCTCTATCCAGCGGTCGCTAAAGCGGTTGTTGCCCATGGGGTCACCGAAAACAGCACGTGGCAATTCGGTCAGCTGTCCCTCGTAGCGCCAACGTCCTACCTCTGAAACCTGCTGGTTGTAGAAGTTAGAGCCAGCTGTGAGTATAGAGCGCTGGTAGTTATAGACGTCGTTACCTACCGAGTAGTTGAAGCCGATAGACAATGTTAGGTCTTTCCATGATAATGTGGCAAAGATATTACCATAGATGTCGGGGTTGGGATTACCGATGATGGTCTTGTCCTTCGCGTCTATGATACCGTCACTATTGCGGTCAACAAAATGCATGTCACCAGCCTTGAAGAAATTCTTTTGTCCAGCAGCATCTGTCATGTAGAGATATCCCTCAGCATTGTCGGCAGTGACAACACCAACGCGTGCTGCAGCATCGTCGGCGAAGACACCTGCGGTCTCGTATCCATAGAACATAGCGATGGGATTACCTACGCTGGTCAAGATGTTGTTGTCGCCATAGACTGATGTGGTATAATCACCGTCGGGCAGCGACTTTACTTCGTTCTTATAGTGCCCTATTGAGGCTCCGATTTCCAGGTTCCAGTCCTTCGAGACAACGGGCTTACCTGTGACAGTCAACTCGTAACCTGTGTTCTGTAGTGAGCCACCATTGCTCCAATAGCGGTTGATACCACCGATGGGGTTCGAGAAGGCTTTCAGCGTTAGCAGGTTGTCAGTCTTGTGGATGAAGTAGTCGAACTTCACACCTAAACGGTTATCCAGCAGATAGCTCTGAAGACCAAAGTTCAGTTTCTTTGTGCTCTCCCACTGAATCTTGTCGTTACCGATATTGGTCAACTGCGTACCAACGGCCGTTGCGTTGTAACGTACCGTGGTATAGCTGGTTTTGGCAGCATAGTTCGAAATTCCGTCGTTGCCACTTACGTCGTAGCCGACATTCAGACGCAGGTAGTTCACCAAGTTGGTCTTGGGAAACCAACTCTCGTTAGTCATGACCCATCCAAGCTGAATACTGGGGAAGAAAGCCCATTTAGCACCAAACAGCTTCAAGCCGTCAGCATCGCTACCGAAGCGGCTGTTTGCCTCAGCGAGCAGCGAGAGCGTAGCGAAGTAGCGGTCCATGTAGTTGTAGTCTACATTGCCGTACCACTGTATCTGCTTCCATTCATCGTTGGCACCGCTAATGTCTCGGAATCCGGCCCAGTCCAATGATGGATTCTTGTCACTGGTCTTTCCTGAAGCTTGTACAGCCACATCGTTGCTGTCGAAGGTAAAGATGTTATAGCGGGCACCGGCAAAAGCAGCGATAGTGTGCTTGCCCAGCTGCTTGTTCCAATCTACTTGCAGTTTGGCAACGATGTTGTTCTCTTTGGCAAACATCGACTGTGTCTTGGCATATACACGTCCTACACCTGGGATATTGAATGAGGGAACATTCGAATAGGGTCGGAAGTAGCGCTGTGCGTTACGGTTCAGTGTGTAGCTGATGAGTGCAGACAGTGACAGGTTTGGCGAAAAACTGTATGTCGGTGCTACGTGTACATTAAAATATGTATTCTCTGCCTTGTTCTTGTTGTCACCGACAGCACCATCAAGAATAGACACTGGATTAGCCAGGTCGTAGGCATGGGTATTATACAACTGATAGAACAAGTCGTCGGCTTCGGAGAACAGTCCAGAGAATCCCCCCAACATGGCATTGTACTGATAAGGCGATACTAGTGGCGACTTGATGAGCCCCAATACGGTAGGTGATACCACGGTACCTGTGGTGAAGTCTGCCGGCATACCGTTGTCCAATACGTTATTGTTCGTACGAGATATTGAGATGTCGAACTTTGTCTTCAGGTTCCACAGAATGTTAATATCGGTATTGAAACGGACATTCATACGTTCGAAAGAGTTCTCCTTGGCAGCATACTTGGCGTTAGTATAGCCTACTGATAGGTTGTACATACCAATGTCATCACCACCCTGCACATTGATACTGTAGTTCTGGGTCAGTGCTGATTTGTAGACTAAGCCATTCCAGTCTGTATCATTATGATAGGTGTTGTAGTAGGATCTGTTGGGGTCGTCGTTCAGAAAACGGAAGTCTATTTTGCGGTCCGAGATGCCTTCAACGGTTCCTAATAGTTCCGTCGCATAAGTGCGATACTGGTTGGCGTTCATCATCGTCAGAGCTTTTGGTACGAAGGTAACACCAGCTGAGATGTTGGCATCGATGCGCGTAGCCATCGAATGGCCTCGCTTAGTCTCGATGAATACTACGCCATTGGCACCACGGGCACCATACAGTGCGGTAGCATTCTTCATGACGGTAACCTTCTCTACGTCGTTCGGGTCTATGTTGGCCAGTATGTTGTTATACTGTCCAGCGTGCAGTGAGTAGCGGTCGCGCTGCATATCCATCTCGATACCGTCAACGACAATCAGTGGCTGTGCGTCAGCATTAATACTGTTCAGACCACGGATGAACATCGTTGCACCACCATCGAGTGCTGCAGAGCGCATCACACTGTGCATGTCGGCACCCAGTTTACTGGTGATTTCGTTGTCCACCGTCAGTCCAAAGCGGTTAATCTGTGCCTCGCTCTTGGCGGTATAATCCGTACCAGTGGTGTACATATTGGCGAACTTGTCGCTCAGCATGTGAATTTCCACTTTCTGGTCTTCCTTGCCAGCTATGATGGCCACTTGCTGTGGGATATACTGCGGAGAGTGTACGTATAGTGCCGTAGTGAATGTCGGTACTTTTATCGTGAAGGCACCATTCTCATCCGTCATGGCTGTATAGCGGATATGTCCTAATGCCTGCAGTTGTACACCCGACAAGGGCTTCTTCGTAGCCTGGTCTGTCACCACACCTTGCAGCGTCATGGTAGGATACTCTACAACCTTCACGTTGCGTTTTGGCTGCTTGATAGTTGTCTGCACTTCATCAATGTCGCTATCATCGTCCTGTGCTAACATAGGCACAGCAGAAATCGTTGCAAACAACAGGCAGAAGGCAAGTCTCTGACCTGCATTCTGTAAATCGTTAAATATGGTGTGCTTCATTTTCATTTGTTATTAGCTTCAAATTCGTCCAATTCCAAGGGCTTCAGTATGATGGCTGCCAAGCGTACGTCACGGTTGTACGTCTCTAAATGTTTCTTGTTGAACACGCTGATGGGTGTGGTAACTCGTATGCTTGGATAGTAGTCTCCTATGTTGCTGTAGGATATCGGGAAGGTGAAACGTCCGATGAAGATTGTATCTGTTTTTTCGGGGTCGTTCGTAAATGCTGTCGTTGAGCTGACACTTTTAGCTGGTTCCGGCAGTGTACCGCCTGAAAGAATGGCATCAGCATAAGGCTTACTGAAATAGTATTTGGTAGCCTTTCCTGCAGCGTTGGCGTAGTTGAGTTCAAAGTTCAGCCAGTTGGGACGCGGGTCGTTACCGAACTGTTTCCAAGCTGATGGCATTAGTACGACATAGAAATTGTAGGTTGTCGACATGACACCCGGCAACTCTATCGCGAAATCAGGCTGGGTCCTTTCACCGTTTGCCAGGATAGTCGTATACTTGTAGCTCGTTTTATCAAAGTCCTCACCAAATACCTTCTTGAGCAGCGTGTCAGGTACAGATTCCTTTTTCTCACCTACACTATTTGGGAACTTATTACTCAGTGATTTTGGATTGATCTCCAGTTTAGGAGTGTAGGCCTCCCAAGGATAGATAGCCAGACTGTCCACAATGCGTGCATAGCCGTTGCTCATGGGCACAGCATTGCCTACCATGTATTTGGTTAGCAGGTCCTCGGGGTTCGATAACTTTGTCCGTCTTGTAGAGCGGATGGTGTCTGTATTCTCTCCCTTGCCTATAAGCCACTGGTTATAGAGGTCGTTGTTACTGAAAATCAAGTTGTTCACAATAGACATTCGCGTCAGCGAGTCTGTCTGGTAGTCAGCATTGACTTGTACCGTTTTAATCTTGGTGTCAGTTGCTTTGGTGTAGTTCTGCACGTCCTGTATCTCTATGTTATCTACATATTTATAGTAAGAAGCAATCTTTTTATACGACTTCGAGAAAGCTTCAGACGTAGGCATGATGAATGTGTAGGTACTGTCCTCGTTGTCTAGTTTTGCGCCTAAGCGGTCGCACAGACTGTTGTAAGTTACCATCACAGAGTCGATATACGTCTGCATACCGTCGACCATCGGACCTTTTACGCTGTTTCCCTCGTCGAGATAGGTTACTTCATAGTGCATGAAGTGGTTGCGTAGCGAGTCTATATTCTCAGCCACTTTCAAGTACTCATACAGGTTGGGGTAGAAGTGCGCGTAGTTGTCCAGTATGTGTATAACACCGTTGTTGCTGGGCAAGTTAGGCTTGCTGATGTCTATGCCAGCAAAGGTGTACTTGCCGTTACCCTCGAAGATGTATGACTTTTCGTTGAGTGTGTGGATGCGCATGTTCACAGCGCCAGTAGCCACGTGGTTATACTCAGCGATGTGGTTCTTGACAAACTGTTGCAGCAGGTCTTTATTATCCATGCCTTCAAACTCCGACTTGACGAACGAACCGTTCTTGGGTGCGAAGATAGTGTAGGAACGTGACTTTTCCAGCTCTGCTTCGAATCCGGCCTGTTTTACCAAATCTGCAAAGTCCGTCAGGTCCTGATTGCTGGAGATGTTCTGCCACAATGTCTGGTTGCCCTCAGGCAGTGCATCACTCGGCACCTCGTTATAGTCGTTGAAATCGGAGCATGACGTGGCAGCCAGCATCGCTGCTGCCATCATCAGTCCTATATATTTGTTATTCTTCATAATCTTTAAACTTTAATCTTTAACCGTTAATCTCAGATTAGAACCAGTCTTCAGCCACGTCGTCTCTGTTCAGCAAGTCCATTGGTATGAACTCAATGTAGTCAAACTGCCACTTCAGGTCAGGATTACCGGTGATGACGGTCTTGATGCGGAACCAGTGTTCGTCACTCTGGCGGTACATCTGTGGCTGGAAGAGCTTACGGAACGAAGCGTTTCGTGCATCGGAGCGCATGTTGTGGTTGGTAGCATTGCCATCTTGGTACTCTGGGTGGTCTACGTAGCTGTATAGTCCACGCATGTAGCCACGGTTGCGTAGTGCCTGATCGGATGCAATACCCAGATCATCCTCGTCGTAGAACGGTGTTGAACCAATGCGGGGGTCATCCTTGGGGATACGTACATCGAGCGGGATGTCAAGTGCCATCATCGACTGCTGGCTCTTACTATTACCCATATAGAACTGCATCATGCCACCATGATCCATAGGCGTGTAGAAGATACGGAATTCGTAAGTTCCCGTTGGTATTGGCGGCAATTTGATGGCGAGGTCATAGCCGTTACCCCATCCTTGGAAAGTATCCGACTGCCATGCGTTGTAGGCACCCTTGATATTGTAGCGGAAACGGTTCTCAGAGGTGTAGCTGACTACATTGTCGAAGTAGTTTAGTGGGAAAGCCACGCGGCCACCACTACCACCACCATTCAATGCTTGCATCTCTGCGTAGCTTGACATACGGATACCGTTGTTAATAAACTCTACCAGGAAGGTAGTCGAATCGAAACGCATACGCTCATGCAATACCTTTTTGGGTACATTTTCCGTATAGACAAGCATGTCCTGGATGCTGTGGATATAGCCGTTAAAGGTCTGTATGTTCCAGGGAATGTTGGCCTGCTTGTCCGAGGTGCGGTTAATCTTGACATTCAGTCCTTCACCTGTTATTAGCGGATGCATAGCTTCTGATCCCATTGTTCCTACCTCGTCGGTCAGCGTATTCATGGCTATACAGCGGTTGATGTACAGTGTCTTCTTAGCCATTAGTGGTTCAGGCTGCCATATCTTGAGGATGGTGTTGGGAAGCATGGTCTCATAGTAGTCAAAGGGCTGACCACCATTACAGAAGTTCCATGTCTGTGCTTTCTGCCACTTGCCGCTACGTTCGTAGACCAGTTCGTCCTCCGGCATACCAGCATATAGGATATGGTAGGCTACGAACATGTTCAGCGCGTTGAAACGGTTGGTATAATCATCCCCGGTGCTGATGGTAATACCTTTTTCTCTGACGTAGTCGTACCAGTCGGATGCACTACCATAGATGCTGTTGGCATATTGAATCAAGTCTTGAAGATTATTGATGCCTTTCTTTGCCATTACTTCGTTCGGCTCGGCAAAGAGTGTGTACATAACCTTGCACTCAGTCGGATGATACAGTTCGTCACCATTAGTATCCTTAGAGTCCGTTATCGTATACTCTACATCTTTTCTTGTCTTGGCCAACGAGTCGGCCAGTCCGGTAATTTCCAGTGCTTCAGCAAAGATACTAAACTGGCTCATGCGGTTCAGCTCCTCAGCTATCAGTCTCGTATTACGGGGAATGACAGAGTCTATGACGTGAACTACACCATTGGTGACTATTGAGTCACCTTGTATAATGGTAGCCGACTTGTTCAGCATGATTTTTCCTGTAGAACCGTCACTGTTAAACGGAATACGCAGCATGGTATTGATATTACGGCTGGCGATACCGATATCAGTAGTCGTCATAGCCTCACTGGCGAGTAAGTGGTACAGGGCAATGTCCCTACACAAGCTGTCATTGGCTATCAGTGCCTCAACACTCTCTTCTGCTAGTCCGTTGTGGGGCGTCTTGGCTTCCGTATCGTTGTACAGTTTCTTTACATAAGCCTCCACAGCATCATTGTTGGGGGCAAAGCAGGTGTACACACCGTATGCAGATAGGTTGCGATCCAGTCCTGCTTTTGCAAGTATATTGTTGAATGACGACAGATATGCCTTGCGCTTGATGAAATCAGCGGCAGTCTCACCGGTAGCAGTAAACAAATCTGACTCGTCGGGCTCTGGGTTACAGCCTGCCAGTGTCATGGTGCTAACGGCTGCCAGCGCCATGACCATTCTGCTCATATTCTTAAAAAGATTCTTTTTCATGATTAGTCCTCCTTTGTATTAGTATTTTTTCTCATATTCATTGGAGTCACCATATGCTGGGTTCTGGCGCAGCTGTGGACTTATCTGGATGTCCCTGTTCGGTATGGGCAGATACAGATAGGCCTCATTTTGCATCTTGGCTTTCACACCGCTTGCCTCCGTACCACGCTTGCGGGTCATCAGTTCCAGCATGTCGTCATAGATTTTTACCAATGCACCTTGGTCGGCAAGAATGCTGTTGTAGTCGGTTCCTTCAACGTGGCGATAGTTGTAACGAAGCAGGTCGTACCAGCGGCGTCCCTCGAAACAGAACTCACGCAGGCGCTCTTGCAAAATCAGTCTTTCAAACTCCAACTTTGACAGTCCTTTGAATGCATTCCACTTCAGAGAGTCTCCCTTGTCATCTCTGTAAAGTGCACGTGCGTTGACAGCCTGTATCATGTTGAAGGCAGGACGCAGCACGCTGGCATTGCTGGCGTTGATACTTTCTTTCTCCTCGTCCGTTGCTCCTTCTGGGATGTCGGCTGCTTGCTGTACCAATGCCTCAGCTTTCATCAGCATGACGTCGGTCAGTCGATAGATAATATAGTTGCGGTCCATTCCACCATAGGCGTATTCCTCGCGCTTCTTGGTAGCCGTCTTGTCGATAACACGATTATCGGAGATAATCTTACGGATGTCATATGAGTCCTCAGATGAAGTTGGTAGGTAGCAAGCTGCATAGTAGCGCAGGTCGGTAGCACTATATAGATTGTTGTTGCTCACGCTCGTTTCAGTGTTGTAAATGGATGCAGTTCCACCAAACAGTGTTGTGGCCTTGAACCATCCCATACCAGCCGAACCAGTAGCACTCTTGTATTTCCAGTAGTACTGGCATACCGGCAGATTACTGCGGCACTGCAGCTCGAAGATACTCTCTTCTGCATTCTGCTTGACAAATAGGTCGTAGTACATATCTTCAGCTTCTGCCAGCGGATATTCTGCCTCTGTTGTTTCTGTGCGTTTACGTGTGTGTTGGCTTTTCTTTGACTCGATGATACGGTCGCAGATGTCAATGCAACTCTGGTAGTCTGCTGCGCTATGCATGACTGAGGCACGCCACAGATAGAGGTCTGCTAATAGGGCGTTAATACCATCTGTGGTGAACCATCCTACACGACGCCAGTCATTAAAGCTGCGTGATGACATTGAGGTTGATACACATCCTTCCAAATCACTGATGCACTGGTTAATAATATAGGCCGGTGACGACTGAGGAATGTCAGTTGCCTGACTGCTGGTCATGTATGCCTCGGTGTAGTAGGGTACATCACGGAAGTTGCGTACCAGATAGAAGTAACAGAGGGCACGAAGTGCCAGCATCTGAGAGCGGTCTACCTGATAGTCACCGTCTGTGTAGTTCGGGTCTACTCCCAATACCTCACTGGCACGGGTCAGCACGATATTACAACGGTTAATGACTTCGTAGAATGCCGACCAGGTGGCATACGCATTAGTGGTTTGTATATTTACAGCAGCAATCTCGTCGAGTGACTGTGTCTGGGTGCTGATGTCCGTCACGGAGTTGTTACGGTTTACCTCATCTGTGCGGAAATCACCCCATACAATCAGCCGTTCTAACACATCATTCGTTGTCATGGCAGCATACGCTCCGTTGACCATCATGGCAACGTCTTCCTTGCTCTTCCAGAAGTCTTCGTCGACGGTCTTGTCATCGGGCAGGATAATCGTGTCCATGCATGACACGAGTGTCAGTCCTGCGAACAGCATTAATATATATTTCTTCATCGTATTCATATCTTTAGAATCCTAAGTTTAAGGTCATCGTAAACTGCTTCGAACGTGGTGTCTTCGACGTGTCAAGAGCAGGGCTGTAGCCGCGGGCAGAGACTTCAGGATCCACACCGCTGTACTTGGTCCACAAGAAGAGGTTGTTCAGCGAAGCATAGATTTGAAGTTGGTTTAGACCCCACTTCTTAATCAGCTTAGTATCGAATCTGTAACCAATCTGCAGGTTCTGGAAACGTACGAAGCTACCATCTTCCACGTAGCGGCTTGAGTTCTGCCAGTTGTAACCTGTCTGGTAGAGGGCACGCGGCATCGGTGTCTCGTCACCGTCCTTACGCCAACGGTAGTTGACAGTTGTGCTCTGGTTGCTGGTGCCGTACATGTTCTCCAAGTTCATACGGGCAATATTGACAATCTTGCTGCCGAAACGGTAGTTGAAACGTGCTTTAATAGAGAAGTTTCCATAGTTGAGCGAGAGGTTGAAACCACCACTGACCTTTGGAAGAGAGTTGCCGAGATATACGATATCGAGGGCATTGATCTCACCATCGTGGTTGATATCCTCGTAGATGGCATCACCACCTTGGAAATTATAACCAGGATGACCATTCTCTGTAATCTGGCTGTACGCATACTTCATGCGCTGGGGCTGACCGGTATTGACATCCATGATAACTTTGCCGTCAGCACCCACTGCAACAGGAGCCGTCTTGCCGCTTGCGAGGAATGAGTTAATCCAGTCTTCATATTCAGCAGTGTTCAAACCATTCTCCTTCTGGTAGTTCTGTAGGTAGTCGTAAGTGTACTGGTAGACACCCTTGTAGTTGAAACCATAGATAGAACCAAGTGAGTTGTTCAACTGAACGCGGACAGGGTAGGTTCCTCGGTCGCCATAGTTCCAGGTGGTACCATTGATAGCCTGCAAACAACTCTCGTCCATCTCCTTCAGCATGTTCTCGTTCTGCGAGATGTTGAAACCGAAGTCAGCAGAGAATTTGCCTATCTTGATGAATTTCTTGGCTGTAAAGTTCAACTCCCATCCCTGGTTGGTCATGCGACCGACGTTGGCGTAGGCCACGGTTGGGAAACCTGTATATGAAGGAATATTGACGTTCGACATCAGCAGATCTTTAGTGTCTTTGAAGTAGTAGTCAAAGTCAATCTCGATGCGGTTGTCGAAAAGGCCGAGGTTGAAACCGAAGTTATATGAAGTGGTTTTCTCCCAGCGGAGATCGTCGAGTTTCAGACCGTCGAGTGTAGCATATGATGCCAGGTTGGTGTTACCTTTTCCATAGGTACCTGCCGATGTGTTGTAGCTGTTGTAGAAAAGATAGTCCTTGTCAGGAGCTTTACCAACAATACCCCATGATGCGCGCAGACCTAACATTGAGACCACTTTGTTGCTCCACTTCATGAACGGCTCCTCACTGATGTTGTAACGCAACGAGACACCGGGGAAGTAAGCCCACTTGTTTTTTGGACCGAACTTCGAGTCACCGTCGGCGCGCAACGAGAATCCTAAGCTGTAGCGGCCGTCCTTGTATCCGAAGTGCGCATTGTAAAGGATGTTCTGTGAGTTTGAACGGCTATTACTACTGCTGGGTGTACCAGGGGCAGCATTGACGGTTGACGACGTGATGTCGTTGGGCAGGTGGTTCATGATAACCGTCTGGTTGTTGCTGTTTTGCGTGCTCATCTCATAGCGTAGCAGCATGGTAGCCGAGAAGTCCTTATTCCTAAAATATGGTGTGAAGACCAATTCTGCACGACCGCCAATTTTCATGCGGTTAAACTCGTAGTTAGTGGTCAGGTTATACTCTGATGAGGTCCACTGGGCATTCGACAGAGCTGCCGGCCAATAGGTGGGCTTCGACTCAGCGAAAATATCGAAGTCGACACGGCCATTGAAGGTCAGGCGACTCTTCTCTGCCTCGGTACCGAGAATCTCGTACTTGATAGTGAAGTCAGGGGTCAGACGGTAGGTCTGGTCCTTAATCCATGCCAGATTGCCGATAGCTACGGGGTTGCCTAAGTTGTAGATACTTGACAAGTCGTAGCTGGAATACGGACCGTCGTACGGTGTTACGTTGCGGTTGGGCGCTGTCGGGTTCATTAGGAAATACTCATCGGTATCGTTTCCATTGGCGTCCTGGCGATAGATACTCATATTCGGTGCCTGTTGTTGGGCAATAGCCAACAGACTCTGGTGGTTGACACCGTTAATCTTGCCCTCGTAATTCTTATAATTGTTCGTGTAGGTCAGTGCAAAGTTTGTGATGAAACGGATGCGGTCTGACACATTATAATCCAGCGCCATACGGGTGGTGAACTGCTGGAACTTCTGCTTGATGATAGAACCCGTTTGGTGCTTGTAACCGGCAGAGATGCGGAACTGAGCCTTCTGTCCACCACCAGTGACGTTCATGCTCATGTCGTGCATGGCACCAAACTGCTTGACGGCATCTACCCAGTCGGTATTGTTGTTCCAGTTCTCCCAGTCTGCATAGCCGCTCTTGTCGTAGTTGAGCTCAGCGATGTTCAGGGTGCGGTCAGCCTGCTGAGTGGGATTGTAAAATTCCTCCTTCATCAGCATGGTATAGTCATCACCATTCAGCAGCTTGTAACTTTCGGGCTGCCAGGTTCCGGTGAACTTATACGAGAAATTGATGCGGGGCACACCGCGTGAACCACGCTTGGTGGTAATCAAAATGACACCATTGGAACCGCGTGAGCCCCATACGGCTGTTGCGGCGGCGTCCTTCAGCACGGTAATGCTGGCAATATCCTCGACGTTGACAGACAACAGTGAAGAGTATTGTTCCTCGTCGGCATTGGCGAAGTCAAAGTCTTCATCAGGGTTATCGAAGATTTTGTCATCGACGACAATCAGCGGGTTTGCATTGGCTGACAACGTGGTGACACCTCGCAGACGCATCTGTGAACCAGCACCGAGGTTACCAGAATTGGAAACGATGTCCAAACCAGCAATCTCACCCTGTAGGGCTTCGTCAGCAGAGGTGAAGGCCAAACCTTTAACCTGCTCCATGTCCATTACCTGCTGCGAGACAGAGATTTCCTTCTTCTGCAGCATCAGACCACCAGAGTTGCCGCGGCGTCCTTTGACGACGACTTCTTGGATGGCATGACCCTCACTCTGCAGTTTTACATTGAAAACCGTTTTGTTGCCTATAGACAGTACCTGGGTCTTGTCGCCCACATACGAGAACACCAGCTTGTTCTTGGTGTTCTTGACTTGCAGCGAGAAGTTACCGTTGAAGTCAGTCTGTGTGGCCGATACGATACGGTTGTTGGCATCGCGCTCTACAACGTTACCCATCATGATGGGACCGTCGTCATCGGTTACTGTACCCGATACGCGCACTCCCTGAGCCATTGCCAGTTGGCTGACTACAGCAAACAGCGTGGCAAATATGACTTTCTTGATATTCATTGTATCTTGATCTTTAGAGTTCGTAGTATGTTATTATTGGTCAAAGCGTCCTGACTTGGAATTGTAGAGAGGCTCCGAAATCTGATGGATGGCGCAGAACGACGAGGTGTAGATGGCAGTGGCGTTCTTTGCATCAGCAGGAATGATGTTACCGTTAGCATTTCGCTTGCCCAACCAATAGTCGCGTGCCATCTTGTTGACCATCTTTGATGAGTTGGTGGCATCGATGGTTACGCTGTGATTGCTGAGGTCGGTGACCGTCAGACGATCGCTTCCACCGCTAATAGTAGCCTCTTTGGCAATACCGGTAGCGTCAGAGCTGAGTGATTGGTAACGTCCGCCTTCGATAGTCTTGTCTGCATAGACGGAGGTGGTAAAGAAGTGGTAGCGCACAAAGTCGCGCAACTGCGTCATCATCTTCTTTGCTTTGGCCATGTCGGCCTTGTCTGCGTCGGTAGCTTCGTAGTCTGGGTCTGCGGTTACCTTGGCGATGTATGCCTCGTACATGTCGTTGATGTCCTCCCACTTGGGCAGACCTCTTGTGTAGGCGATGTCCATAGCATTGTTGTCGGGGGCAAAGAGTGTATAGTTATAGGTGTTGAACATTCTGATGTTTCTGTCAACAGCAGCTTGTTCCGTGACATAGACGGGCTCACCATCGGTCGTCGTTGCATTGTATGTTATTTGGTTGGTAAAGATGGCAAAGGCGTCTTGCTCTGTCTTCTTGGTTACCTTGTTCTCTTCTTTGGAGATACCGGCCCAGTCGAGCACTTCTGTAGCCTCGAAACCTTGGCAAACATCAAGGAACTTGCTGAACTTACCGGGGTTGTTCTTCAGCACCTTATAAACACTCTCTTGTGGAGCCTGAATGAGGCGGTTCATTCTATAGGCAGAACCGTTCTTCTCGTTGTAGACGGTTTTAATCTCCGGTGCGGGGAAGAGGGCGGAGTTGTCAATCTGGACACCCGACATGACGTGCGAACCGACTTTGTTGCCGTCGACATATATCTCACCGCCATGCTTGGTCTTATAGTAGTGGTTGTCGCCAAGACGCTCACCACCCTTCAGTACCACCGTGTGGTAGTTCAGGATGTCGGTGAACTGCGTCTTCACGTTTGCGATAGTTTCAGCTTGAGGGCTATACACTTCTCCCGTAGTCGGGTTGAAATAGTAACGCGTGCATCTGAGGGCACCATCAGCGTAGAAGAAGTGGAGTACCTCGGGGCGTGGATCGCCTGCACCGTCAACCTTGGCCAATGAGGCAGGGTCAAGATAGTTGTAGCCGAAAGCGTTGTCCTCGGGAATAAAGAATGCGTAGTTGGCACTCATAGCCAACAGGTAGTAGTTGAAGTCCAGTCCCAGTGGGTCTGTTTTTCCCTGTGATGCCCAGTCCTGAATGGCCCAGCCGAAGACCTGCATATCGTCATAGATGACTGCAGGTGCCGCAACAGAGTTGTACAAAGCGGGTACAATCATATCATTGATGACGTAGACGACACCGTTGTTTGCAAAAGTAATG
Organism: uncultured Bacteroidales bacterium; assembly: GCA_902798425.1. GTDB lineage: Bacteria > Bacteroidota > Bacteroidia > Bacteroidales > Bacteroidaceae > Prevotella. The sequence goes on from CADBWR010000002.1 coordinate 71,786, forward strand.
TCGTATTTGCCGTCGGTTTTCCGTGAGAGGCTATTTATATTGATGCCCATGTTCTCAGAGGCATCGTTAGTGATGTTGTCGAACTTGGACGGTACGGTTGCTGTGAAACGTTCTTTAAGCAGGTTCTTGGCAAACTGTGTCAGCAACCTTGGGTTGTTCTGCTGTACCGAGTCCAGGTTCTCCATCAGGTGAGCCTCGTCGTTGATGACAGCATTGCCTAATTCGCGCTTACTACCATATATATCAATTAAAGGAGCACCACTGCCACCTGGCAGGAAGAAACGCTTGACGGCATCATCGTTAGGAACGAAGAAAGCTGCCAGGTCGGTAATTGTGTTGTCAACTTTGTTCTGTGCTGTTGAGCTTGGATAGTATTGGTTCCAACCTGGGTCGAAATTAAGGATGCCATGATTGTCGCCAATCTCAGTCTCGTAGGCCTTGCCATCCTGTGAACGGGCACTGAGGTAGCGCACCTGGAAGATGGAGTCAATGGACGGCACTGCAATGCCAATGTCTTGTTGGCTTTTGGCCCAGTCGTTGTACTGACGGGTGGTCGACTCGTCGTAGATGGGTTTTGAATAGTGGTCTATGATGCGGCTGAAGTACTTGGTGTTGTCGTGCTTACGGAGCACCTGAGCCATGTTGCCTGGTGGTACGAGCACATCCTCCATCTGGTGGATATAGCCGTTCTGGCAGGTGACATCACCTTTGATGACGCGGTTGTTGAAGACGTAAGCGGTACCTTCCTGATAGGGTGTTCCGGTTAGGATGGCAAAGTCGCTTTCATTGCCGGCAACCGTGATGTCATTATCCAGCATGTACTCACGGGTCAGGTGTACCATCATGGGACGGGTGTTGTCACTGACGGTGTGGATACCCTTCTCATAAAAGCGCTGCCAGTACTTGTTGCCCTTTGGCATCTCCTCCGCACTCTTCATGTACTGGATGGTGTCAATGACACTGACATTGGTGATGTGCTTAACGGCAGCACCATGCTCTGGTTCTGCCGTGCCGTTACTGGCGGTGGACAGCATGTCGATGAGCAGTGCATTGTCGAGCATCGACGAATAGAGGAGCAGTTTCTTCTGCGAGGTGGTCAGCTGCTCATAACTGGTCACACCCCATTCGTTCTTCTGGAAGAAGCGTGCAAAGGCATCGTCGTTGGCGGGGAAGATGGTCTTCGAACCGGTACGGTTGAGGGTCTCAGCATAGCCGAGGTCATCAATCAGCCGCACGTAGTTCGAGAATGTTCCCGTCAGACGTTCCTGGTTTGCATTCTTCAATTCCGCATAAATGCTTTCTCCGAGCCATGAGGGCTTCGAGTCGGCATCAACCTCCTGGTATTTGTCAACACAAGAGGTCATCAATCCCGTAAGGACGAGAGAGATACAGACAAAGAATTTTTTCATAAATAGCTATTTGTTAATCAATTTGATCCGTTTTAGCTTATTCCTTCTTTAGGGAGGTAGTTTTCATGTGCAAAATTAAATAAAAAAAGTGAAACTCGAATAAAAATCGTTCATTATTTTTTAATTAAGTATAATTTTAACTATTATACGCATGATTCTACCACCAATTCCAACGAAAAAACACTGAATCTGTGGGGGGTGATAATTCCAAGAATTTTAGGAATGGAGAATTATCTTGCAGCTGTGCTGTTTGGTGATGAGATCGTAATTAATACGAAAACATGTTAATAGGTTAAGTCTTTTCAACACAAAATCCTCCGCAGGAGTTGCCTGCGGAGGATTCTGTATAGAGTGGTGAATTAATTACTTCACGAAGTACTTCTTGCCGTTCTTGATGATGAGGCCCTTGAAGCTCTTGCTTACCTTCTGACCAGCGAGGTTGTAGATAGCACCATCGTTAGCCTTTACGGTCTCAACAGTCTCGATAGCGGTGATAGGACCTTCAGCCTGAGAAGGATACTTGTAAACCTTCAGATCATCGAACCAGCAGCGTCGGCCTACGTAGTTCGTGTAATTAGAGGTGAGTACAAACTTAGCAATCTTCATGTCAGAGAGTGTGGTGGTCTCATCAATCTGAGTATTGATAGGTAGCAGTTTGCCAGAAGTGGTACCCTTAGTTGTTGTCAGCGTACCCTTAACGCCCTTAGCCTTGTTGTCAATGACAAGCGAGAAAGAATTCTTGTTACCGTCTACATGCGAAGCAGCGTCACCATCACGATTGCTTGTTGCATACTTGTTGAGGTCCATACCCTCATTAGCCTCGTTGTTGAAGCTATTTGTTGTAGTGCCATTGTCACCGTTGTATGCGATGTATCCGAAGCCGGCAATAGTCTGGTCTGAAGCATTCTTCAGTTCAACCTTAAATTCGCCATTTGAGAGTTGTACAAGCCATGCGTTGAAATCGATGCGTACGCAGTCGTTGTCGTCAAACGAATTCTCAGGAATATTTACTGTAGCAGAACCGTTACCAACGCGGAGTACATCGGTAAGTTCCTCGCCAATGCCCAGAGCAAAGTCCATCGTGCCAACACCCTTTTCATTGGGGGCACCGGTATTATCGTCGGGATTAGCATTACCGATAATCATTTCGCCCTTAGCACCCTTGATATAATTATAACCTTCTTCCGTTGTTGCCCATTTACCTTCTGTATCCCATTTAGCTTCTTCGTTCATTGCGAATCCGTTTGCGAAGTCGATATCGATAAACGGTACGTTGTTTGCACTTACCTTGAAGGCCTCAACAGCTTCAGCAAGGGTCTTCAAGTGGTTCTCGAATGCTGTAGAGTCTGCAACACGTGTCTCGTCAGTAGTTGTGGCGAGAATCTCAGTGCGCTTAGCGATAGCTGCATCAATAGCAGTACGGAAAGTAACCTTGTCGCCAGCACCATAGAACTCATCTGAATATACCGACTCAGCGTCAGCGACCTTCTGTGGATAAGTAACGGCTGGCAGACGGTTGATATTACCAAATGCGCTACGTGCGCTGTTCATAGCTTTAACGCTATTCAACAGACTGTCACTGTAAAGGATGCCTTCACCTAAAGCAGCTGCTTTCATCTGCTCCTTGATAAATGCCTCGTTCAGTACATTACCTTCAGCATCTACTACGGTCAGAGATGCATCGTAAACAGGCTGGTAGTGGTCAATAGCTTCCTTCAAAGCGGCCTTGCCCCAAGGATAACCGTCAGCGGCGGTCTTGGCCATATCGTCGTTAGCCCAACCCAGGCGCTCCTTCAACGGACTCTGCTGGACAATAATCTTCTTAACCTCATTCTGGAAGTCGATGACATCCTGAGTAACACCAATCAGACGAATCTGAGGATTGGCGATGTTGACATTAGAACCCAACTTGGAAACACGATCGGGATCCAAAATATAAGTAATACCAAATGTAACAGGTGTTTGTGCATCAACCATATCCTGAGAAACTTCATAGAATACGACAAACTTCTGAGGGTTGTTCTTTGCATTAGGATTGCTGATAATACCGCAGTCAACCTTTTGGCCTTCCTGCTCTGCGTTCATTTCGGCATTAGCTTCAGCATCAGCACCCATAATATTTTTACCAGCATACATGGTTACACCTTTGAAGTCACGGTTCCAGTCAGTAACATAGTTGTCAGTGCTGGCATCCGTATAAGTTTTTGACTTATTACCAGTACCAGTCATATAGTGACCAACTATATCAAGTGAGAACATATATGTTCCGGCAAAACTGGGAGTAATAGTGTAATACTGTGAGGCATTACCTTCTCCGCCACCCTGGAGGCGGTGACCAATCTCGTCACCATCAACAGTAATCTCGTTAGAACCACCATTGTTCTTGTGGAACCAGCGGCCACCAGTACCTTTCCAATTACCACCGATGCCATCTTTCTTACGAGTATCGCCGTATTTGCTCCAAGAAGTCTCGTCCTTCAACAGGTCGGCAGCATTCAGGTCATACCATAATTTCAGTTCACCCTCGTAGGCATCTATGAGGGCCTGAGTGCCAGAGATGTCGTCCAAGGCACTAGGATCATCAAACATGCCTTTCATTGTTGAAACAACGTTATCAATGAAACCATTCTCAGTGTCTTGTGTGAACTTTCCGGTTGCAATCAGTTTGTCAACATATGCTAACTTCTCCTTTAGAACGCGGTCGTCATAAACGAGGTTGGCCGGGAGAATTCTGATATTGGTAATCATAGCGTCGGCATTCAGCTTCTCTGCGTGCATGACAAGTTTTTGACCATCTACAGCCTCGAAGTAGTAAGCGACGGTCTTCCAGTCCTCCTTGAAACCGTTGACTGTAGCAACCTGCACGTCGCCCTCAGTGCCCTTTGTCAAGCTTTCTCCGCTAGTCAAGAAGAAGTCCAAGCAGCTGGTGTTGCCATTTACGATACCCGTAACGGTCGTAGCAGCACCCTTGATGTCGTACATGACAACATAGGTGCCTGCTGAAAGAGCCCAAGAGCGGCAGAGTGCGGCATCAGCAGTAGTGTTAGATAAGCTCTTGATGGCATTCTCGCCACCAGGGCCTTCGCCATCTGAAATTCCCCAAACTTCGGCATTGAGTTCTTCTCCAGCTGCGTTTGTCCAGCCTTCCTTGCTCTCGAACGCACCATTGGTAACGATGTTTTCGCCAGTAATTTTTACTCTCTGCGTTGCAGTGTACACATAGCCTTCAAGCGCAGGTGTCTGCGTCATGGGAGTCCATGGCTGAGACTGCTTCTCTTGAGCAAATGCACTGCCTACCATTGTCAGCGCAAAGGCTGCAATCATAAGTAAACGTTTTCTCATAATGTTAATGTTTTAGTAAGTAAATAAATATGTTATTTAAATTAGTTTTCAAGTGTTAGGCTCCTGTGATTCACAGTTGAGTCGTTGCGCCATTTTAGTTAATACACTGCAAAGGTAAGGTAAATTTGCAAAACCGACAATACGTAAACGCAAATTTAATACAGATTTTAAGATTTTTTAAGCTCTTGCTGGCAAACGTCCAGAATAAATTTGCAGGTTAAGGGAAAATGCACTATCTTTGCAATCAAACATGCTAATCGCTTCTAAAACAAACAGAAATATGAAGGCAAAACAATTACTGACAACATGCATCCTGATGGTTGCATCAGGGACAGGCCTGCAGGCGCAGACAACACCCACATGGCCGGAGTCGACGAAGGAGACTAAGGCCGGAAGCCGCTGGTGGTGGCACGGGTCGGCCGTAGACAAGGAGAACTTGAAGTGGCAGATGGAACAGCTGGCAGCTGCCGGCATTGGGAATCTGGAGATTACCCCCATCTACGGCGTGAAAGATCACGAAGCCAAGAACATCGCCTACCTGAGTGATAAATGGCTGGAGATGTTGAACTACGTGCAGCAGCAGAGTGACGCGCTGGGCATCGACATCGATATGACGACAGGTACGGGCTGGCCCTTTGGTGGCCCGATGGTCAGGAAAGAGGAGTCAGCCAGCAAACTGGTAACGGAGACCTTCGACGTCACTGGTGACGGTATCACAGAGCTTTCGCAAACATTGAATACCTCGAATGGAACCTTGCAGCGTGTGATGGCCTTTCCACAGAGCGGCAACGACGGCACGGTGACAAACCTGACAGCGATGGTCAATGGCAAGGTACTGAAATGGACGGCACCCGCAGGCAAATGGAAAATCATAGCTGCTTATAACCAATATGGCGTAATGCAGGTGAAGCGTCCGTCACCAGGTAGCGAGGGGTATGTAGTGGACTACTTCAGCGCTGATGCGGTGGCGAACTACCTGAAATACTTCGACAACCGCTTCACGGCTGCTAATGGACGTTGGCCGCACACCTTCTTTAACGACTCGTATGAGATCAACGCTGCCAACTGGACACCGAAGATGTTTGAGGAGTTTGAGACACGTCGAGGCTACAAGCTGGAAGAGAACCTCGACAAGCTGCTAAACCGCGACAAACAGGTGTATGCTGACTATCGTCAGACACTATCGGACATGTTGCAGGAAAACTTCACTCGTCAGTGGACGGCATGGGCACACCGCCACGGCGCTACCACTCGTAATCAGGCACACGGCTCGCCGGGCAACCTGATAGACCTCTATGCCGAAGCAGACATCCCGGAGACTGAGAATTTCTACCTGAACAATTTCGGCATCAAGGGATTGCGCAACGACAAGGGATTCTACAATGATGCGTTGAGTAGCAGGGCTACGCTGAAATATGCATCGAGTGCGGCCCATATCACGGGCAAACCGCTGACGTCCAGCGAGTCGATGACATGGCTGACAGAGCATTTCCGCACGTCACTGTCCCAGATTAAGCCAGAACTGGACCTGCTGTTTACCAGTGGTGTGAACCATGTGCTGTTCCACGGCACTTCCTATTCACCAAAGGATGTCGCATGGCCGGGCTGGAAGTTCTATGCCGCCATTGATATGAGTCCCACCAACTCGATATGGTACGATGCGCCCAGCATGATGAAGTATATAGAACGCGTGCAGAGCTTCCTGCAGATGGGCAAGCCCGACAACGACGTGCTGGTATATGCTCCGTTTGCCTATGCTATGCATAAGAACTCTGGCGACTATCAGAATATGATGGTGATGTTTGACATCAACAAGCTGTCGCAAAAGATGACAGAGTTGGAGCAGTGTGTCAACAACTTGGAAGCCATGGGGCTTGATTGCGACTACACCAGCGAGCACTACCTGATGCGTACGACATTTGTCAACGGTATGCTGCAGACGGCGGCAGGTACCCGCTATCAGGCATTGGTCATCCCTGTGACGGAATATCTGCCCGACAGTGTGAAGACGCATATCGATGCGCTGCGAGAGCAGGGAGCACAAATTGCAGAAGGCTATAAGGCAGACGCTTTGGCTACCCTACCCCTGAAGGGCGAGGAGCTGCGCACGACATTAGGGCTGAGCGTGATACGTCGTAGCAACAGCACCGGACATCACTACTTCATTGCCAATCTGACACCTAACGATACTGAAGGCTATGTGACACTGGCTGCGCCTTTCCAAAGCATCGTCCTCTTCGACCCCATGACGGGCAACATTGTCAAGGCCGAAGTGAAGGACGGCAAGGTTTGGATCAGCCTAAAGTCAGGACAGTCCCTCATCCTACAGACCTACAATTCCACCCTGAACTCTGAATCTTTAACTCTGAACCCTGGCCCCGTGCAAGAGCTGGCATCATTACCCATCAGCAGTCCCTGGACGTTGACCATATCTGATGGGAATACCTATCAGTTGGAAACACTACAGAGTTGGGAGACACTGGACGAGAAGATGGCGACCTTTATGGGTACGGGAACGTATGAAACCACCTTTAGCATCACCAAAGCCCAAATGCAGACGGCTACAGCTGGATTCCGTATCGATTTGGGTGATGTACGCGAGAGTGCCCGTGTATGGTTGAATGACACATACTTAGGATGCGTCTGGGCTGCGCCCTTTGTTGTTGACTGTGGTACGGCAATCCACGAGGGTGAGAATTCATTGCGTATTGAGGTGACCAACCTACCTGCCAACAAGATTCGGGATATGGACAAGCAAAGTATCGAATGGCGTATCTTTGAGGATATCAATATGTCAGACATCAGCACTTCCAAATATGACAAGTGGGACCTTGTACCTTCGGGGTTGAACAGCAACGTGAAGTTGGTGCCCGTGGCCACACAACAAAGCGCCATGACGCTCAAATTGGAACGGCTGATACAACATACGGATGGCAACTACTATCCGCAATATTTACTGACACTACCAACAGGCAACAAGGCTGTCAGCATCAGCCTGACCACCAATACTGGGGAAGCCTTTACGGGCTTTGAGAGCATGCCGACAGAAAACAATCGACTGCTGTTGACGGTCATGGGCAAGACTGACAGTCAGGTGATTGTACAGGTTATTGACGACCAGAATGACAAACACTACGGATATGTTGCCGCTAATGGAGGCTATAGCATGCAACATTTCTTCGACTTTACTGATGAAACGGCACTGAGCACCGACGGCTGGAGTAAGATGGGCGCAATGGGATCCATTTCCGGTTTTGCCGGTAGTGGTAAGCAGTCTTGGTATCGATCAAAGCAGAGTATCAAAGAAAATAAGAACCTGTTCAGCGGGCTGACCTTCACCAGTGAGAAGGGTATCTATTACGCCGTCTACCCAACTTTTGGATTGACCGCCTTTGACGATGCCACTTTGTCTGTTGACAATGCTACGCAGGGCGACCTGTTGCAACTAAACTACCTAAAGGGATCGGCTGATGCATCCTTCCAATACCAGGTGACAGACTCGCTGAATCTCTTCATTATTTGCAGTGACACTGAAAAGGGACTATCCGCTGACATTCCCGCACGTACCAAGTATTATATTTACCGCTCAGCAGCAGTCTACAGATCCTTGAACAATACGACCGCCATCCGTACCTTAAGACGAGAAGATTGCAAGGGAAACAGTTATTACAGCCTGCAGGGCGTGAGGATATTACACCCGCAGAAAGGTATCTACATCCGCAACGGCCGTAAGGTCGTGATGAAGTGAGCGCAATGAAAGCTTGCTTGCATTGCCGAGCGTAAACGAGCTCGACTGCAAGTCAAGGTTGTGGTTAGGTAAAACAAAAAGAGAGTCTCCCACATGAGAGGCTCTCTTCGTTTCTTTATACCTTAATTATTTAATGGTAATCTTTTTCAATATCCAGTCGAGTTGCTGGCGATTGGTTGCATCGCTGGTCCAGTGTTCATTGACAGGGGTTATGAGGCTTTCCTTTTTACATTTCAACTGGTTCCAGACAGCGTAGCTCGTAGTGGGCGGACAAGTATTATCGTTATAGCCCCAAGTCATGTAGGTCTGGGCCTTAATGTAAGGTGCAAAGCAGCAGACATCAAAATAGGGCAGCGTCTGCAGGTGTTGGGGGGTGAGAAATCCTTCCTGCTTTGAGAAGTGGGGATAACCGTGGGGACGGCCTTCCTCGGCAGCAGCGGCCATATCACTGAGGGCAGGATGGTTGGCAACACAGAGCGTCACTCGGGGGTCGAGGGCGGCAGTGATTAGAGCTAATGCTCCGCCTTGACTACCTCCTTGGGTGATGACGTTGCGTCCATCCCATTCGGGTAACAAGGTAAGGAAATCAATGCAGCGGACAAGTCCCAGATAGACATGCTTCATATAATAATGGTCGCGGCTGTCGATGCCCTGATAGAGGTAGCCCTTTGTGCGACCATCAAAAGCTGAACGCACACCCTCGAAATACTCCTCGGGCATAAGGGGATTCTGGCCGTGGATTTCCATTATCAGGCGTATAACGCCATGCTCTGGATAATAATCTTTGCTGTTTGGCTCCTTGATACGCTTGATACCAGCTCCCGGTGGCGACAACACTACGGGATGACTACCTATCTTGGCATTCTTCGGCATCATCAGTAGGCCATACATGACCTGATGCTGGCGATTCAGGTCAATGCGTACCAAATAGCAGTCGGTCTTGTCATTGGAATACTCCGGGCAGGGTGTCTTTGTGAACTTCAGCGGATACTTCGCTGCATCCTTCAGGTTGTCCTGCCAGAATGCCCAAAAGTCCTTCGGTTCCTTGGTGTATGGCATAATTTTATCGGGCGAAAAGCCAATCTTCACATGATGATTATAGGTGGTGCCGTCGAGCTTCATCGTCAGACGGATGTCGCGGAAGCAAGGCTTCTTCGCTGTTCCTGCCTTGATGACACCACGCCCGTTCTTCAGCGTGACGGTGTCCTTTGTGTCGGGCTCCATCAGATCATTGCCAATGGCATACTCCACCACGCCGTCACGCGGTATGCCATATTTATAGAACTGCACCTCGACGGTTGCCTGCTCTCCTGTTTGGTAGAGCCAGTCGGCATGGTCAGGCACAGTCACCCACAGGTAGTCACTACGGTAGGGATAGTTTTCGGCACTCAGACTGGTAAGCCCCACCAGACTGAGAAGAATCGTTAGTAGTTGTTTCATTTTTTTTTGATGTAGTAGTTTGTTTGCGGGTGCAAAGGTATGAAATTTCCGCGAAACTTGTTATGGTTTCGCAGAAAAACCATTATTTCAGGAATTTCTCCAGTTGCTCGGCCTCCTCCTGAAACTCCTTGGGGTTGAAGCCGTGACCGGCACCGGGAATGATGTGGAGGCGGGCATCCTTGTATAGTTTCTGTGCACGCTTCGAATCGTCGATGAGCACCACCTGGTCTTTGTCACCCTGCACGATGAGCACAGGTCCGCGATACTTGCCTATAATCTTGAAGGTATTCATGTCGTGAATCTCCTCGAAGAAGCGACACCCCATCTTCACGCCCCACAACTCGGTCACCTCAGGGATGTCCGTGAGCTTCGGATAGCGGGCGCGCCAGTTCTCTGGGATACAGAGAGCAGGGAATATGAGCACCAACTGACTAACCTTATCCTTCATCTGTGCGGCGGTGAGAGCTGAGACCAATCCGCCCTGACTCTCGCCAATGAGCACGATATGCTGGTGCCCCTGACTGCGGAAGTAGTTAACGATGGCACGCAGGTCGCTCTGCTCGTCGAGTATCGACATATTCAGCGTGTTGTTGTCCGAACGACTGTTCACCGATCCGCAGGGGAAGTCGAAGGCGTAGCATTGGTAGCCAAGCTTCTGCATCACGTCGAAGTAGTTGCGGCCATAGTGGTAGGTGCCATTGAAGCCGTGGGCGATGATGGCGATGGGCTTTTGAGAGTTGAGAGTAGAGGGTTGAGAGTTGAGAGAGGGAGTGAAAAGTTCGCCGTAGATTTGGCGGTCACCATTCATAATCCAGAGCGGTTTCACGTTCTTGAAGTCCACGAAGTGCTTGGCCTGGATAGTCCAGCCTTTATAGCCCTTGGCCTCGCCGCCGAGAAAGGTTTCGGCAGGGGCTGTCTTTCCCTTCAACTGCCAGTCGAGCCAGTCGATGACCAAGCGGGCATAGTCGCCGCCATATTTCTCCTTGTACGTGCCGCCGTGTCCCGAGGCAGGATTGTTGGCCCATGCCACGGGCACATGACCAATGCGCTCGAAGTCCTTCTTCGCATTCTCGTAGGCCACGTCGCTCTCGCCGCCCGTCACATACAGAAGCGGCGTATGCACCTTCGACAGTGAGGCACGGCTGGCGCCCGCCATCTCCATGTCGCCCATGCCGGCGTTCATAATCATCAGTGTCTTCAGGCGCGGGTCGGCAGCGTTCCAGAGCACCTGCGCACCGCCACACGAGTGACCAGCTGCAGCAATCTTCGTTGTATCAATATACTGATAGTAATTGCTGCCCTTGGTGCGTGCCTGCTGCAGCATCCAGTCCAGTCCGCGCTTCAGTTCCGATGACTCCGTAGAATTCTGCTTGCGGCTGTCAAGATACGCCTCCATCTCGCCGATGGCCATCACCACGTAGCCGTGCGAGGCAATCTCCGTGAGCATCCGCTCGTAGCCAGCACTGGTATCCATGCACCCGCCATTGGCCCACATTAGTAGCGGCAACGACCCCATTGTGGCGTGTGCCAGGTTCAGGTCTTTGGGACGATAAACCACGAACTCCTCGGCGCCTGCCTCTTTCACGGCGATTGCCTTAAACATGCCAGAACCACCTTCGTCGATGGTCTTGACCGTCGGTGCCTCCACGAATCCCTCCATGATGGCCGTGGGCTGAGCCTTACTGTTGAAGGCGCCCAGTTTATAGCCGCCAGGCAGACACTGTGGTTCCCAGTAGAACACGCCGCGACAGTGGCCGTCGGTCTCCGTCTGCGCCTCACGGATGATGCGTGTCAGCTGGCGACGGCCCTCCTCCATCAGTTCCGGATGCTGCTCGTCCACCTCGAAACCGGTCTCCACAATCATCACGTCGCAACCGTATTTCTTACTGCAATAACGGATGTTGCGCATGCAGTCGGTAATAATGCTGTCAGCATTCAGTTCGGGATGATCCTTGCGAGCCCAGTAGGGATAGAGCGACATGCCGATCATGTCCCACTTGCCGCCGTATTTCTTCACGATGTCGAGGTTCCAGTCGTAGAGACTCTGCTTGTGACCGCGGTCCAAGTGGATAATGACCGTGCTCTCGGGGAAAACCTCCTTCACGGCATCGTAGGCAGCACCGATGAAGCCTGCGTACTGTTTGGGATTCTTCTCGATATGTCCCATAGGCCAGAGCATACCGTTGGCCGTCTCGTTGCCCACCTGCACCCAGCGGGGCGTGATGCCGTTCTGCTTCAGCAGGGTGAGCACATCGACGGTATGCTCCCTGAGGTCGCCCTTAATCTGCTCGTAGCTGTGTCCCTGCCAAGCGGCGGGGATGCCCTGCTTCTGGGGGTCGGCCCAGGTGTCGCTGTAGTGGAAATCTACCATCAGCTCCATGCCCAGTGCCTTCACACGCTTCGCCATCGCCAGCAGCTCGTTCTTGTCGCAGTCGCCGCCACGCGGATTCACCCAGACGCGCATTCGGATGGCCGACATTTGGTAGTCGTTCTTCAACAGTTCCAGGCACTCGCGCTCCCGTCCGTTGCGGTCGTGGAACACAACACCCCGCCGTTCCTGTCCTTGCAGGAATCCAACGTCAGCACCCTTTACGAAGTTGGACTGTTGCGCATGACTGGCCATTGCCGCCCATGCCATCAGCATCATTAGTAGTAGATTTCGTTTCATCGTAGTTTGTTAGTTTTTAGAAATGTGCTGCAAAGGTACGCTTTTTCCTTCAATTATTCATCGTTTGCCCATTAAAAACTTTCTCGTAGTCCCATCGGTATTACGCACAATCAACAAGCCGCGTTGGCTGCTGTTAGTCTTTCTGCCGTTGAGCGTATAATAGCAAGGCTGCGAGATGAGGCGCTTGGCTTCCGATATTGCGCTTGTAGGAAGGTCGCCCTTGCGTACTAGCGACACCTCGTCGATATGACACCAGGCGTTGGCCTTGCCGTCGGCATAGAAGCCCACCTCCACCTGACCGCCACTGACCTGCAGGTCTTCGATGACGACCTCATGCCACTTGCTGTCGCTATAAGGCATATCGATACGTGCGGTGTCATTGCCCACCTTGGCATACATATACAGTTCGTTGAACGTGCTACCACTCTTGACGTAGCATTTCAAAGTGTAGCGTCCGTCCTTCAGTTCGACCACGGGTGTCGACTTCACCGTCTGGCTCACCTTGCGCGTAAAGTCCACCTTGTCCTGGATGTTCAGGCAGTAGTTGCCCGTCACCACAGCACGGTCTTCCTTCGAGTTGCTGGCGTTGAGCATGGGGGAGTCGGCTCCGCCAATTACCACCTTGTTGCCTTTGATGACCGTGGTCTTCCATCCCTTCAGGTCAGCCTGGCTGGGCTTGTTGCTGCTGGGAATCTTTACGCGGTCGGCATTGAAACTGAAGTTGCGCACGTAGTTGTTGTCCTTGCCTACCCACCACTCGCCGGTTTCAGCATCGAGATGCCACTGTGAGAGTGAGTTGAAGTAGGGCTTGCCGTTGACAAACGAGATAGGACACCACTGGTTGAAGCCGTTACCATTGCCAGCAAAGCCTGCCCAACGGTCGCCGCAGTAGATGACAGTCTCCTCCTTCGAGCCGCGCACGGTGTAGAAGAAGCCCGTCTGCGTGACGTGACCGTAGTCATCGGCCGAGCCGGGCATGATCTGCATGTTGTTCGTGGGTGTATAGGGACCGTATATGCTGGTGGCTTCAAGGTAATAGACATTCGAGGCATTCCAACCATAGAGGTCGCTCGCGCACACGTAGTACTTATTCTTATATTTGAACATGCAGTCGCCCTCACGCCCACTGCCCTTGTATATCTGGTGGCAGTCCTTCAGACCAATCTTGCCATCAGAGCACACACCAATCTCCGACAGGTAAATCTTACTACGACCCTTTCCGTAGCTGTAGCACAGATAGGATTTGCCAGTATCAGGATCAGTAAATACGGTCATATCACCCGTATTCGGTGTACCAATCATATTGGTCATGTCAATCTCGTTATGACGGGCGTAGTTGCCTGTCGGCGTAGAGCACGTAGCTACCAGCACGTGATCGTTGAACTGTGTCAGCAACGCATACTTCTCCACCTCGGGAATATAGGCTACGCCCAGCCGTCCTACCCAGTAAGCCCAGCCGGCAGCATCAGGTGTGAGCACATCGCGCACGTATGTCCAGTTCACCAAGTCATCACTCACGTAGCAGGTCACGCCCAAGAAGTGGGTCACATTACTCTTGCTCGGGTTGATACCCTTTGGGCAGTAGTCTATCGCCTCCTGATATTTCGCACCATACCAGTAGTAATGCTCTACACCCTGCGCATCTGGAAAACGGAAGATGCCCCCACCCTGACTATAGATATAACTGCCCGTGGTGGTCTTCCAAAATGTGTTGTTGTTGATGACGTTGTCGGCTTTCACCGAATTAAGGGCCAATAGGCCGAAAAGAATTACAAGTAACTGTTTCATATTATTGTAGTAGTTTGTTTCTAATTCGGCTGCAAAAGTACGAATAATGCTTAAAAGTGAGTTTCACACATGTAACTTCTCGTTGAAAATATGTAACTTTGCACAATAAAAATGTGCAAATCTCGATGAAATCGATGAAAATATACTATATCTGGCTCTTTCTCTTGGCGCTGCTACCGAAGGCAAGCGTAGCGCAGGAGCGACATCAGTTGACGCTGCCACGCATGGAGCAACTGTCATCGCAGCATGTAACACAGGTGATACAGGACTCCGAAGGTTTCCTTTGGTATGCCACTGAAGGTGGCGGTGTGTGTCGCGATGACGGACGACAGATCATGGTGTTCCGCAGCGACTCAGAGCATCCTGACCTCTTAGGTAGCAACGATGTGGCCAGCATAGCTGCCACGGAATGGTACATTATCATTGGCACCTATCACGGGGCCAGCCTTTTAGATAAACACGACTACAGCATACGCCGGTTGACGGAGGTTGACGACAAGCGGGTGGACGATATCATCGTTTCGAAGAAGAACGGACATTGGTGGCTGACATCCAACAAGAAAGTCTATGAATATGCTGAAGGTAAACTGCTAAAGACCTATCCTCTTGGCGACAAGTACATCTTCCGCTTGCGTGAAGACTCAACTGGCCAAATTTGGGCAACGGAATGGGAGGGCAATCAGTTCCGGCTCGAAGGTGAACGATTTGTAAAGGTCGTTTCACAGTGGCCTGACAGCATTGATTTCAGCCGCATCGTGACTGACCGTCAGGGACGTCTGTTGGTAGCCGATGGTTGGGGGAAGTGTTATGCCTTGAGTAGCGCCGAGCAAGAACCTTGGTTTCGTGGAAGGATTTTATCAAAAGACGAAGCTAATACCATCCGCAATTCACATCATCTGTCTGCTCGTCCCACCGCAATGGCAACAGACAAAAATGGTCATTTCTGGTTCAGCACCGGCAAAGACATAAGATGCCAAAAGAATGGGAAGGAGGAAACGATATTGCCCGATACGAAGGATGTGTCTGCTATGGCCTTCACAAAGGATGGCACCCTCTGGCTCGCCACCATCTTCGGCACCGTCATGACCTATAAGGATGGGCAACTCCGCACCGACGAATACGCCTCCAACGAATACGGCGATGCCATCGTGGCCCTTCAGACCGACAGTCTGGGGCGCCTCGTTGTCGTCTGCGATCGCTATGTGCGCATCTATGACCCCATCAAAAAGACGCTCCGCCAAAAAAACATCGAGACCGACGGCGTCTATCGCATCGAACTGCAGGAGACCGAACCCGGCAAACGCTGGAGCCAGCCTCAACAAGAAACCACGGTGCACATGCCCCTGTGGGTATGGTGGTTGCTTGCCGTCCTGCTGCTTACACTCCTTGTGCTCTCGGGCTACACCTTGTTCCTTCATCGTCAACGCCAGCGCTTCCTTGCATCCATGAGGGAACAAACGTCAGCCCCTAAACAGACGGCTGAAGAGCTGCCCAGCCAGACTGACGAATGGCTACAACAGGCTATCGGCCATGTTGAGAAGAATATCGCTGACGAGCACTATAGTGTAGAGCAATTGAGCAACGATCTCTGCATGAGTCGCATGACCTTCTACCGTAAGATTCAGTCGGCCACAGGTCAGAAACCCACCGAATTCATTCGAACCATCCGTCTGCGCCGAGCTGCTGAACTACTACGTGAGAACCGCTTGACCATCACCGAAATCAGCTATGCCACTGGCTTCTCGTCCGTCAGCTATTTCAGCCGTTGTTTCCGCACGATGTACGGCGTTTCTCCCACACAATTCTTAGAAGAAACAAGTAAAACCGCTTCCCCACAGCACAATGATTTCAACTGATTCCTTATTACTTGATGATAATCTTTTTGCCACCTCGGATATAAATACCAGCGGGTAGATTATCTATATTTTTCTCTGTCATAAGGCGCTTTCTCAATCGTCCATTGACGTCATAGATGGCATTGTCGTTCAGTGTGCCACGTTCAGCGTTTGCCGTACGGATACCTGTAGCAGCGACAACACGGAGAATACCAGTGCCATCAGTGAGCAACGAGGTATCCCATGCCAGACCACCAGGCAGGTTAGGTAAATCGAACTGAGGTGTACCACTGAATGTACCGCTCACCGTCCACAGCGTCAACTCATCACCTTTTTTAGGTGTATAGTTGCTGTTCAATACCACCTTGATAGTACCATCGATGGTGAGGTTTTTGGTATTAAGCTTCGAGTTCTTAGAACTGTTCTTTAAGAATGTGACTGTAGCACCCTCGTTGACCGTAATCTTATTGTCACACTTAATCGTACCAGGTGTCGTTTCATTGGATGTTGACGCACAAGGTATCAATTCCGTACCCGTCTGACAGGTTACATTATATACCAAGCCCTGTCCGACCAGACGACCTTGTTCCTTGAGATAGATGCTGCTTGAACCATTCAGAAGCGTATTCATCAGAATATTATTGAACGCTACCGTACCATCCTCAACAGTCAAGGTACCATACATCTTGCCTGCCGTCATGGTCATCTTACCCTTACCACGCTTGGTCAGAGGAGATGTAGCCTTTTGGATAGTATTTCCGTAATCGTCTTTACGCTCAGATGTAATACCCACCTCAGTGGTCAGCGTAAAGTTCTCATCGCAGTCCACAATCCATGTGCCAGTGCCAACCAAAGCTCCCGTGCCACCAAACTTCTTTACGCGGATGCTAAGGCCTTGGTTCTGAAGACGAGCGTTGGCATTCACATTAACCACGGCCTTCGGCATACCATTGGAATTGCCCAACAGGAATTCCGGGTCATAGCTCTTCTTGTTCTGACGGTTGTTCTTGCCTATATTAATAGTACCCTCGAAGTTACTCCAATTACCTTTAAAGTAAGCTCGTACGCCACCAGTATAAACGTTGAACGTACCTGCACCTGTCAGCGCACCAGTATAATCACCACGGAACGACGAATAGAACGTACCCGTTTTGCCCTGTGGCACAACGAAAGCCGTGGTATTGCTTACACCGTTACCACCTTCCATATTGGCTCCCCATACTGTGCCGCCTTGGAACTCTACAATCCTGGGCAGTGTTTCGATATTGCTACTATTATAATTAGAGGTCACGGTACCTGCCTTGACTACCAACTTGCTGAAGGTGTTGCTCTGTGTACCAATCTCCATAGAGCCAGCACCAGTCTTGTTGAGTGTAGCGCCACTGCCCTTGATAGCCTTGTTGAAGATGACGCTCTTGCCTGAAGGTACGTCTATCGTAACCTCACCACTGACATTTAGCGTCTGGTCGGTGATGATGGTTCCATTCGTGCGGAGCGTGGTGCCATCATTGAGGTAAATCTGTGAGGTACTGTTGCCCAGCGATCCCCACGTCTGACCAGCATTGTTTGCCAGCATTGCTACCTCAACGGTACCTCCGTTGATGGTGGTGTTACCGGTGTGGTTCCAGTTGTTAATGGTCAGCTTGCCGCTGCCGTTCTTGGTGATTGTACCGCCACCCACGATGCTGTCACCACTGAGGACGTAGTTCTTCGTGTTGTTGGCGAAGATAACAGACTTAGGACTGGCGGCACCCTTGATGATGACATCGGAAACAGCAGCGTTGTCGTCGAAGGTGATGTCATCTCCGTCGGCCGAATAGGTGGCTTCTCCGTTTAGGAGGAAGTTTTCCGTGACAGCCTGCTGCCAGATGTTGTTGCCGTTTGTGCCATTCCAACTGACAGCACCAGCCTCACGCATGGTCTTGATGACGAGCTTGAGTTTGCCATCCTCGTGGATGAGCTTGGTCCAATAATTGTTGCCAACACCCTCCAAGGTGATGGCATCCAGTCCTTCTATCTCGCCGATGGTACCAAGGTCATAGGTGCCTGCCGGTATCTCACCCGTGTAGTTGATCTGCAGAATGGGAGCCTTGTAGCGGGGACCGAAATCTACCCATACTTGGTCGGTCTTGGCTTCTGCCGTCAGCTTGGTGGCATTGACCTGGTCGAAGCTGCCATTGACACCGTCGATAACGATGCGTGAGCCGAAACCGAGCGCCAGCGTCGTGGTTGTGATGTTGCCTACGTTGTCCTTGCCACCAGGATAAATGGTAGCGTTGTAGTCAGCCTTGATGCCACCTTTGAAAACACCGCCGTTAGAGAGGAGCGTGGAATGGCGGTTCAACCATAGTGGAGAGCTCTCGAAAGTTCCGTCGAACTGCAATGTACCCTGCCAGATCTCAGTCAGGCCGGTATGCTGTTCGGTGACATTGGGCAGCACAAGGGTGCCCTCACCCTGCTTGACGAGTCTCGTGGCACCGCTGAAGGCGCCGCCGGTCAGAGTGGTGGTATAGTTTAAGACTGTACGCTCCGGTTGCTTGGGTGTGCTGCCGGTAGCCTGCTGGCTACCTGTGCCCTGCACCCATGCGGGTGTGTTGATGGTTAATATATAAGGTGAAGCACCGTTGGACACCGTGATGGTCTTGTTCTCATAGCCTGAGACGAGAAGATGGTCGTCGGTCGTTGAGATGGTGCCACCATTTGTTACCTCCGTACGACCTTCCAAAGTCAGTGCTGGCGGACAGTTGGTGATTCCCTCCAACTCGCCGAGGAAGAAACTGGTGTGAGGCGGCTGGTTGTAGCCAACCGACTGCCACGTCATAGCATTGCGGTATTCATGGTCGGCCCACAACGTGGTGATACCGTGAGGAGAAGGATAGCTCGTTGTTTGAATAATCAGCTTATCGCTAGTACGAGTAACAATTTCCTCGCGCCAGTCACCGATGATGTCCCCCAGGAAGCAAGGGTTGTTCTTCGATGAGTTGTTCAGATTGCCCTGTCCCATCCAACAACGGCTGTTGGCATAACTACGGTCTGTTCCTACCTCGTTCTGGCCAGGGGCTTTATAGACGCAAGGTGATTTCTCCGTACCTGGTGAGTCCATAAACTCATCGAGCAAATCGCCATCCCAATAGACACGCATGTTGACATGGTCATCAGAGAAACCACTGTGGTTAGATGCTTTGTCTGCAACGAGGCTGATGCCTGTGCCGGATATTCCTATGGCACCAGGAATGTCGTTATAGAAGTTGCCAGCCATACAACGACCATTATCGCCACCAGTACCTGTGGTATATCGCAAGGTTGACGTAGTGGCATCGGTATAGGCAACGCCTGGCACTGTGGCACCCTCCAAACAAACAAACTGCTCCAGTCCCCAACGATAGGGATCGAGGTCACCGCAATGCTGTGCATCGCCATGACCGAATCCGGTGGTAGAGAGTCCGTAGCCGGTGTCGTCGATAATCATCGAGCCAAACACGATTTCGTCACGACCGTCACAATCAACATCGGCAATAGCAAAGTTATGGAATCCATTGCCAAACCATGGCGAACTGCCATCGTAGCAGTTCCAGCGCCAGCGCTGTGTGAGTTCGTGAGTATCCTTGTTTACATCAAGGGCACAGAACTTATGGCGCGTGTAACAGCCACGTCCCAAGAAGATGCTGGCATTACGGCCATCCAGATAAGGCGCACCAAAGTAATGCTTGGTAGCACGGTGGCCTGTGTCGTTAGCGCCCCAAACTGTAGCATAGTTCGTCTCACCTGTTTCAAAACGAGGCAAAGGATAAACCATGGGTGTCCAATTCTCTGAACCGTCCCATCCGTAGGGCTCGCCGGTTTCACCATTGATATAAAGAAGATATTCTGTACCTTCCTTGGTGTACTCATCACGAGGGGCATAGTAGTTCATGTTACCAATATTGATGGTCTTGCCTGTTGCAGTGTGGATAATCATATTGTCTGCACCACGCATCAAGGCTTCGGCCTTTCCGTCCTGATCCCAATCATAGAGAATGATGTCGAACTGCTCGTCAGGACCTGCCATCAGATTTGGGCCCATATCAATCCACCACAGACGGGTACCATCCATCTTGTAGCATTCATGGAGGTTGAAGTCGGTTGTGTTGCCGGAGGTTCTGATATTACCGCTGTCATTACGGCGCTTGACGACGAATTCCATCTGCTTGTCGCCATCGACATCGGCTACAGCACAGTCGTTCAGTGTGTAGCCGCTGAGTGTCTGACCATTACGGTTGACAACAGCCTTTACAGGGATCTCCCAGTACTGATGCTCCCATGGTGTGCAGGTCGCGGCTAGATCATTGCGTTCCGTACCTCTTATGACGGGAACTACCTTGTAGGTATCTGACTTCTTTCCCTTGTCGTCCTGGTAGTTTGACACGGTGAGGTCACTGGCAATCTTCTCCGAGCCACGGTAGAGATTATACTTCGTGTCGTAATATTCTGTCGGCAGTATGCGCCAACTGACAAAGATTCCTGAGCCTGACATGCCATAGCGCTCATCCTGTCCGGTCTTGTCACCCTGTGGTATAGCCACAATGCCACGACTCAGATTATCGGTTACGCGCTGAGCATTGGCAACTAACAGCGTCAGTCCGCAAAGGACTGTCAGCAAAAACAGTTTCTTCATATTCATTTAGGTTGTTTTAGTGAAATCTTAGCTTGTTTGTCGGTGCAAAGTTACGAAAAAAATCTTAATCATGGCATGTTTTTACAAAATTATTTGTAATTTTGTCGGCAGAATCTACAAAACAAGCTAAATCGTACGACTTATGAAAAGAAACATTCTGATAGTATTACTCGCAATAGCAGGCATTGTTCGCTGTCATGCCCAGGCAGTAACACCGGCGCTTACGGTGTATAAGGAGTTTCGTCCTGCCAAGGTGATGCTGGCTGACGGCAAGATACTGAACCTGTCATTGGCAAACATCTTCCTGAAAAACAGCTCGTTGCTTTATAAAAGCGGATTGGATACCAAGGAAGCAAATATGAATACCGTGTTGAGAGTCGATTTCAAAGACCGCAGCTATCTGAGGATAGACACCTTGCTGGCCTACCAGGTGGATACGGTAAATCATGACGTGCTCTATTGTGCACAGATGATTGACATGGAGTCTTACCGCCAGCAGATTGCCAACAACCGTGAGATAACGAGTCTCGACTTTAACGATATGATTGGCTACACGATGGTAGACTTGCAGAGCGAGCAGGACATCCATTTCCCGATAAAGAACATTTTTATCTTTCGGATTAGTGGTAAGTTTGTTATCGCCCATGAACGTTCTATGAAGCGGCTGCTGCCGAAAGAAAAACGCCCAATTTTGGCATCGGCTATGGCCATGCCAGGATTTAGTTGGAACGACGAAAAGTCTTTGATGACGTTACTGAAGATGATTCAGTGACTATTCCTGTCGGATATTCTCGGACGTGAAGGTGACCACCTTGTCAACACCCTGTTCGGTTGGCGCATCGATATGGTGGAGCGTAGCATCACGCACATCGTCGAGCACGACGGCGGGACGATAGTCTGGACGCTCGTAGCGGAAGGTGACATCGTTGACGTGCAGGCCTTCCACATGGCGGGCATAGAGACCGTATGCCGGCGTCCACCCTGCAAACTTCGGCTCGGGATAGTTAGTGCCCTGCTCACGGTAGTTCTTGTTGACCAGTTCCTTGGCACCGCCTCCCTTGAAGTATAAACGGATATTGGACAGCCATACATTACGGATGGGTTCGTCCTTCATGCCGGTGACGATGATGCTACACAGCGAGTCGCAGTCGTCGGCAATGACATTGCTAATCTGTATGTCGCGTGCTGACGATGGCTGCGTCACCTCCTTGGGACCACGGTTGCGACAGCCGGTGGTGATATAGATAGGGTAGTGGTGGACATGGCTCATCGTGATGTTGCTCACCACGATATTCTCCATCTTTCCCTGGTCGACCTCCTCGAAAGCCAGCCCGGAGGAATACATGAAGGTGCAGTTGGTCAGCGAGATGTTGCGGTAACCACCATTCGACTCCGTTCCCAGCTTAAATCGACCGCACACCCAGTTGACAGGCTCCGGGATATAGGTGCCGTCAATCAGTGATCCGCACTTATAGCCCGTGATGTTACAGTTGCTGACGGCGATATGCTCGCAGACGACCGGTTTCTTCAATGCATACGACGACTTCAGTACCAAGGCATCGTCGCGTGGTGTGTTGATGCGGCAGTTGGTGATGGTCATAAACTTACAGCAATCGATGTCGAAGCCGTCGCGGTTGGTGTCGATGGTGACATTGTCGATGGTCGACAAGTCGCAGCCCGTCATGATGATGCCGAAATGGCCTCCCCTGTAGATGCTGATATCGCGGATAGTGACCTGTCGGCAGAGTTTCAGCGCGATGGCCTTGTCGCCTGTACCGATGCTGCCACCTTTCAGCTTGCCGCCGGCCTCCGTGTCCTTATGCGTCAACCCCTTGCCGTCAATCAGTCCATGGCCGGTGATGGATACGTTGGTTTGTCCTTCCGCCCAAATCAGGGAATTGTGGAAATAAGTATGGCCGCCGTCCTGATATTCCGGAAAACCGCCAAACGACTCACTCTCGTCGTAAGCCTTCATCGATGCCGGTGCAGCGAGGATGACAGCACCAGCGGTGAGGTGCAAGTCGATATTACTCTTCAGACGGATGCTGCCACTGAGGTACTTTCCGGCAGGTAGCAGCACCTGTCCGCCGCCATTCTTAACAGCAGCCTCGATGGCAGCATTGATGGCTGGTGAGTCGAGGGTCTTGCCATCTCCCTTAGCTCCATAGTCGCGTACATTATATACACCTGCCGCTGCTGACAGACTGCAGCAAGCAAACACAATCAATGATAGTAGCTGTTTCATAACATTATAACGTGTTATAATGATAATTATTGCATGTTGATGGTCATATAGTCAATGTCGGGCATAGTAGAATAGTCGCAATAGAGGCGAATGGTGTTCAGCCCTTTCTTCAAGGACAGTGTCAGGTGGATGTCACCGTCTTTGGCATTGTCGGTCTTGAAGACTTGGCCAGCACCACCATTGGCAGCCACAATGAGGGCGGCCTTGTTGCTGAATGATGCGCAATGGATGGTGATGGTATAGCTACCGTCCTCCTGACAGAAAACGTCGCGCCACTGTAGGTCGTTGTCGGCGTGACCGCCCAGATTGACCACCTTCATCCCACCGCTACACTGCGTGTCTTCAGCATAGTAGGCACTACCCACGGCATGGGGGGTTGACAATTCCTGATAGCTGGTGAGATAGGCTGTTTCTGCTTCGTAGCGGGTGCGTGGCAGTCGCTCCGTAGCCGTCATGCGGAAGATACGGCAGCCGTGGGCAGGAACCGTTATAGTGAAGAGTGAAGAGTTAAGAGTGAAGAATTGGCTACCGCCTTCGTATAGATCTTTAACCTGGATGGTGCCACCGAGTTCCAGATCTACAAAGCCGATTTGCACAGTGCGGGGCTTGTCAGTGGGGTTATAGAAAGCGACAGCGCGCGTTAGACCGCCACGTTCCAAGAGGTCTTTGGCTAAAACATAGGTTCCGTTTTCCTTGTCGTACTTTACAACATGCGCCTGCAGACCTAATGGGTCCTGATCGATGGCGATGAGGTCGCGATTCTTCAACAGTTCCTGCGTATGGGGCTTCAGTTTTCCCAACCATGACTGGCAATCTCCTGTCCGTCGGCAGCCATTTCGCGCAACTATTCCCATGTCATGACGGGTGTGCCGTTGGTGCCGTCGATGCGGTCCTGCTTCGAACGCATGATACCGCCCACCTTCGACCCGATGATGGCAAACGTCGCTTTAAGTCCCCTTCGTTTCAGCTCTGGGAAGGCCAGCGTGTACTGGTCCTCCAGTCCGTCGTCAAAGGTCAGGCTCAGTGCGGCCTGCCGTCCCCCATAATAGGGGGCTATGCTGACCTGCTGAGCCTTCGTCTCGGTACATATTACCAAGAACCATGTCATGATGATGAAGATATGCCTTGACATGGGTAATAACCTACTTGTATTTATCAGTACTCCCATTGAACCTTGCGGCCATTGTGAATATAGATCTGCCCCTTGATAGGAGTCTGTACTTTCTGACCCATCATGTTGTACCAGGCGTTGTCGGCGGGTTGACGGTTGGCTGATGGCAGTTCGTTGATGCCCAGCGTCATCTCGCGGGCAGCGAGGCGATCCTCTTCGGCCTTCTTGGCGGCAGCCCAGATTTCTTCTTCCTTCTGGTCGCTACCGATATAATAACCCACATTGGTAGGCTGGTTGTAACCCACTTGCTCATGGATGGTTTGCATCTTATAGGTGTGGTCGCTCATGAGGTAAGGAATGCGAAGGGTTGTGGGATACCAGGTAGAGAAGACCTTGATATCTTTCAGTTTCGTTGCATCGGGGAGGATAACCTCTTCACGCCAGTCGCCCAGCATGTCACCATACCAGCCGGGATTGGACTTGGTGGAGTTGTTGAACGAGATGTCGTAGCGATATATGGTGAAGGTGCGGCCGTGGGAGTAGCTATTGATAATACCACCATCAATCATCTGACGGCAGAGATATCCGTCGAACCAGATGCCGGCATTGCAGGAAGACTCCTTGGCACGAGCGCTGCCTTCGTTGTTCATCAGCGGATTGCCATCTTGGTCGAAGAGCTCGTTGCCATATTTCCAGAACTCACAGCCCGGAGAATTGGGGTTTACATCGGCTACCATACAGCGACCCTGGTCACCAGGTTCTGCTGCAACGATGTCCCAGATGACAGCCCCTGTCTTGGCATCGTGGAGTGCAACCTCGGTCTTACCGCCTTCCAGGCAGTGGTATACCTGCAAACCCTCGTAACCCTTCTGGAACACACCGACGTGGTTGGCATCACCATGACCCAGACCTGATGACCAGAGGCCAGTGCCATCGTGGTCGAAAGCGCAAGAGCCATACATCACCTCGTCGAGGCCGTCGCCATCGAGGTCGGCTATGTTAAAGGCGTGGTTGCCTTGTCCAGCATAGGCAGAGTTGGCCTTGCCGTCCTTATTCTTATCCTTGCCACCGGTAATGTCTGTGTCGAATTTCCACAGGCGTGTCAGCGAGCCTTCTAGTCCACGCTCAGCATCTGCCGTGCCAGGCTGGTAGTCCCAAGCTTCTACGATGGTGCGACCATAGACACCACGTCCGAGAAATACCTGAATACCTTTACCGGTAAACTCTGCAACGCCCAGGCGCAGCGAGTTGGCCAATTTCCAATAGTATTTTTTGTCGCGTGGATCCCACTTCCAGTCGTTAGCCTCCCAATTAGAGACCCACTGTGCGGGTGTCTGTCCTTCTGGTCCACGGGCAATGAAATTGTTGCGGGCCAGTTCACGACCGGTCTTACCGTCGATGACAGAGAAAAATTCCGGACCTCCATATCCCTTGGGACCGTCACCAGTATAGTGTCCTGCAGGCCATACGTCACGATAGTCAGTCTTTCCGTCGCCATCCGTGTCGCCAATTTCCTTGCCGTCGCCAAAAATAGTGCCCTCACCTGTCTTTGTCACCACCTCACAGCAGCCGTCGCCATCGAGGTCGGCCACAGCAAAATTGATAGAGTTTCCTGCAATGATGTTTGGACCAGACATGACGCGCCACATAAAGGTGCCGTCGAGCTGATAGGCGTCGAAAATGGCAATGTGCTTAGCACGCTTGTCGCTATCGCCAGCACCCTCACTGGTTCCTGTGATATTGCCATCGGCATCGTAGTAAGTGAGCAGTCGCTTGACGACAACCTCCATCTGACCATCACCATCGAGGTCACCTACTGAACAGTCGTTGGCCTGATATTTGAAGATATTGGCATATTGCTCGCCACTGACATCCTCAGTGCTTTTCAGAGGAATGGAGATATAGGGAACCTTTGCCTCAGCCTGTTCCTTCTTCATGACATACTCGCCGATGT
Source organism: uncultured Bacteroidales bacterium (assembly GCA_902798425.1). Classification (GTDB taxonomy): domain Bacteria; phylum Bacteroidota; class Bacteroidia; order Bacteroidales; family Bacteroidaceae; genus Prevotella. The sequence goes on from CADBWR010000002.1 coordinate 97,980, forward strand.
AGTTGTCGGGAGACTTCTGTCCGTCGTTATAAGTGAGACGGTAGTAGATGTCGCCCGTAATAGTGCTAATGGGAGTATGCTGATAGTTGGTAGCCTTGATGCCCTTATTGCCAGTCTTGAAGGCATCGTTCACGCACGACCAATTGCCTGTACCCATCTTACGCCACAGGTTAAACTCCTCAGTACCGTCGTCGCCTGGCAGCATGCGCCAGGTAAGCAGCACCTTGTTGTTGGCTGATGTATAGTCACCAAGGTTTATGGCGTCTGAACTGGGAGCTACGGCTATAGAGCCCCAGAGTTTGCGGTCTTCTGTACTCGTGTTGGTGGCATTGGCTGTCAGCGTGGCAGCCAGTGCAAGTGCTAATGTGAGTAGTTGCTTCTTCATTGTAGTCTGTGTCTTGATTTATGTTTCTGCTGCAAAGGTAGCCTATTCTATATATATAGAAACTGCAAATTTGTTCGTAAAAGGGGAAAATCGTTCATTCCTGTCAGGCATGGCACATACCTCCTTAATGGTTCGCTGGCGTGGACTGCCTGCGAAGTTCTCGCAGCGCCAGGGAGTGATGAATCCCAAAGCTCACCCAATATCTTCGCTCCTTTCTTATACTGCTTCCTATAAATATACAAAATTTTAACAAGGCTGTTTTAGTAAATAGTTTGTTCACGGGCAAAGGTATGAAGATTTATTTGATTTTGCAAGATTTTTGATGTTTTTTTTGATAATACCGGAAATTATATTAATTTTGCAGCAGCTTACAAACTACTAAAATAATATGAATATGAAAAGAATAATGCTTTGTTTGTTGTCGGCTTTTGTGCTGACAGCAATGGCTCAGGTAACAGACCGTACCGGAGTGAAGGATGTGAATGGGGTGGTGGATAATACACCCGATAGTATTGCCAAGGCTATGACCGCACGTCCCGTACCGGGCTCCAGTCGCCGAGGCAATAATCCGGTGTTGTTCTTGATTGGCAACTCCACGATGCGTACAGGTACGATGGGTAATGGTAACAATGGTCAGTGGGGCTGGGGCTATTATGCCCATGAGTATTTTGACCCGACGAAGATTACGGTAGAGAACCAGGCACTGGGAGGTATGAGTAGCCGTACGTTCTACAACAAACTGTGGGAACCCATTAAGAAGGCTATCCGTCCAGGGGACTGGGTGATTATTTCTATTGGTCATAACGACAACGGACCGTATGACTCGGGGCGTGCCCGTGCCAGCATTCCTGGAGCAGGATACGATACGCTGAATGTCACCATCAAGGAGACAGGAGAGCAGGAGACGGTATATACTTACGGTGGCTACATGCGTAAATATATAAAAGATGTACGCGCGATGGGCGGTAACCCCATCTTGATGTCGCTGACTCCACGTAATGCTTACGACGAGAAAGGCAAGATTGTCCGTAAACCACATACCCAGTGGCAGATGCAGGTGGCTGCTGAGGAAGGCGTGCCCTTTGTTGATTTGAACGAAATTTCTGCACAGAAACTGGATAGCTATGGCCCCTGGAAAACTGACTATCATTTCTTCTTGGATAAGATCCATACCAGTCGCTTTGGCGCTATGATGAATGCCAGGTCTGCTGCCGAAGGTCTGATGGCCAGTCACAACCCTGCACTGAACCCGTTGAAGGCCATGATGCGCAATGTACAGCTGCCCGTCTACGATATCACCCGCACAGCGGGTAAGCCAGTGGTGTTTATCACTGGTGACAGCACTGTAAAGAATGCTGACAAAGATGAGAATGGCATGTGGGGCTGGGGCGCTGTGGCAAACACTGTCTTTGACGAGTCAAAAATAGATATCGTCAATGCTGCCATGGCTGGCCGTAGCTGTCGCTCCTATCTGAACGAGGGCCGTTGGGATAAGGTGTATAACTCGCTGAAGCCGGGCGATTTTGTGCTGATACAGTTTGGACACAATGACATTAGTCCTATAGACAAACCCAAATATCGTGGTGCTATTGCTACTGCCGCTGATACTTGCCACGTCTATAAGATGCAGGCTGCCAAAGAAGACCTGTCGAAGCAGAATGTGATTGACCAGAAGTTGAAGAGTAATACACAGGTAGGCTCTTATGAAGTGGTATTCTCCTTCGGTTGGTATCTGAAGAAGTTTATTCAGGATGTCCGTGAGAAGGGAGCTACGCCGATTCTGGTATCGCTGACACCACGCAATGAGTGGCCTAATGGTAAGATTGAGCGCCGCAACGACACCTATGGCAAGTGGTATCGCGAAGTGGCTGAGGCTACGGGTGTCGAGTTCGTCGACTTGCATAACATCACTGCTGACTTCCTAGACAAGAAGTGTGGCAAGAAAGAGAAGGCAATGAAGTACTTCAACCACGACCACACTCACACGTCGTTGTTAGGTGCTAAAACCAATGCACAGAGCGTTGCCAAGGGACTGCGTGCAAACAACAGTCCATTGGCCAAGTATTTGAAGAAGTAAGAAGTAAGATGTCTGAGGGCTGATGTCTGAGGTAAGATGTTAGAGGTGCTGTCTTAGGGTAGCACCTCTAACATGTATATGGCATCGAGCGACCAGAGTGCCGCATCGTTGGTGGAGATGCCTTTGCGAGGTGCAAGGAGTGCACTCCATACAGCAGCCTTCCGCTGTGCGTCACGGTCACGCCATGCTGCGTAGGCGTCCAGACGACGAACGGGGAAATGGTTCTTGCTGACCTTCAGTGCCATCTGGCGGTAGCGACGGGCGTGGTCAAGCCAGGCCTGCTCAAAAGATTTGCAGTCTGTCATTGGCATCAGTTCGTTCATCACCTCAAAGCCTCCCATAATGCTAAGCAGATGATTGGTATTGCGCAGGTCAGCAGGACCGTCGTAGCTGATGCGACCTGTCTGTGGGTCGTAGCCTAAGGCCTTGTTGCCAGTGAACAGTCCGTCGGTAAGACTGGCTATTGACTGCATGCCAGCTATGATCTTGTCGCGATAGTAGGTGTTGCCGGTGCGCTCCCATTCTGTCATCCAGTTGCCAGCGTATGCCATCCAGTCGGGACCGATGCGCAGACGGGCTGGGGCAGAGCAGGGAAACTTCTCGCGGGGCTCGGCCAGTCGCATGGGATCCAGGTGAAGCAGCAGTGTGTCTGCGTCAGTCTGTGCATGCATCAGGTCGCCCAACCGTTCGTCAGCTGTCAGATAGTAGTGATAGCGCAGAAATGCTGACTGCGAGATGCGAGCCTCCTTGGCACCGCAACCCCAGTGGCTGACATTATGACGACTGCCTAATGGGGCAAAAGGTCCTATGTGGTAGGTGTCGACCTCGCTGTTGTGGCGCGTCATGGCCTCTGCCATGCGCCAGATGTCTGTTCGTCCGCTGCGCAGGAACATCGTCCATAGCCATACGGGAGAAGCCAGCTCGGTATTGTCCCACGCATAGCCACCCACGTCGTAGCGCCACTCGTCGCGCTCGGGATCGTAGGCGTGCATGACGTCGCCATAGTGCCAGAAACCATACCACTTATGGCGTTCTATCTCTTTCTGGTAGATGCTGATGTATTCGTTCAGGCGCTGTTCTACCTCCGTGTTACTGGTTGGCAGTGACCAGATGCCGAAGGCCTGGCGGCTATGCAGGTATTCGGGCGTGGGTAACAGACGGTTCTCGTCGTTGAGTTGGGCAATCTGCTTACTGGTAGCCTCTGGACCTTGGTAGCCCTGTTGGGGCAAGAGCCATAGCTCGCTGGTGCGTGCTATTCCGTATGGCGTACTCATCCCCTCCTGTACGTCCTCGTAGCTCTCCAACAGTCCGTGGGCAATGGTGTCGTAGTGGCACAGGTCCATGGGTTCTGCCTCCGGACTCCATAGGTACAGCGTCAGATGTGCCTCGTTGCTGCGGGCATCGCTGACTTCAATGGTCGACGGGTACGACTGCCAGAAGTCTTTCAGTCTGACAGCCAGACCGCCTTCTGTGTCGCCTACAAAGGCATAGCCCGGCGAGCGTTCGCCCGTCAGCGTTCCTAACCACGGAGAACTATTGGTGGCACGCTTGCGGATAGAGAAGGCGTTGTCTGTCAGTTGTGACAAACGGAAACCGTCCCACTGCGCCCAGTTGTCGATGAGCAACTGACCAATCTTGTCGAAAGCCTCGCGTGGTGGTATGCGCTTACCCTGCATCTGGTCCATCTGAATGTTGTGCTTCTGGGGTATGCCGCGTCCTTCTTCCGAGGGCGATTGTGCCATGCGCAGCTCCCGCCGGCCGTCAAGGGGTTGTATGGGTTCTGTCCATAGACGTTCTGGCGACATGGCAAAGGCGACGTGACGGTTGTACGTCTCTGTCCGCATGGGCACACCAAAGCGTACCCCTAATGAGGTGATGAAGTCTGTCGTCTGTTCTCCGTCATAGGTAAACGTATGAATCATCTTCACCTGTTGGCTGCCTTGCCAGAAGTGTAGACGGATGGTAAATGGCAGCCAGCGACGCTGACCGTCGCTGTGGCAGCCGTCTATTCTGACGACAGCGTCTATAGCACTCTGACGTTCAATGGCTACCTTATTTATATAAGAGGTGTAGCAGCCTTTTGTCGTTGTGGCGGTGAGGAGGGTATTGGTCGCTACAGCCTTTCCGTCGATGCTCATGCTGTCAATCAGCGTGTTACCCGTCTTGGGCAACCATGCAGACAGTCGTCCTGTGTTGATGATATACTGACTGCCGTTGTCGCTGACGGAAAGGGCTGTTGTGGCTTTCGCCTTCTTGTCTTTCTTGACCACCCGTAAGGTGTTGCTGTCGGCTACTGCTGACAGGGCAGCCCACTTTACGGAACCGTCAGGCCACCAGGCTGTTGGCCATGCGGCAGCGGGTGCACCATTGTCTAATGCTAACAGACCGGCATCCTTGAGCTCACCCTGGCGGAAGGGTATACCGAAAGTGACGGGGTGCTCTCCCTGTGGTTCCTGGAGCCAGTGTAGGGGAATGCCCGTAGCCCGCAGACTATTGTTAATGACTCTTGCTTGGAAATTGGTAATGCGGGTACGTGACAGTGTGGTACGGAAGCCGAACCATCCACGCTGCAATGGGGTGGGGTCGAGGTAGTCTACAAGGAGTTCACCATCTATGTAGAACCGTGTTCTGCCACCAGTGCTTTCTATCTTGACATGATACCAGTGGTTGGCCCGCAGCAGGTGGTTGGCATCTGTATATTCCTTCAGAATAGCAGGGCGATATGCCATACTGTCTACACCACGCTCGTCACCCTGATAGCGGCGGAAACGAGTGGTGCTGTTATGATTGCCGCCATAGCCCAAATAGTACATCTGTAGCGTATAGCAGCGCAGAAAGATGCCGCTGCGCCACTGCTGACGACTCCAGATGTCGCGGCATTGCGGGTCACTCGCCAGCCAGAAGCAGTTTAGGTCGCTGACACGGTCACCATCGCGCCCCTCATCTACAACCTGTGCGTCATATTCTACCACCATATCGCTGGTCATCACTTGCTTACGCCATAGAGTCAACCCCTTGGGTGACAGCAGTTCACAAGTGTCGCCGCGGAAAGTGACGCGGTAGTCCTTTGACTCTGATTCCACCATCCAGTACTTGTCGAATTGTTTCTTGTTGAGACCTGACTGTGCCATGGCAGAAGTGGCAGCAACCAAGACGAGAAAGGCTATTAGAGATCTTACAGTCATAGTAGTTAGTGCTTTGTTTTGCAAGTGCAAAAGTAATAAAAAAAGAGAGAAAAACAGCGTTTTTGCATAAATTAGTATAATATTTGTTGTGATTATGCGGTAAATATTGTAACTTTGTCAGCAATTAACAAACGAACTACAGAAAAACTAATGTGTTAAATGGAAAACAAAGAATATTTCTTTGCCGTTGACTTGGGAGCTACCAGTGGGCGAACCATCATTGGCAGTATTGCTGACGGCAAGTTGGAACAGGAGGAGATAACCCGTTTCCCTAATAACCTGATTGAGACTGGCGGACATTTCTACTGGGATATCTATGCCTTGTACTTTGAGATGATTCGTGGCTTGAAGGAGGTGGCACGTCGTGGACTCACCATCACATCAATAGGTATTGATACGTGGGGCGTCGACTTTGTCTTCATTGGCGAGGATGGTGCTATCCTTCGTAATCCGATGGCCTATCGTGACCCACATACCTTCGGACGGATGGAGGAATACCTGGAGAAAGTGGTAGACCGCAAGACGGTCTATGACATTACGGGTATACAGTTCATGAACTTCAATTCGTTGTTCCAGTTCTATGCTATGCAGCAGGATGGCAACGTCGCCATGAAGATGGCCAAGAAGATACTCTTCGTACCCGATGCACTGTCGTGGATGCTGACGGGCGAGGCTGTCTGTGAATATACCATTGCCTCAACATCGCAGATGCTCGACCCACGTACGGGCGACCTCTCCGATAAACTCGTAGAGAGTGTTGGTCTGAAGCGCAGCCAGTTTGGACGTATGGTACAGCCTGGCGAGCAGATAGGCGTGCTGACTGAAGAGGTGCAGAAGATGACAGGTCTGGGTGCCATTCCCGTCATTGCCGTTGCTGGTCACGATACCGGTTCTGCAGTGGCTGCCGTGCCTGCCAAGAATGAGCAGTTTGCCTATCTCAGCAGTGGCACTTGGAGCCTGATGGGTATCGAGACGAAGAATGCCATCATCAGTGACCGTAGCTACGAACTGAACTTTACCAATGAGGGTGGTATAGAGGGTACTACCCGCTTCCTGAAGAACATCTGTGGCATGTGGCTCTATGAGCGCTGCCGCAAGGAGTGGCCTGAAGAGGTACGTCAACTGAGCCATCCTGAACTGCAGGGCTCTGCCATGCAGGTAGAGGCGTTCCGCTCTATCATCAATCCCGATGACAAGGCCTTTGCCAATCCACCATCGATGATAGAAGCTATCCAGCAGTACTGTCATCAGACAGGACAGCCCGTACCTGAAACACCAGCAGAGATATGCCGTTGCATCTTCGACTCGCTGGCATTGCGCTACCGTCAGGTGTTCGAGTGGCTGAAAGAGTTCGCAGGTTTCGACCTTAACGTGTTACATGTCATTGGTGGCGGCTCGCTGAACAAGTATCTTACGCAGTTTACGGCTGATTCTCTCGGTGTTGAGGTACTTGCCGGTCCTCAGGAGTGCACTGCTATCGGTAATATCATGATCCAGGCAAAGGCCATGGGACAGGTTGATGATATCTGGCAGATGCGCAAGATTATTGCCAACAGTGTCGATATGGTAGCCTATCATCCGACAGCTGACCGTCGTGCTTGGGATGAGGCTTACGAGCGTTTCCTTACTATTACGCACCAAGCATAACCACGACCTCATGATGACTAAGACAAATATCTTCCGCCTGCTACTCTCCGTACTGTGCATTCACTGTGTGGATACGGCAGCACAGACCACATTGGTCAGCGAAGATTTCTCTGGTACGACAAACATCTTTGGTGTGGAGGCTACAGAGCCTGCTGCGGGAAAGGTCGCTATATTCAACAGTGATCTGACAGGTTTCGGACGTGTGCTGAACATCTGTAACACGTCGGCCACATGTGCCATCACCGGACGTGACGGTAACGCGGCAAAGACAGTCAGCAAAGGAGCTGTAACTGTTGAATGGGATGCATTCCACGGCTACTGGAGCAAGAATCAGGGAGCTACTGTCACCGTGAAGAACAGCGACGGGAAAGCATTGGCCTCCTACACCTATGATGCCAAGTTAGGACAAATTACTGCAGCAACTATCGCTGGTAATACCCCTGATGGATTCAATGCCTTTTCTATGGGCAGTGGTGCCAATGGCTTCAGTGGCAATGGCAAACCATATACCGCTACGTCAGGCCGTCACCCGCACATCTCCATGACGCTTACCGCTCAGGGACGCCTGTTGATGTCGTTTACGGTACAGGGTAAGACAACTACTCTACAAGGCAGCATAGGCACTTTAAAGAACAATATTGCCTATGTGCAGTTTACCAGCAACATTAACAATACTGACCGCTGCTATGCCATTGACAACTTCACTGTCAGCGTTAGCGACCTCTCCGACACAGCGACAGACGGAAACACCATCCTCAATGCAGCTATCACTGGTGCAGAAAGTATGACGTTCGGTTCCAGCACGTCGGCAGCATTCAAGAATCCTTACTCTCTCTACATCATAGGCAACGATGGCAGCACCATCAATGCCCTGACTGCTTCTAAGAAGGGCGTTAACTTCAATGTGGTGTGGGATGTTGAGGGATTCAAAACCGCCAATGATACCGAGGGTCAGTATTGTGATTCGTATGGTAGTTTCCCCGCTACCGCTACGGGCAGCACATCGACTACCTTCAACCTCTGTGATGTGCCCATGAACTTCTATGGTTGCATGACGGCTACCATCACCTATGGTGACCAGACGGTGAAAGCCCGCAAATACGTCACTGCATTGGGTAACAAAAAGATGACTAACGAACAGGTGTTGCCGTTGGCAGGCTATCCTGTGGATTTTATGGACTATCCCGCTGCACTTGACGGCTATAGCCTCATTGCCTCTTCTGACGGCAGTGGTCATGACCCTATCACTGGCGGTTGGACGGTGGTGGGAACCGATACTCCCGATGCACGACTGGTGATCGAAAATGACAAACGCTATATACGTCTGACGGCCAACACATCAGGTAAGAGTCACACACTTGCTCATACAATGGGCAATATTAAGGGACAGGTTATTGTCGATGTGTTGGTGCGCTATAATAATCCTGGAGCCTTAATCGCAGTGGGTGGTGCTACGATGGATGCCACCGGCATCACTCCCGGCCAGTGGCAGCGCATCGTGTTTTCGGCCGATAATGGTAGTCAACGCTGCTTCGCCCGTATATACGACAGTAATGGTAACCTCACTACAGAGACTGCCATCCAGACAGCACCGCAAGCTGGCAGCAGCAATTGTGTCAATATCGGCTTTAATGATAATGCTACGGGCTCTGTAGATATCGCTTCTTGTAAGGCTTACACTCCGACCATCAATACAGAGACCTATCAGTTGACGACTGACAAAGCAATGCTCTCCATCCCTGCTAACGATAAAGCCCGTCTTGCAGTGACAGCCACTGATACTGATGGCTATCCAGTTACCGATAAGGCCACATGGACTATTCTGGAGGAAGATATGTGTCAATCGCTGATCATCACTCCCGATGCCGATGACAGTCATCAAGCAACGCTGAGCCTTAGCTCTTCGGCTACGGCGGGTACTGCTACCATTCAGGTCACCATTGGTGGCGTTTCAACCATCACACAAGTCACAGTGCTGGGTGATGGCGAGAGCATTAAGTTCACACAGTATACCCAGAACATCATCATTCCCTTCGACGATGCGCGTCCTACGGAGGTGACATTCGCTGCACAGGTGGTTGATGGTCAAGGTGCTACAGTCGACCGTAAGGTCGCCTTAGCTGCTTATACTGCCGATGGTACCATACCTTTCACCAACAGCGAGAGCATCGCTTTTGATGCTGCAACAGGCATCCTCAGCATTGCGTCCTCTGCGCAACCTACATCACTCATCATCCGTGGAACCTGCAAGGATAGCGATGGTAAAGACTTAAAGAAAGACATCACGGTGAACATGCGCCCCACATCGTTTGTCTTTGATACGCCTGTGACAAAATACAATATTGATATCTGTCCGGGAGCCTTCTATACGGTAGAGATTACCTATCAAGGTGTGCTCACTACCGGCTATATCAATAGTGATCTCTTAGGCTATGAGTTGGGTACCAACACGACGATGAAGACCGTCAGCTATACTGTGCCTGGTACAACAGACAAGATAGATCTTCAGGTGGCAACAGGTGAGAATGTCAGCGCGGCAGGTATCAGTGCCATTACAGTTACCAAGCAGGCACCGCGTAAAAAGCGTGCTAAGCGTGTTGTTCATCATATCGGTGACTCTACGTCAGCTAATAATGGGTCGTGGGCTTACCGCCTCAGTGGAATGTCGTCAACCTTCCCTGAACTGTTTGCGCTCTGCGACTTCAAAAACAACGGAGCCGGTGGACGTAACCTCTCCACCTATTATATGCAAGGTAAACTCTATGGCGTACTGCTCGACATCTATCCAGATGATATCGTGATGTTTGGTAACAATGGCACTAACGGTATGGGCAACAGCTACGAGGCAGATATGAATTACTATCTCAATGCTGCAGAGGCACTGGGAGCTAAGATTATTATCAATAGCTATACACCCCATGGAGCAGTATCTAGCTATGCTAGTGGTTACAATGCCACAACCCACACCTTTGACAGTTATCGCAAGGATAGCTACGAGACCATTGTGCGCAAAGTGGCTGCACAGCGCGAGAAGAACGACGACAACTATCTCGGTTTTGTGGAGATTGGCAAGAATGCTGATGCTGCTTTCAACGCCTATGTGGCTGACTACAGCAAGAACGGCTATGCCAGTGCTGATGCTGCTGCACAGGCTATCATTAGCTGTTTTGCCGACCATAACCATTATAATCAAGGCACATTGGCTGGTGACCTAATGCTGAAAGGTTATGGAAGCATTGAAGGTATCGTCAAACAGCTGACTAGACTACTCAGCAACAACACGACGACAGTGACCAATGTCAGAGCTGCCGCTGGCGATAACTATGATGTTTACACCCTTCATGGTCAACGCCTGTCAGCAGCTACCTTGCCTGGTCTGTATATCATCAATGGACGCAAGGTTGTCGTGAAATAACAAGAGACAAATATTAATAAGATAATTAACAAATAACTTAAAAACAGTAACACTATGGCAAAACCATTAGTAGAAACCAAAGCAAAGGTAGGTGTATTCTCTATTGCCCTTCAGGCATACCTGCCACAGTTCCCGCAACTCGTACCTAATTTTGAGGCACAGTACGAGGCCTTTAAGAAGACGCTGCCCGACAGCATCGAGATTATCGACGGTGGTATGGTAACCACCAAGGAACAGTCGATGGCTGCTGGCGATAAGTTCCGCGCAGCTGATGTCGACCTCGTCATCCTGCAGATGCTGACCTACTGCACCTCTTATAATATGTTACCTGCCGTACGCGACCTTGACGTACCTGTTGTCATCGTCAATCTGCAGAAGAAGCTGGCTCCCGACTACGCTAAGACGGATATTCCTACGTGGCTGGGCGATCTGTATGCTTGCGGCGCTATTGGTGAGATGGTTGCCGACTTGAATCGTGCAGGTAAGCGCTCTGCTGTTATTACGGGTGTCGTTGAAGGTGGCGACCCTGGCGTACAGGCAGAGATTGAGGACTGGTGCCGTGCCGCTCAGGTGCGTCGCCGTTTCCGCGATACGAATATTGCACAGATAGGCCGTCCCTATCCTGGCATGATGGACCTCTACATCGATGAGACCAACCTTTACCACCGCATGTTTGTCTATACCAAGCAGTTCGACTGGGAGCAGATGTGGGCTATTGCCGATAACATCACCGATGAGGCTGCCATCCGTGCTAAGGCACAGGATATCCTCGACACCTTCGACATTGAGGGTGGCGGTACCATTGAGAAGGTTTGGGATATGGCGAAGTATGTTGTTGCCTTCGAACAGTGGGTCAAGGACGAGAAACTGGGTATGATAGCCTCACACTATGCAGGCTTTGCACAGGGCGTGGCTGGCAAGCTCGACTCGATGCTGATTCCTGCCTTCTCGATGCTCATCAAGCAGCATACCGCTTGTGCTGTTGAGGGCGATATGAAGGTGGCTATGGCCATGTCTATCCTGAAGACCATTTCAGGTACTGGCACGCTGGCAGAGATGTATAGCATTGACTTCCCCAAAGATATCTGTATCATCGGTCACTCCGGCTCTGGCGACTTTGACATCTCGCAGGCCAAGAAGCCTACGATGAAGATCGTTCCCGTATTCCATGGAAAGACCGGTGGTGGCTATCTGACGCAGTTCTATCCTCCTACGGGCCCTGTGACCTATCTGGCCATTACACAGGACAAGAACGGTGTCTTCAAGTTCGTGGCTGCTGAGGGCAATAACGAGGAGGGCGAGATCTTCACCTTTGGCGATACCAATATGCGTACCAAATTCTCGCTGTCCTGTCGTGAGTTTGTCAACAAATGGAGCGAGGCAGGTCCTACCCACCACATGGCGGCTGCCGTCGGACATCACATTGACACCATCTTGAAGGTGGCTAAGATTCTGAATATTGAGTGCGACGTGGTTTGTCGTTAAGAAATCGTAATAACGGTATAATGTAATAACGAAAGAAATGGCAAAAAGTAGTTTAAAGAGCACGCTCGCCGTGTCTCTCAACAATTACCTCGATGCAGGTGCTATCGTTGCCGGTGCCAGTGGTGTCACCCTGTGGCAGAACTACTTGGGACTTTCGGAGATGCACCTGGGATGGCTCAATGCGCTGAGTGCCAATGCGCTGGGTGCTGCTATCGGTGCCATTATAGGTGGATTCCTGGCAGATAAGTATGGTCGTAAGTTCATCTTTACCTACAACCTACTGGTATACATGACGGGTGTTCTCATTGTAATGCTGGCCGTCAACTTCCCCATGCTGTTGGCTGGCTTCATGGTGACGGGTATCTCTGTGGGTATTGGTGTGCCAGCCTCATGGACCTATATCTCTGAGTCGTCTGAAGTCAACAATCGTGGTCGCAACATCTGTATCTCGCAGATGTCGTGGGGCATTGGTCCGATGATTATCTTGCTCTTTGGCATGCTTTTCGCACCTGGTGGCTACCTCTATGCTCCTGTAGAGTCGTTGGCTCATGCTATTGTGGGTGCTGATGCTGCTCAGGCTGCTGTCCAGGTATTTAGCTCCCGCGTGGTGTTCTTCACGCTGTTCGTTGTGGCATTCGTTGCCTGGAACCTGCAGCGTCAGCTGGAGGAGAGTGCTGAGTTTACTGCCAACAAGGCGAAAGACCAGAATGGCATTGTCGACAATATAAAGCTGTTGTTTACCAACAAGATTGCTGTCAAAACAGTCGCTTTCCTGGCTGTTATCTACCTGACGTGGAATCTGGTAGCCAGTGTGATGGGCTTCTTCATGCCCCATATCTATGAGACGGCTGGTGGTCTGAGCAATGAGGCTGCCAACATGCTGAGTTGTGTCAGCTGGGTATTTGTGGTCGTTACCACCTTTATCATCTCTTTTTTCGTGGATAAGGTGGCCCACCGCTTCTTCTATGTCTTCGGACTGGCGGCAGCCTTGACGGCGTGGATACTTATCATTGGTGGCGGCGTGTCGACCATTGCTGGTATCTGGTTGTTCACGATTCTGTGGGGTGTCAACAATGGTAGTTCTGTGCAGGTGTTCTATGCCCTGTGGGGCTCCGAACTGTTCCCTGCCAAGTTCCGTGCTGGCGCTCAGGGCTTTATGTTCTTTGTTGTCCGTGGCTTGTCGGCAGTGTGGGGTCTTGTCTTCACGTTTATCTATGGTGAAAATGGCGAAGGCTTCACCTTAGCAGCCTATTGCATGGTGGCTTTGTTGCTTACTGCCCTCATCGTTGGTCTGATTGGCATGCCCAATACGCGTGGCAAGTCGTTGGATCAGATAACGAAAGAGCGCTACGGAGAGAATTATTGAGATAGTTAAGAGTTAAGAATTAAGAGTTAAGAAATAATGAAAAGTATATTAGAAGGCCGCGAACAGTTGAAGGCGGTAGTTTATCAGATTGCCGAGGTTACTGGTTATCTTTGGCAGAAGGGATGGGCAGAACGTAATGGTGGTAATATCACTGTTAATGTCACCGAGTTTATGGACGATGAGTGCAAGGCTTTGCAACCCATCTCTGATGTGAAGCAGATTGGTATGGTGCTTCCTCAGTTGAAAGGCAAGTATTTCTATTGTAAAGGAACGGGCAAGCGCATGCGCGACCTCGCCAAGGAACCCATGCAGAATGGTAGCATCATCCGCATCTGTGACGACTGTGCCAGCTATGTGGTGATTGCCGACGAACCCGTTGTACCTACGTCTGAGTTGCCTACCCACCTGGCACTGCAGAACTATCTGCTGGAGACAGGTTCTTGTTATAAGGCTACACTCCATACTCACCCCATCGAGTTGGTGGCTATGAGTCATATCCAGCGCTTCCTGAAGGGTGACGAGATGACACGTGTGTTGTGGTCTATGATTCCTGAGACACTGGCCTTTGCACCGCTGGGCATCGGTATTGTTCCCTACGCTCTGCCGTCGTCTGTCGATTTGGCTGAGGCTACGCTGGAGCAGATCAAGACCCACGATGTGGTGCTGTGGGAAAAACATGGCACAGTGGCTGTTGGTACCGACATCATGGATGCCTTTGACCAGACCGATGTGCTCTGCAAGGCTGCCAATATCTACATGTGTGCCCGTAATATGGGTTCCGAACCTGATGGCATGACCGAGGCACAGATGAAGGAAGTTCAGGATGTCTTCAAACTGCCCAAGAAGCGTCCTTGTTAAATAAGGCCTATGATAACAGAGTCCCGTTGCCGCATAGTGGTAGCGGGACTTTTTTTGTGGGATGTCATAATGTGCTTTTTTATTGTTTTCTACAAAATATTGCAAAAAGTAAGAAATATTTCTCAATAAATTTGTACCTTTGCACAAAATTTGAATTCCAAACCATTAAATAGCATGAAAAAGAAGATTAAGTTTAGTCTTGTCTACCGCGACATGTGGCAGTCTTCAGGCAAGTTCCAACCTCGTAAGGACCAGTTAGAGCGCATTGCTCCCGTTATCATTGACATGGGGTGCTTTGCCCGTAGGTGAACCTCATGGCTGGCGAGAACCCCAATTTGGCTGTACGTGCCTTCTGTAAGCCTTTCAATGAGGTGGGTATCCAGACACACATGTTGGACCGTGGCCTTAACGCCCTGCGTATGTACCCTGTTCCCGACGACGTTCGCGAACTGATGTACAAGGTGAAGAAAGCTCAGGGTGTGGACATCCCCCGTATTTTCTGTGGTCTGAACGACACACGTAATATTATCCCCTCTATCAAGTGGGCCAAGGCCGCTGGTATGATTCCACAAGCTACGCTGTGTATCACTACCAGTCCGGTGCATACCGTCGAATATTATTCGAAAATTGCCGACGAGGTGATTGCCGCCGGTGCTGAGGAAATCTGTCTGAAGGATATGGCAGGTATTGGCCAGCCTGCTCTGTTGGGCGCATTGACCAAGGCCATCAAGACCAAGCATCCCGATATCATCATCCAGTACCACGGTCACTCAGGTCCTGGTCTGTCTATGGCCTCTATCCTGGAGGTATGTAACAATGGTGCCGACATTATTGATACCGCTATCGAGCCGCTGTCATGGGGTAAGGTTCATCCCGACATCATCTCTGTACAGTCTATGCTGAAGAATGAGGGCTTCGAGGTGGCTGATATTAATATGAACGCGTATATGCAGGCACGTAGTCTGACACAGGAATTCATTGACGACTGGTTGGGCTATTTCATCAATCCTGCCAACAAGCACATGTCTTCACTCTTGCTGGGCAGTGGTCTGCCTGGTGGTATGATGGGTTCGATGATGGCCGACCTCGGTCCTATCCAGTCCATGATTAACAAGTTGCGTGAGAAGAAGGGCGAGCCCACACTCTCTATGGATGACATGCTGGTGAAGCTGTTTAACGAGGTAGAGTATGTATGGCCCCGCGTAGGTTATCCTCCATTGGTGACACCGTTCTCTCAGTACACCAAGAACATAGCCCTGATGAACTTGCTGACCATGGAGCAGGGCAAGGGTCGCTATGTGATGATGGACGACGCCATCTGGGGTATGATTCTCGGCAAGAGCGGCAAGGTGCCTGGCACTATCGATCCTGAATTCATCGAACTGGCTAAGAAGCAGGGTCGTGAGTTTACCGATGCTGATCCACATACCCTTATCCCCAATGCACTTGATGGCTTCAAGAAGGAGATGGACGAGAATGGCTGGGACTACGGACAGGACAACGAGGAACTCTTCGAGTTGGCTATGCACCCCGAGCAGTACCGTCCCTTCAAGAGCGGTCAGGCTAAGAAGCAGTTGCTCGCAGACATCCAGAAGGCTAAGGATGCCAAGTTGGGTTCGACGCTGTCGCCTGCTGAAATCGCCGCCTTCAAGCATGCCAAGGCTGATGCGCTGACGGCTCCTATCGCTGGTCAGGTGTACTATGAGTTCTCTGGCGAGGGCGCTTGCGAGCCTTGTCTGGAGCCATTCATTGGCCAGCAGTACAAGGAGGGCGACACCTTCTGCTATATCCAGGCTCCGTGGGGCGAGATTGTTCCCATTCCTGCTGCCATTGGTGGCAAACTCGTGGAGGTTGCTGCCAAGCAAGGTGCCAAGGTGCGCAAGGGCGACAACCTGGGTTGGATAGAAAGAGCAAACAGCTAATAGCTAACAGCTCACAGCAATTATGGATTATCAAGCAATTATCGATAAGTATTACCCTGCGGACGATGAGCTCCGCAGGGTATTATTGCATCATAGCCGCCAGGTAGCTGACCGTTGTTTACAGATTGTGCGTAAGCATCCGGAGCTGCCAGTTGATATGCAGTTTGTGGAAGAGGCTGCCATGTTGCACGACATTGGCATCTACCAGTGTGATGCGCCCAGCATTCATTGCCACGGCACAGAACCATATATCAAGCATGGCCCAATAGGCGGTGAGCTGCTCCGCCTTGAGGGCTTTCCCCGCCATGCCCGTGTGGCAGAACGCCATACTGGTACTGGACTGCCTGGCTATGAGCCAGAGACCCTGGAGGAACAGATTGTCTGCTATGCCGACAAGTTCTATTCCAAGTCCAATCCCGACCATGTCCGCACTGTGCTCGAGACCGCCCAGTCCTTAGAGAAGTTCGGTCACGCTGGTGTGGTGAAGTTCCTGGAATGGGCCAAGCAGTTTGAGTGAATTTGAAAGACCTGTATCTTAGGTGACCATAGACGCTGTTTGCCGGTTTGTTGGTCATATGAAGGGTTAATTTCCCACAATTTCCCATAATTTCTGTCCTCAAATATTCTGTAACTGCTCAAAAAGTTGTACCTTTGCAGCCGTGAGAAGAAAAACGCTCATATTTCTGTTGCTTTTCGTCATTGTTTTCGTGGTGGCGGAGGTTCCTCGGTTGCGCTTTGTTGGAAGTACAGCCGAGGGTGATTCTATTGTGACAGACAGTGCGAAGCGACTCCTCTCAGACAGCGTGAAGCGACTGCTCTCGGATAGCGTTAAGACGCAGCTCTCAGACAGCTTGGAGAGTTTACTCCCCGACACAGCCTCGATGGACTCGCTGCAGTTGCTCATCTGGAAGCGCAACAAGGCTGTCGATGACTCGTTGGCTGCCGACTCTGCCAACCGCCAGCGCAAGAATGGCATTGATGCTCCTGTAGAATATACTGCTGAAGACTCTATGACCTATGACGGACTTACAGGTGTGGCACACCTCTTTGGTAAGTCACACGTGAAGTATCAGGATATGGACTTGGAGAGTGACCAGATATTCATGTCGCTGGACTCCAGTTTGGTACATGCCACAGGTTCTCTTGATACCACGGGACAGAAGTTTGGTACTCCTGTGTTCAAGATGGGCTCCGACACCTATGAGACGGACACGATGGCCTTCAACTTCAAGACGAAGAAAGGTCTTATCAATAATGTCTACACGCAGCAGCAGGACGGTTTCATGACCTCTGAGATTTCCAAGCGTGACGGCAAGGGCGATATGCACCTCTACCACGGACGCTATACCACTTGTGACCAGCCGCACCCCGACTTCTATTTTGCCATGTCGCGTGCTAAGGTACGTCCAGGAAAGGATGTCGTCTTTGGTCCTACCTATCTGGTTGTTGCTGACGTGCCGCTGCCTTTCGCCATTCCATATGGTTTCTTCCCGTTTACGAAGAGTTATTCGTCAGGTTTCATTATGCCTACCTATGGCGACGAGACTGATAGAGGTTTCTATCTGCGTGATGGTGGCTATTACTTTGCCATCAGTGACAAAATGGACTTGAAGCTGATAGGTGAAATCTATACCAAGGGTTCATGGGGCTTGACGGCAACGACGAACTACAGGAAGCGCTACCGATACAATGGTTCGATGCTGGTGAGCTATCAGAACTCCGTATCGGGTGAGAAGAACATGCCTGACTACTCGAAGACAACGAGTTTCAAGGTGCTGTGGCAGCATTCGCAAGATGCCAAGGCCAATCCATATAGGACATTGCGTGCCAGTGTAAACTTTGCTACGAGTAGTTACGAGCGCAACAACCTGACGTCCATGTATAACCCCCAGTCGTATACGCAGTCTACACGTACCAGTTCGGTGTCGTTTGGTACTAAGTTCTCCAGTCTGGGCATGAGTCTGTCGAGTACTGTCAACCTCAACCAGAATATGCGTGACTCGACCATCTCTATGACGTTGCCTGACCTGACAATTACCGTGG
This sequence comes from uncultured Bacteroidales bacterium, assembly GCA_902798425.1. Taxonomy (GTDB): domain Bacteria; phylum Bacteroidota; class Bacteroidia; order Bacteroidales; family Bacteroidaceae; genus Prevotella. Next base: position 116,363 of record CADBWR010000002.1, read on the forward strand.
CCAATTTCTATCCCTTTAAACGTAAGAAGGCTGCTGGCGAGGAACGCTGGTACGAGAAAATCTCCATGCGTTATACGGGTAACTTCAGAAACGAGATAAACACAAAGGAAAGCAAACTGATGGGCTCCAGTCTCACCAAGGACTGGCGCAATGGTATGCAGCATACTATCCCCATCAGCGGTAACTTTACCTTGTTCAACTTCCTCAATGTAAACCCCACCTTCTCTTTTACAGACCGTATGTACACGCAGAAGTACAAACGTTCGTGGGATACAGACAAACAGAAGGAAGTGGTTGATACAATACAGGGATTTCACAACATCTATAATTGGAGCATGAGTTTGGGATTGTCGACAAAACTCTATGGTTTCTTCATCCCTAACCGCAAGATCTTTGGAGAAAAGATTGACCGTATCCGTCACGTCTTCACTCCTACCATCTCTTTCAACTATGCTCCTGACTTCAGTGCAAAGCGCTATGGTGTGTGGGATACTTATCAGAAGACCGATGCCAAAGGCAATGTGACGATGGTGGAGTATAGCCAATATCAGGGAACACTATTTGGCGGACCGGGCAAGGGTAAGACGGGAAGTGTGTCCATGGATATCTCTAACAATATTGAGATGAAGATTAAGAGCGACGACGACTCGACAGGCTTTAAGAAAATCAGTATCATTGATGAGTTGGGCGCCTCTATGTCGTATAACTTTGCTGCTGAGACGCGCCCTTGGAGTGACCTGTCCACACGTCTGCGCTTGAAACTCACGAAGAGCTACACCCTCAATATCAATGCCACTTTTGCTACCTATGCCTATGAGGCTGACTCAGTGGGTGCCACACCTTATATCGGCAACCGCACGGAGTATAGCTACGGACGCTTTGGCCGTTTCCAGGGTATGTCTCAGAACCTGTCGTACACCCTTGACAACAAGAAAGTCTCCAACTTCTTCAAATGGCTGCGTGGCGAGAAAGTAGACAAGAAGGACAAGGACAAGAAGAATAACCGGGACGAGTATGACACTGGTCTTGATACCAACTTGGATAAAGACATGGAGGCTGCCAAGCATGGTGCCCGTAAGGAGAATGCTGGTTTGGCTGAGACCGATGAAGACGGTTATATGGCTTTCTCCATACCATGGTCAATCAGTTTTGGTTATGGTGTCACTATGCGTGAGAATACGGCAGGAAAGTTCGACTACGACCGCATGCGCTATCCGTATAAGTTTACGCAGAACCTGAACTTCAGCGGTAATATCCGTCTGTCTGACGGCTGGAACATCTCTTTCTCCAGTGGTTACGACTTCGATGCCAAGAAGCTGTCTATGACTACAGCATCGTTAGGTCGTGACTTGCACTGCTTCAATATGTCTTGCCAGATAGTGCTATCGCCTTACACAAGTTACAACTTCTCTTTCCGTTGTAATGCTGCCACACTGACCGATGCGCTGAAGTACGACAAGCGCTCCAGCTACTCCAATGCCGTTCAGTGGTACTAGGAATGCATAATGCTTAATGCATAATGCTTAATGCATAATGGTCAATGTTCAACGTTCAACAGCTTTTGCAGTGCAGCTTCTTCTCCTACCACCCAGATGATGTCACCCTCTTGGAACCGACGGTTAGGTGCTGCTGGTGACAGATTCTCCTTGCCTTCCTCAATGCCTACCACCATACAACTGTAGTGGTTGCGGATGCCGCTCTCTATCAGTGTCTTGCCTACAAAAGGACTATTGGCAGAGATAATCAGCTGGCGCAGTTTCATCTCACGATTCTCTAACTGGGTGTCTTCTTGGATGACCTCCGTTTCCAGGGCGTGAGCAAAGTTGGCCATCTGTTCGTCGCTGCCAATAACCTGCAGACGATCGGAAGGGTAGAGTATGAAGTCACCGTCGGGGATGTTCATGCGGAAGCCGCCACGCAGAATGCTGCTGATGTGTACGCCGTACTTCTTGCCAAGATTCAGCTCCTTCAGCGTTTTACCCATCCAATTGGAGTTGGCGGGTACATTGAACTCTGCAATATGGATATCGCGGTCTAACAGCTTTCCCTCATACAGCGGACGCTTCTTGCCCTGCACCTGTGCCTCAATGTCGCGCGAACGAAGGTTGTTGACAAATAGTCGTTCCAGCAGGATGCTGCGGCGCTTAATGGTTCTTGAGACAATGATGAATGCCACTATCACAACACCCAGCGTAATCATGACGGCATTGCTGAAGCGGCTCAGGTAGTTGCAGATATAGAAGATAAAAGCTACGGCAACTATCACCCTGCCCAGCACGGTAGCCAACAAGGGCAGGTGGTTGCGATTGCTCTCAGCCCAGAGTTTCTTCCACTCTTCGGAGCGGTTCTTCTTCATCACCATGGCACGCAGAAACGGCGATATGAACAGCACCGTGAGCACTCCGGTGGCAGCATTGGCATACCAGTGGAGTGTCCACCCAGGCAGCAGTTTCCGCATAAAGGGCAGCACGAAGGTAAACATCACGGCGATGGTGGCTGATGCCAGGATGCTGTATACGATAGTGTTCAAAGCCATCTGTGTGAGCAGACGCTTCCATGCATTCTGTTCCTGGCTGTTAGGATGGCTCATCGACAGGTGGTTAAGCGACTGTATGATGCCTTTGGGCAAGCGACGTTCGAGGGCACTGTATGCCGGTGTCGCCAGTCGTATCATATAAGGTGTCAGGAATGTGGTGATGACAGACACTGCTACGACAACAGGGTAGAGGAAGTCGCTGATAACACCTAACGACAGTCCCAACGAGGCGATGATGAACGAAAACTCACCAATCTGTGCCATGGAGAAGCCACAGCGCATGGCTGACTTCAGACTCTCGCCACTCAGCATGAAGGCAAAGGAGCCGAGTGTTGCCTGACCAATGAGAATGGTCAGCACAAGTGTGACGATAGGCCACGCATAACTGACAATGATTTGCGGGTCTACCAGCATACCTACCGATACGAAAAAGATGGCACCAAAGAGGTTCTTGACGGGTTCTACCAACTTCTCTATCTTCTCTGCCTCGACAGTTTCTGCCAGGATGCTACCCATAATAAAGGCACCAAAGGCTGACGAGAAACCTACCTTGGTGGAGGCAACGGCCATGGCACAGCATAGGCCAAGGGACACGATGAGCAACACCTCGTTGTTGATGAGACGGCGTACGCGGCGGAGGAAGATAGGAATGGCAAAGATGCCTACGACGAGCCATAGCACGAGGAAGAAGCCTATCTTCACCACAGAGCCCAGCATCTGTCCGCCGTCAGGATTGTTGCCACTGGCAATCGCACTCAGCATCACCATCATAACAATAGCCAGGATGTCCTCCAATATTAGTACGGACATCACTAGTCCGGCAAACTGTTGCTGACGCAGTCCTAAATCGTCGAAGGCTTTATAGATAATGGTGGTGGAACTCATAGCCAGCATACCACCCAGGAAGATGCAGTCCATCTTGGACCAGCCGAAGGCATGGCCTGTCAAGACGCCCAGCATCGACATGGAGAAAATGATGGCCATGGTGGAGATGAATGGCGATACGCCCATCTTCAGAATCTTCTTGAACGAGAAGTCCAGACCTAACGAGAACAGCAGGAACATCACACCGATGTCAGCCCACAGATGAATATTCTCTGTATCAGCAACGGAGGTGGTGTAGGGCATGTGGGGCGATACCAGGAAACCTGCAACGATATAGCCCAATACCAATGGTTGCTTCAGTCGCTTGAAGAGAAGGGTCACGATGCCTGCAACAATAAGCATCAGTGCCAGGTCTTGTATGAGGGTGGAAAGTGCTGCCATTATCAATTATGCATTAAGCATTGTACATTAAGCATTATAGTCTGCGGTGAGTTCGCAGATTTTGACTATCAGCTGCTTGGCTTTCTCCATAGACTGGATGGGCACAAACTCGTAGGGACCGTGGAAATTAATTCCTCCTGCAAAGATGTTGGGGCAGGGCAGACCCTTGAACGACAACTGCGCACCATCTGTACCGCCGCGGATGGGCTTCACCTTGGGGGCTATGCCACACTCCTGCATGGCTTTCAGCACGAGGTCGATGACGTGCATCTGCGGGTCTATCTTCTCCTTCATGTTGTAGTACTGGTCGCTGACCACACATGCTACGGTGCCCTCACCGTACTGCTCGTTCAGCTGATCAGCGCAGCGCTGGATGAAGCGCTTGCGGTCTTCAAAACGGTCGCGGTCGTGGTCGCGGATGATGTAGCTGAGGCGAGCCTGTTCCACGCCGGCGGTAATGCCCAACAGATGATAGAAACCCTGATAGCCCTCTGTCGTCTCTGGCGTCTCGTCGGCAGGCAGCATGGCGGCAAACTCTACGGCCAGACGATTGGCATTGACCATCTTCTCTTTGGCATAGCCCGGGTGTACGCTGACGCCCTTGATGGTAATCTTCGCTGACGCCGCATTGAAGTTCTCGTACTCCAGTTCACCCACGTCGCCGCCATCCATGGTGTAGGCCCACTGACAGCCGAATTTCTCGACGTCGAAGTGGTGGGCACCCATGCCAATCTCCTCGTCAGGATTGAAGGCGATACGTATCTTGCCGTGCTTGATGTCCTTGTGTTGCTGCAGGTAGACCATGGCTTCGACAATCTCGGCAATGCCTGCCTTGTCGTCAGCTCCCAGCAGGGTGGTGCCGTCCGTGACGATGAGGTCTTCGCCTATATGCTGCAACAGCTCGGGGAATTTCTTGGGCGACATGGTGACGCTTTCGCTGAGCAGGATGTCTGCACCATTATAGTTCTTGACAATCTGTGGTTTGATGTCGGCACCCGAGCAGTCGGGACTGGTGTCGTAGTGCGAAATGAATCCAATAGTGGGTATATCGCCCTTGGTGTTGGCCTTCAGCGTGGCATAGAGGTAGCCTTTCTCGTCGAGTTCTACGTCGTCGAGACCTTCGTGTTCCAGCTCTTTCTTCAGGTATTCTGCAAACAGCAGTTGCTTAGCGGTGCTGGGTACTGTCTGGCTGTCTTCAGCCGACTGTGTATCAAACTTGGTATAGTTGAGGAATCTTTCAGTAATATCCATAGAAAATGCTTATCTTTGTTTTGAGTATGCAAAGATAAGCATTTTCTGTCAAATAGCGAAGTCTTAACGAGGGTATTTTATTTGATAACCACTTTTTTGCCGTTGACGATATAGATGCCGCGCTGCATATTGCTGACACGACGGCCTTGCAGGTCATAGATGCCACTTCTGCTATCTGCCTTCTTACTTCTTACTTCATTGATGCCTGTTACAATGCCTACTGGTGTTCCAGATTCGTTGTAATAGCAATGATTCTGGAAGACGAGGTTTGGAGTCTGCAGCCCATTGTTGTTGTTATTGAAGATAATGAACTGGGGCAGGGTAGTCAGCGCACCATTGTAGGTCCACTTCCATACATTGTGGCCGTTGAGTGTACCAACCTTGGTACACGTCGCTCCTGGCCATTTCCCACCAGTGTAGTCGTTCGTGTTGTCCCAAGCCCAACATTTAACTGTACTCCAGCCTGAGGTGGGAGCTTCGAAGAATGCACATACCTCGCCCTCGGTTACAGTACAGAAGTCGGGCAACTCAATCACCTCGTCCTTGATGTCGTCCAGAGCAGAGATGTCGACATTCTCTGTGACGTAAATCTTGTAGTTGGTGCCTTCATTAGCTAATTTATAACCATTGGTGTCGGCAGTCGCTTCGCCGAGTAGCAGAAGCACTTTACCCTTTTTTCCTTCTACGTTAAGCACATAACCGGTGGACGAAGACTGTTTTTTCAAGATGGCACTTTGGTTATGGATGCCTGCAGCCTTACGAATGATGATGAGTCGTTTGATGGTGCTCTTGTAGGTTTTCCAATGACTGAGCCATACACATGGTGTACCAGGCATGGTGAGGATGTAGGCATTGGCGGCCTCTACATTGGCATAGAGAGGACATTCACCGAAACGGCCTGTGTCGTGGTTATCTACAAAGGTCACTGAGTAGCGCTTGTAGTTGTTGTCGTCAGAGAGACAGCCACCATTTAGTCTGCTCCATTTTCCCTGACTGAAAGCATCATTGATGTAATATTTCAGTGGGAAGTCGAAGGCTGCCGACTGAATCACCCCGTCCTGTTTGGTGCCGTTAATCCAATTGGTGACAACGCTCTTGCTGCCGTCCCAACACTCACCTACAGAGAACTGAGGCTGGGCAGTTACGTTATACTGTCCCACGTACTTAGCGGCAAAACCCTTCACAAAGTCATAGCGGAAACCAATATATCCAAGGTCATTCAGTAACTTGTCAAGATAGGCCAGTACGTTCTTCTGTACATTCTCTCCTGTATGGTCCAGATCACGTGCACCGTCCCATGCCATTCCCGTGTCTGCGGCTCCTGTGGGGGTATAGCCATTCTTGGAACTTTCGTCATCAGAGCAGATGTCAGCAGCAGTCAGTTGATACTCTACTCCTTTGTAGGTTTCTTTGGGGAAGTTCAGCCAGTTGGAATTGACACTGGCCCTGTGATTGATAACTACATCCTCAATGATGCCCATGCCCTTTTCCTTAAAGGTGTTAATCATCGAGCGCAACTGTGCCTCCGTACCAAAAGCGCTCTTGTGGTCGAACCAATAGACGGGGTGATAGCCCATATTGTTAGACATCGCATTGGCGTATGCTGAGTTGGGAATCCACATCAAGTCAAAGAACTGTGACATCTCGTCGGCCTGTGACTCCAGATTGGTCCACTTAGTATCTGCATAGGAATCCCAGTAGAATCCCTGCAGCATCACACCTTCATATTGGGCAGGCCATCCCTGTGCATGCAGGGACAGCGTTGCCAACGTACAAACTATGAGCGAAAAAAGTTTTTTCATAAGTCTACTTGTTAGTAATAATCTGTAATCTGCTGCAAAGATAAGAAGAATTCTTATACCTTGTTCTTGCTTCCTACTAATTATCTTGCTAACGAGCATGCAATCGTTTGCGCGCCTGCCGCTTCTTAACACAAAGATAACTGCAATTTACGGACGTTTTTCCATTGCCTGGAAACATTTTTTCACAGCCTGGAAACTTTTTTCCATGGTCTGGAAAAATTATTCCACTGTCTGGAAATTTTCTTGAAACACAGGATGCCTATTATCCGTGAATTCCAGTATGGATGTAAGATCAATAATTGCCTACATTTAAATATGAATTGCCTACATTGCGCAAGTTGCTGTAAATCAGTAGTGAATGTAAGATATGTAGGCAATGTAGGCAATTTATACCAAAAACATAAAAACTTCCTAATGTTTGGTGCAAAAAGAAGGCGGGCACCGCCAGTAGAGTAGGGGTGCCCGCCTGTGAGTGTTGTGTTTTTATAGTTAGACCTAGGTGTGTTTCGTTTCTTACTTAACAATCATCTTGCGACCGTTCTTGATGGCGATGCCACGGAAGCTGCTTGTTACACGCTGGCCCTGCAGGTTGAACATAACAGCACTGTCAGCGTTGCTCAGCTTAACGGTGTTGATGCCAGTAGCAATTACAAGATCTACAGACAAAGTTTTAGACTCAGAGAGGAAAGTGAAGGTTACATTGTATGTACCAGCATTCTCAACGGTCAGTACCATGTCGTTGCCATTATCACCATAAGCCTCGCCCCATCCGTGGTTTGCACAAACTTTGAACTTATAGTCCTTAGCTTCCAGGTTTACATTTCGCTTAACCAACTCATAGTAGCCTTCGTCAACCTTTGTCATGTCGTTAGCAGTGTTCTCTGGATCCCATTCCTTCTCACCGCCAAACAACTCAAGACCGCTACCAGCAAGTGTCCAGGTCTTCTCACCAAACTCAGCATCGCCAGTCTTCACGGCAGAAACAGTACCAATCATTGTCTCCTCATTAGCTGTGAAAGTAACAGTGTATATGCCAGGGTCATCAACATAGAGCTCAAAGTTACCACCCATACCAGTATCACCAAGAGCGCCCTCGCCCTTATTGCCTAACCAAGAACCATTCTGGATGAATTTGAAAGGATAAGGGGTGTCGACATTCAGTGCAACTCCAGTCTTTTCCAACTTGTAAATCTTACCATCCTCAGTGGTCATCTTGTTTCCTTCGGCGTCTGCACTCCATTCTACACCTAATAAGTCAGCTGAACCGGCAACAAACCAGTCTGAAGTGGCAGGACCTACATATTCACCGGTCTTGGTGGCCTCAGCAGACACATCGTGTGTTGTGGCATTGAAAGAGAATACGATGGTGTACTCGCCATCCTCGGCGATAGGCAGGAGTGCATTATCAGCAGGATAAGCCCCTTCGTCCCAGTCGTGATTCTTCACAATCTTGTAGCCATAACCACTCTCTTTGGCCGTAATCATCAAACCGGTCTTGGTGAGAGTGTAATTAATGCCATCTGGAGAAGCCATGTCGTTGGCTGTCTCAGCAGGTTTCCACGATTCAGTTCCTAAGATAGCCTTCTCACCTGCTACAGTCCAAGTGTCTTGTGCCTGCATGCCAAGAGCTGCAGTTAACATAACTAAAAGCGTAAAAATTTTCTTCATAATCGTTTTGTTTTAAAGTTTGTAATAAAGTTTGTTGATTCTCTGTGGGCAAAATTACTTAAATTTGCGATAAAGTGTTCTATTATGAATAAAAAATTAATGAAGTAGTCGTGCAAACGATTGCATGCTGATGTATTCTTATATAGCGACTGGGGGTATATGATTACCCGCCAGTCGCAAATGAAAAAGTTAATCTTCAACAGGAACAAAGTGAGCAGTACCCGTAATATCGCAGAAATAGATGTCATACTGACCTGCGGGGACACCGATATTCTTTTTGTCCTTTTCGCATACCTTTGCCCATTCTTCGTCAGTAGTCCATTCCTTATCGGAATCTCCATAGCCCCAGTTCATGACAGTATAGTCGTGATTGGCACGGAATTTAAGTTCTGTGTCGCTTGGGAAAGTGCATCTTACATACCAGTTATGTTTTGCCTGGTCGATAGCTTTCATTTCAATCTCACCACTTGTCTCATTCCACGAGTTGAAAGAGCCAATCATTGTGATATTTGTGTACTTAGTGGGATTCTGGTCCTCAAGCTTAACCCATTTGAAGGTTAGTGCTTCGAGGTCGATAGTAAAGGTGTAGTACTCGGCAGTTGGAGCAATGAAGAAGTTGTCCTTATTGCCTTGGATAACAGTACCGCTTTCAGACTTGTCATATAGTTTCTCAGTAGCATAAACTTTTGAGAAATCTTTTTTCTGGAAGTCGGTTTTCCAATAACTGATGTTCCACACCAATAGGTCACCAGCATTACGTGCCGTAAACTTTGTGGTGTAGGTGAACTTCATGTCATTGCCCTCGCCTTCAACAGGGCTCATGATGGCTCTATTGGCATTGGCAGCAGTGTAGTTTCCTGTGGCTAATCCGTAAAGGTAATAATATGGATCTTCAAGTTTCTCAGGCGTGATGCGTAATGTAAATGGTTTTGTGAGGTAAATCAATTGTGACTCAGTACCTTTTACTGCATCTGCAAAGATTTGTGCTGTGAAAGTACGCTCCGTGGCTTTCTTTCCATAGAAGTTGTAGACCAAATTTGTCAATTCTTCCTTTGTAACCTTGCCATCATCACTGGCTTTAACGTTGTATGGTTCCATTTTCGGCTTGTCGTTAGCCTTGGCTTCAATACGTACATTCTTAAATTCCATGCCAGCAGGCAATGTGCCCATCTTTAGAGTGAACATCTGTATCGACTCCTCAGTCATGGTAGCGAGATCAATGGGTTGGGTGGCAGCATCAGTTGTTGTTGCCTCAAACCCCTCTACAGTGACTACGGGTTCCTGTGGATAGACGGGAGGCATGGGGTAGTCATTATGGCTCTCAGTGCAGGCGGTCAGTGACCAACCTGCAATGATGAGCATCAGTAATAATGATATCTTTTTCATAATTGCTTCTCAGTTTATGTTATTATTCATTTTTAATCACACCAGTATCATCACGGAAGTTCAGATAGACGCGCTGTCCCTCCTTTCCGTCAACGAAAGGCTTTACTTCATCTCCGTTACCACGGTACTTGATGATACAGTCAGAGCTGGTTCGGTCTTTAGGATAGGCCATAAATTCTGTCTGCCACCAATCCCACTTGATGGTAACATAAGCACGCCATCCACCGTCATCGGACTTAGCATCGCCTGGCAGTTTGGGTGAGACGAACATACCGTCCATTGTAGTTGGAGTCGTGAATTTTACATAGTCTGTATAGTTGGTACGAAGAGTCTTCTCAGTCCAGAAGTCCTTAATGTCATCTCCAAGAATACTATTCAGACCAGGACCAATTACCCAAACTGCAGCCTCGTAGAAACGGTAGGTGAGTGTCAGTTCGCGTTTTTCATTATTGCCAATACCTTCAATGAGCATGATATACCAGCCAGGATTCTCTGCAGTAACAAGACCGTCGACAGAAACCTTGAAACCAGTGGCATTGCACACATGGATAGGAGTAATCATGTTGTCGGCAAAGTTTGGCTCACCTTGTACAGGGCTGACACGTACACCCTTTTTGTCCATCCATATCATGCGCCAGTGGTTTTGAGTAGAACCGTTTACCTGAATGGTCTTAACTGCCTTCTGCCAGTCGTTATCACAGTAAGTTCCTATGACGAACAATGAGTCAGGCATTTGAACGTTTGGTAAGGCAAACTTCGTCTTTACATTGTTGAGCTTGACAATGTTCGAAAGAGCTTGCGTTTCAGGTGTGCCTGCAATGTATGCACGAATACGCAGGTAGGCTGGTGTCTCATAGGGGAAATCTTCCTGTTTCAGTCCTTTCTTTGTGGTGAGTTGCTTGGTGGTAGCCATGGCTAATTCTCTTCCTGGTACGACCATGCGGTTTAGATGATACGTAGTAGATAGTTCACTTGGATTGGACATGTCCTCATCAATAGAAAGCTGAACAACATATGTCGTTGTGGCAGGAAATCCGTACGAGGGTGCCGTGCAAGTAAGAGTTATCGAGTCTGTATTTGCCATGTCATATGTGCTGTTGGCAAATGTAGGCACGTTCAGCTTCAGGGCTTCTTGCGGCTTCGACAGGTCGATGACGGGGTTGTCATCACGGTCAGAATCGCAAGCTGTGAACAACAGCGCACCTATCAGCAGAGATGTTAATATAGTTATCTTTTTCATATCTGTTCAATATTTAGATTTGCTTACTGGTAGTTGGGTTTGATGTTCGGATTGGCATTGAGTTCACTGTCGGGTATAGGGAAAATATTGAAACGCTGGTCGAACTGTGTTCCATCCTTGGTGCCACCCATCCATTCCCATACGTAATCACTTTGCCCGGCAAAGCGATTCCATCTTACGAGCACCATGCGACGCATGCCTTCGTAGCCGAATTCGCGTGACCACTCCTTGAATATGTCTTCCAGTGAAACGTTAGTCAGGGCGTCGGGGCTTGTGCTGTCATATTTATTGTTTGCTGTAACATTGGCACGCTTGCGCAGTGCTTTGATCCTATCAATACCGGTTGCAGTGCAACTGCCACCATTCTGACGAGCATCAGCCTCGGCAGAAATGAGGTAAGCTTCAGCCAATCGTAGCATAGGATAGTCGGTGTCTACAAAACGACTGCCTGGGTCGTGGCCTGATGATCCGTCAGCATGCAGATTGTTATATTTCATGTAAATTAAACCGCTTGCAGTAGACGACTCATTATCAATACTCAGTGATTGATTAAGGGTATAGAAGATTGCTCGGTCATCACCGACATAGGGTACAACATCCTTTGGCGCTCCCTTAATGACACTCTTTGCAGTGCTTCCGAAGAATACCTGCGAAAACTGCTTACGGGCACGCACTCCACGGTCCCAAGCCTCAGTAGTACCATAACCTTTGATGGGATCACCATTGGCGTCGGTTACTCCGTAAAGGTCGGTATCTTTCATGGTATTTGACATATTGCTGGCAATCATGTAGAGAGAACCTCCCCATGTCTGTGTCTTGTCACCGTCGTGGAGGGCGGGCAGGATAATCTCGTTCTGGGCACCATTGGTGTCGTTGTCGCCCATGAACAATAGCTGGTAGGGCGAGAAACCACTTGTTGTGGAAATACTGTTGTCCTTTGTGCAAAGCTCGTAGCTGGTGTTAATGGCCATATCGGCATAACGCTTGGCATCAGCCCAGCGTGGAGTACCCGTATAGACCTCAGCATTGATATACATACGAGCCAGCAGCAACATAGCGGCAGCCTTGTCGGCACGTCCGTAGTTGATGGTCCTGGGTTCAGCCAGCACTTCGTCGCCACCAGTCTCACCCAGAATCGCCTTCAGTTCATTTTCCAGGAAAACAAAGAGGTCTGCTCGTTTAATCTGTGGTGCATTATCACTCGACAATTTGGTCAAGAAAGGAGGATTGGCAAAGAGGTCCATCAAGAAGAAATAGTGGAAAGCACGCATGAAACGTGCCTCAGCGCGTCTTTGATTCGTCTCGGCATTGTCACTTGTGGCACTATCGAGGTAGAAATTACAGAGTGTCACTCCAAACATCAGTCGGTAGTAGAGAGCCTTGATAAGTGCGTTGGAGTTAGTCCAAGAGTTGCGATTTAACTCGGGCACACCAGCATCATTCCACCAGCAATGTCCTTCGTCGGTGGTGAGCACATTCATATACCAAATCAGTCGCGTCATATTTGACGTACCCTCGTCGATGTCGCTAAGATCAGAGTCTCCGTTAGGACCGGTTTGTCCTGTTAACACTAAATTGCTATATATCTTGTTGAAGATATAGTCTTCATTGAAGTCTGACAACTGCTGCGGATTGATATTCTTTACCTCGAGGTCCTTCACGCACGATGTGAAGAGCACTACGAAAGCCATCATTGCAGTAGGCAGGATATATCTCATTTTCATAGTTGTAAATGCTTTATGTTATGTTTGTCTTTTCTATATTAGAAATTCAGACTGACGCCTACAATGGTGGTTATAGGCCGAGGGTAGACGTCGCCATCAACGCCGCTTGCCACCTCAGGATCAATTCCAGTGTAATTTGTAATGGTGAACACATTCTGTACGGTGGCATAAACACGTCCGCTAAGTGCTCCAAGGAGTTTCTCGAAACTGTAACCTAACGTGATATTATCCATCTTAAGGAATGATGCATTCTCCACAAAATAATCAGAAGCATACTGTTGCTGAGAGACATTATTGAAGCCACGTGCAACCGAGCTAATGCGCAGGTTGTTGAGATTTCCATTAGTGTAGACTGAACTTACGCCAACGTTGCTCGACCCAGATGCTGCACTATTGAATACATAGTTACCGAGGCTAGCACGCATTGAGAAACCTAAGTCCCACTGTTTCCACTGCAACTTAGAAGAAAGTCCCATCAATACATCGGCAGCGGGCTTATAATAGTAATAGCGATCACCACCGTCTAAGAATCCGTTACCATTGCGGTCAACGAAAGCATTTTGAATCGGATTGCCATTTTGATCGTAGACTTGTTGATAGACATGGAAAGCGCTGGCAGGCTTGCCTACTGTATGTGCCTGAATGTTGCCACCGGTACCAGTCAGTCCACCTCCAGTTTCTACAAAGTAGTCTGCACCTACGCCGCTAATGAGTTCGTCAATCTCATTCTTGTTGTAGGTGAAGTTGTAGCTGACCTCCCAGCGCCAATCCTTTGTCTGGATAGGACGTACGGTGGTCATGAACTCAAAACCAGTATTGTGTAGTGATCCGATGTTAGAAATTACCTTATTACGGAAATTGGAACCTGCTGCAACAAAGACATCGTTAATGAGATCCGTGGTTTTGCGATAGTACCAGTCGAAGGTGAATTCTACACGATTATTCCAGAAAGCCAAGTCCAAACCTGCATTCCATGTGGTAGTCTTCTCCCAAGTTAGGTGAGCGTTGTAAGCTTCCGGTCGGTAAGTGGTGCCATTGCCGAGTACCTGATACAATGCATGATTATTTGTATTAGGTTTAAATACAGGAATATAGGTGTAGTCACCAATGCCTTCCTGCTGACCAGTGATACCCCATCCCAGTCGCAATTTGGCATCGCTCAGGATGTCAATATTCTTGAGGAATGGCTCTTCCTTCAACTTCCAGGCTAAAGCTAAAGCAGGGAAGTAACCCCATTGTTGATTAGGATTACCTTTCATCCAATTGAAACGCGACGAACCGTCGGCACGTAAAGTGAATGTCAACATGTAACGATCCATCAGCGTGTAATTCAAACGTCCGAAGAACGAAACAAGGAAGTTTTCGGTCTTATATTCCGTTATTTGATCGGCTGCTGGAGCATCGTATTTTGTTCCCTCTGCGTACTTGGTGTTGCCGGCTGGATAGGTTCCATGACCATACCAGTCAGTCTGCTTGTGGAAGTGCTGCCACTCGTAACCTGCCATAATGTCAAAATGGTGGTCTTTCGTGAAGTCCTTCATATACTGGGCGTAGAGTGAAAGCTGCAGGTTGTAAGTGTCCATGGTGTTCCAACCCGTGTAACCATAGTAGTTGGCAACAGCAGAGTTAGGCTGTCTGTCGGTGTTTTGCTTACCGGTGGAAAGGTCCATGGCTGCATTCATGTGGAGGTGCAAGTCCTCAAAACCATGAATGGAATAGTCTGCTTCAAAGTTACCCATCAGTGTTTTTGAGGTGGCACGATCGTTGGTCTGTTCCAAAGCAGCTACAGGGTTGCCAGTACCTTTATTGGTATATTTCCAATTAGCGGCACCATCGTAGCTGGCTGTGGTATAATTCTGCACATATCCTCCAAAATAATCCTGATATATGGAGTAGTCACTGGTAACAGCCTTAGTTGGATCCATCGCGATAGCTGATCCGACTACACCTGGAGCGTAACGGTTGTTGGCAATCATACCTTTACCATTGATGTTTAACTTCAGATGATCCTTGAATAAGGAAGGAGAGATGTTGAAGCTTGCGGTGAAACGCTCAAAGTTGGACGTCTTGATGATACCCTGGTTGTTGGTATAACCTAATGATATACGGTAGGGCATATTCTTCAGCCCCCCCGACATCGTGATGTTATGGTCAGTAGAGATGGCTGTACGGAAAATTTCATTCTGCCAGTCGGTATTGGCATATACCTTGTTGCCATTGGCATCAAAATAGCCTAATTCGTTATAGGCATCACTATTCTCACCATATAAATTCTTAATATGGTTCATTAGACCAGGACCATCGAGTACGTCAATAGTTTTCTTCTTGGCAGCAATAGAAATATTACCATTATAATTAAAAGTAGGCTTCTGGTTGCTACGTCCTTTCTTGGTTGTGATGATAATCACACCATTAGAAGCACGGCTACCATAAATAGCTGTGGCCGAAGCATCCTTCAGTACGGTGAACGACTCGATGTCGTTAGGATTAACCATAGACAGCGGATTGGCCAAGCCTTGGACACCATAGTTGTCCATAGCTAGACCATCGATGACAACCAGCGGGTCGTTAGATGCATTCAGTGACGAACCGCCGCGAATGCGAATCTGAGCTCCACCTCCAGGAGTACCGTCACCAGGAATAACGCTGACACCAGCAATCTTTCCTTGAATCATGTCCTGAGCATTGACGTTCAGACCATGGTTCTTGTCATCTGGCTTAATGGCGGTTACAGATCCTGTGAGGTCGCTCTTCCTGGCACGGCCGTAACCGATGACGACAACGTTCTCCAATACGGTCTGGTCATCTTGCAACGTGATCTCCAGGTTGGCGGCTGCTTTCACAATAGCTTCTTTGTAACCAACATACGTTACCGAGATGTCGGCTCCTTGATTAGCTTTCAGTGCGAAGTTACCGTCGAAGTCGGTAATGGTAGCTGTCTGTGTGCCTACTACGCGTACGGTAGCACCGATGACAGATTCGCCTTGAGCATCCTTCACGTGGCCTTTTACGTCAATTTGCGCAAAGGCTCCTACCGAAAGGAAGAGTCCTAACATGAGGACGAACATCCTAAACGGATTTCGAATGTTTACTTGCTTCATCATTTGTTTATTAAGTTAGTATATATAATAATGTGTCACTTTATTAGTAGTAGCTCTTGACGTAAATCAAGTGCAAAGTTAAGATTTGTTTTCTTTCGTTGATACTATTTTTGAGTTAAATTCGTTATTATGTATGTGCAAACGTTTGCACATGCGATTAGAAATAAAAAGGTGATAAAGAAAACAAGGTATTCAACTATTTAATAACTTTGCAGAAAGTTAATGCATCATTCGTTATGCATGATACATAACAAGACCGCTAACCAAATGACGATGGACAAGACTGCACCTCTGACAATGAAAGATATAGCCCGCGAGCTGGGAGTCTCGGTGGCTACCGTGTCGCGTGCTCTAAAGGATTCGCCACGCATATCACCAGAGCGTCGTTCCATGATACAGGAGTATGCCCGTAAGCATAATTTCACCCCCAATGTGATAGCAGAGTCGCTACGCTATGCGCGTGTGCAGCCTATGAAGGTGATAGGTGTTATTATTCCGGAGTTTACCCACTTCTATTTCTCTTCCGTACTGGCAGGTATTGAAGAAGAGGCATCAAGTCGTGGCTATCGTGTCATGGTGGCACAGAGCAACGAACAATATGAGCGCGAGGTACGAATCTGTCAGTCTTTCTATGAAAATAAGGTGTGTGGCATTATTGTCTCACAAGCTAAGGACACTTTGCAGTATGACCACTTCTTGAAGTTACAGGATGCTGGTCTGCCATTGGTGTTCTATGATAGAATATGTACGGGCGTGGATGCGAGCCGTGTAGTTGTTGACGACTATATGGGTGCCTTCAATGCGGTAAGCTACCTGATAGAGACAGGATGTACACGCATAGCGTTCTATGGTTCGCAGATGAACCTGGAGATATCGAAGAATCGCTTCAATGGCTACAAGGATGCTATTCTGAAGCATGGCCTGAAGTTTGACCCGTCACTGACTTATATCTGTGACAATCGTGACGATGCAGAGGCTATCACCCCAGAGGTGTTGAATAAAGACGTTCCACCCAATGGCTTTTTCGCCATCAACGACGATACGGCCATCGGCATCCTCTATACAGCCAAGCGCATGGGCTTTCGTGTGCCGGAGGATATCAGCATTTGTGGTTTTACTAATGGACAGCGGGCCATTGCCTGCGATCCGATGTTGACGACAGTAGAACAGCGTGGCAAGCGGGTAGGAGAGGAGGCTGCCTCTATCCTTATTGACAAGGTAGAGGGTCACATTGACCGCGACCAGGTTGTCAAACGCGTAGTGCGCACTAAGTTGATAGTAAGAGGTACGACGAAATAAAAGACAACGGGGGTATTTGTTAAAGACAACTTGGACAACTAAGGACAACTAGGACAACTATTATAAATAAAAATACGATATCAATTATAATGATAAACATTGCAACATTAAAACATCATATATACGACGTCGTGGGGGCTTTGCATGAAGTCCACAAGGAATTGGGAGCAGGACTGAACGAATACTGTTATCAAGAAGGATTTCAACTGCAGTTGATAGAACAAGGTATTCCATTTCAGCGTGAGCAATCTTTTCATCCTAAATACCACGGGCGTGAAATGGATGCTGTTTATCGTGTAGATTTTCTATGTAAAGGAGATATTGTTGTTGAGTGTAAGTCGGTAATGGAGCTTGTCAATAATCATAGAGCTCAACTGTTTAATTATATGCGATTGTTGCAATGTCCTTGTGGTATCTTGGTTAATTTTGCTCCTCAGTTTGCTGTTATTGAACGATACTTCTATGACGATGAAGAAATGAAAATACTTGGTGTAAACGGTCAAACCATCCATATTGTATAGACAATAGCTTATAATAATGATTCAAGTTGTCACCAGTTGTCCTTGGTTGTCCAAGTTGTCTTTAAAAATAAAATATGTTGTCTTTAAAAAATTAAATATGTTGTCTTTAAAAAATTAAATATGTTGTCTTAAAATAATAATAGAATAAAGTTGTAGTATATGAAACAAAAACCGAACTTGCCTTTTTGGAGCCTGTGGAATCTAAGCTTTGGATTCTTTGGCGTTCAGATTGCCTATGCGCTACAGTCGGCTAACATTTCGCGTATCTTTGCTACGTTGGGTGCCGACCCTCATAACCTGAGTTATTTCTGGATACTCCCCCCACTGATGGGTATCCTTGTGCAACCGATTGTCGGAACACTGAGTGACAAGACGTGGACACGCTGGGGCCGTCGTATACCTTATTTATTTATAGGTGCTGCGGTGGCCGTGCTGGTGATGTGTCTGTTGCCTAATGCCGGCTCCTTGGGACTGACCGTAGGTGCAGCCATGCTTTTCGGACTCGTTGCCTTGATGTTCCTGGATACCAGCATCAATATGGCGATGCAGCCGTTTAAGATGCTGGTGGGCGACATGGTGAACGAAAAGCAGAAGACCAAAGCCTATTCTATCCAGTCGTTCCTGTGCAATGCCGGTTCCGTGGCAGGCTATCTCTTCCCCTTCATCTTCACCTTCATAGGCATTAGTAATGTCGCTGAGAAAGGAGTCATCCCTGACAGCGTCATCTGGTCGTTCTACATCGGTGCAGCCATCCTGATTCTGTGCGTTATCTATACCACACTGAAAGTCAAGGAGTGGAATCCCGAAGAGTACAAGGAGTATAATCCCGTATCTGAAGAGAAGGAGGAAAGCGCCAACTGGATCACGCTATTGAAGAATGCTCCCTCAACTTTCTGGAAGGTGGGACTGGTGCAGTTCTTCTGTTGGGCAGCCTTCCTCTACATGTGGAACTACACGACGGGAGCCATTGCCGAGGTTGTATGGGACACCACCGATCCTGCCAGTGCGAACTTCCAGGTTGCAGGCAACTGGGTTGGTGTACTCTTTGCCGTACAGGCCATGGGCTCTGTGGTGTGGGCAGCTGTATTGCCTCAGTTCAAGAACATCAAGGTAGCCTATGCTGCCAGTCTGTTGTTGGGAGCAATTGGCTTTGCGATGGTGCCCTTCCTCCACGACCAGTATATGCAGTTCATTCCCTTCCTGCTGATAGGCTGCGCATGGGCTGCCATGCTGGCTATGCCGTTTACCTTTGTCACCAATGCTCTGCAGGGCTATGGACACATGGGCGCTTACCTGGGACTCTTCAATGGCACTATCTGCATACCGCAGATTATTGCTGCTCTCTGTGGTGGTGTCGTTCTGTCTTTGGTAGGCCATCACCAGTCTACGATGATGATAGTGTCTGCTGTACTGCTTGTCGTCGGAGCACTGTGCGTAACAGTGATTAAGGTAAGAAATGAAAGATAATAATGTATAACTAAATCCTGTATTACTATGAAAATAATATTCAATGTAGAGTACCAGACCTCTTTTGGGGAAAACCTGGTATTGAACATACTTCCCGTTGACGAGAACGGAAAAGTGACAAAGCATAAGATGACAACACTTGATGGCTGTCACTGGTTTGTTGAGATTGGCAAGACCCCTAAGCCCAACACGTATATCGACTATTATTATAGTCTGATGCATGGCGATGAGGAAGCCCGTCATGAGTGGCTTGTAGAACCTCACCGTTTGGAGTTTGCTGCACTGAAAGCATCTCATTATACTATCTATGACCACTGGATTGATATACCAGAGGATGCCTATCTCTATAGTTCGGCATTGACTGACTGCATCATGGTTAACCAGCGTGAGATGAGCATGCCTACAGAGTTCAATCGTACGGTACGCTTGAAAGTGCGTGCGCCACAAATCCGTATTGGAGAGCAGTTGGCCATAGTCGGTGCTGGCGAACAGCTCGGCAACTGGGATGTCTATAAAGCAGTCCCCATGTATGAACATGAGTACCATGAGTGGGTTGTCAGTCTTGATGCCGACAAATTGGACCAGTGTTTTGAGTTTAAGTTTGTCATGCTGGGCATCGATCAACCTCTCTGGGAACAGGGCGGCAACCGTTCTATTGAGCTGACAGATATCGGTAATAATGAGGTTGTCGTCTATGAGCTTTCACAGGTGTTCTTGCCTGTTTACCCTTGGAAGGGTGCTGGTACGGTGATACCCATCTTCTCACTGCGTAGTGAAGGCTCTTTTGGCGTTGGTGACTTCGGCGACCTGAAGAAGATGATTGACTGGGTGGATAAGACCAATCAGCGCATTCTGCAGGTGCTGCCCATTAATGATACCAACATGACGGGAACATGGCAGGATAGCTATCCTTATAATTCCATCAGTATCTATGCACTGCACCCACAGTACACGGACTTCAGACAGTTGCCAGCCATTAAGGATGAGGCTAAACGTGCTGCTTTCGAGGCGCTACGTCTCGAACTGAATGCCCTGCCGCAGATAGACTATGAACGCATGTTCAAGGCAAAGATGGACTATCTTCGTGAACTCTTTGCCCAGGAGTGGAAGAAAGTCAAGGCTACCAAGGACTATAAACTGTTCTTTGAGGGAAACAAGGAATGGCTGGTACCTTATGCACAGTTCTGTGTCAACCGTGACAAGTACGGCACTGCCGTCTTCTCCGAGTGGCCAGCAGAAGTGAAAAATCAAAAGCCTACAGCTAACAGCGAGCAAGAGTTTTGGTACTATGTGCAGTATAACCTCGATCGTCAGATGCAAACCGCCCACGAGTATGCTCGCAGCCGTCGAGTCATCTTGAAAGGCGACATCCCCATTGGCATCAGCCGTGATGGCGTAGAGGCATGGGTGGAACCTAAATACTTCAACCTCAACGGACAGGCAGGTGCCCCCCCCGATCCGTTCTCTGCCGACGGTCAGAACTGGGGCTTCCCAACCTATAACTGGGATGAAATGCTGAAGGATGGCTGTCAGTGGTGGGTACGCCGCTTCCGCAAGATGGCACAGTTCTTCGATGCCTACCGCATCGACCATGTGCTGGGCTTCTTCCGCATTTGGGAGATTCCTATGCCTGCCAAGTCTGGCTTGGAGGGTCAGTTTGCCCCTGCCCTCGGACTGAGCCGTGAGGAGATTGAGAGCTATGGCATCTATGGCCACGACGACCTCTTCCTTGTTGACCACAAGCGTAACGACCGTTGGCATCCACGTATTGCCGTGCAGTATCAAGAGCCCTATCAGAAACTGAACGATGGCGAAAAGTATAACTTCAACCGCTTATACAACGACTACTTCTATCGTCGCAACAATCAGTTCTGGTATCAGGAAGCTATGAAGAAATTGCCTCGCCTGACACAGGCTACCCGTATGCTGTGCTGTGCAGAAGATCTGGGTATGGTACCTGACTGCGTGCCCTGGGTGATGAACGAGTTGCGCATCCTCTCGCTGGAGATACAGTCGATGCCCAAAGATGATAAGGTACGCTTCGGCCACCTAAGCCACAATCCCTATCGTTCTGTATGTACCATCTCTACCCACGATATGCCGACACTGCGTCAGTGGTGGGATGAGGACGAAGAACGCACGCAGGACTACTTCAACTCCATGCTTCATCGTGGTGGCGGTGCTCCTCATCCACTGCCAGGCTGGTTGGCTAAGGAGATTGTGAGCCGTCACTTGACCTCACCTTCTATGCTCTGCCTGATATCACTGCAAGACTGGCTCAGCATAGATGAACGTTTGCGACTGCCTGATCAGAATGCAGAACGTATCAATATTCCTGCCAATCCGCGTCACTATTGGCGTTATCGGATGCATCTTAGCATTGAGCAACTGCTCAAGGAGGATGATTTCAATAATGATATAAAAACACTTATCACACAAAGCGGAAGAAAATGAAACGACTATTGATAGCTTTAAGCAGCTGGCTTTTTGCCGTTGGCCTGCAAGCTACAGAGGTGAAGTCACCCAATGGAAATATTGTGTTGAACTTTACGGTAGAGGACGGACGTCCTACGTATACCTTATTATATAAAGGTAAGGAGGTTGTACGCCCTTCACATCTTGGGCTGGAACTGGCCAAGGACAAGCATGCCTCCATGGGCATGAACGAGCGCGACCTCATGGATGGTTTTCGCCTCGATAAAGAAGAAACCAGCACCTTTGACGAGACATGGCAACCTGTATGGGGTGAGACACGTGACATTCGCAACCACTACAACGAGTATGTTGCCACCCTGTCGCAACACTGGCTCACGGCGCCTCCAAAGTCGAAGAATGGTGCCCGTCTGCAACCCCGCCAGCATCGTCGTACCATACTGATCCGCTTCCGTGTCTATGACGACGGCATTGGATTCCGCTATGAGTTTCCGCAACAACCTGAGTTGAACTACTTCCTAATCAAAGAGGAGCGCAGCGAGTTTGCCATGGCGGGCGATCATAAGGCATGGTGGCTGCCTGGCGACTACGACACGCAGGAGCAGGAGACGCAGGAGTCTAAGCTCTCTGAGATTCGTGACCGTTACCGTGAGGCCGTCAATTGGGGTAACTCCTCAGTAGCCGTCTTCTCACCAACGGGTGTGCAGACCTCCTTGCAGATGAAGAGCGCCGACGGCTTGTATATCAACATCCACGAGGCAGCCTGCTTGGACTATGCCACCATGCACCTGGAACTGGTAGATGCCCAAACCAAGGCTTTGACAACAAAGCTGGAAGGTGGCAGCAATGCCTATACCCCCAATCCAGCCCCCTCGGACTACAAACTGCCACAGCCTTTCACTTTTGTAAGTCATCTGACGCCCGATGCTACCGGACTGAAAGGTGCCATGCAGACTCCTTGTGAGACACCGTGGCGAACAGTGATGGTCAGCGACGATGCTCGTGACATACTGTCGAGCAACCTCATTCTGAACCTCAACGAGCCCTGCGCCCTTGACGATACGTCGTGGATTCATCCCACGAAGTATTGCGGTGTCTGGTGGGAGATGATCGTAGGCCGTGGCTCATGGCACTACACCAACGATTTCCCCAGTGTCCAACTCGACAAGATTGACTGGAACAAGGTGACGCCCAACAGCACCCACAAGGCCAACAACGAGAATGTGAAGCGCTATATCGACTTTGCCGCCAAGAACGGTCTCGACCAGGTGCTGGTAGAGGGTTGGAACGTTGGTTGGGAGGACTGGGCCAACATGTGGAAGCGCGACGTCTTCGACTTCGTCACTCCTTATCCCGACTTTGACATCAAGATGCTCAACGACTATGCCCACTCAAAGGGTGTGAAGCTGCTGATGCACCATGAGACTTCCAGCTCTACGCAGAACTACGAGCGCCACATGGAGAAAGCCTTCCAATTGATGAACAAGTATGGCTACGATGCCGTGAAGACTGGCTATGTGGGTGATATCATCCCACGTGGCGACCACCACTATTCTCAGTCCATGAACAACCACTACCTCTATGTGGTTAAGGAGGCTGCCAAGCACCATATCATGGTCAATGCCCACGAAGCAACACGCCCCACGGGTATCTGTCGCACCTATCCGAATCTGGTGGGCAACGAGAGTGCTCGCGGTACGGAGTATGAGGCCTTTGGCGGTTCGCGCCCCGACCATACCTGCATCCTGCCGTTTACCCGCCTGCAAGGCGGTCCGATGGACTATACCCCAGGCATCTTCGTCACCAAACTGTCTGAGTGGAGCAACAATCGCTCGTGGGCCCGCATCACGCTGGCTGGTTCTCTGGCTCTCTACCTGACGATGTACTCACCCCTGCAGATGGCTGCCGACCTGCCCGAGAACTATGAGAAGTTTGACGATGCTTTCCAGTTCATCCGCGACGTGGCATGCGACTGGGATGAGAGCATCTATCTGGAGGCTGAACCTGCTGACTACATCACCGTAGCCCGCAAGGCCAAGAAGACCGACAATTGGTTCATTGGTGGCAAGTGTGACGAGAACGGTCACAAGAGTACCATTAAACTCGACTTCCTCGACAAGGGCAAGAAGTATGACTGTACCATCTATGCCGATGCCAAGGATGCTCACTACGAGACGAATCCCCAGGCCTACACCATCACTAAGAAGGTGGTCAAGGCTGGCGATGTGCTGAAACTGACGGAAGCCCCAGGTGGTGGCTTCGCCATATCACTAATAGTCAAATAATACGATGAAAAAGCTACTGACTACTACCACTTGTCTGCTCATGACGGTTTTTGCTACTGCCCAAGACTTTCGTTTTGACGAGATGACATACTCGCCGGAACAGACGGTGTTCAAACTCTTTGCCCCCAACGATGCCAAGTGTACTGTCAAGGTGGGAAAGAAGAAGGTAAAGATGACTAAGATGGGCGACTGTCTGTGGACGGCTACCGTCAAGGGCGACTTGAAGGGACAGCCGTATGTGTTCAACACAGGTCACGGCGACACACCGGGTGTCTTTGCCAAGGCTGTAGGTATCAATGGCAAGGAGGGGTATATCCTTGACATGAAGACAACCAATCCCGTTGGTTGGGAAAAAGACAAGCGTCCTGTCGTGTCGGCACCTACAGACCTTGTGGTCTATGAGTTGCACCATCGCGACTTCTCCATAGCCCGCAAGGATGCCAAGTATCCGGGCAAGTTCCTGGCGCTGACAGAGCCTTGGGCCATCAGCCACCTAAAGGCACTCGGCGTGAATGCCGTGCACATTCTGCCCAGCTACGACTATGGCTCTGTCGACGAGACGCGTCTGGCTGATAATAAGTATAACTGGGGTTACGACCCTGTCAACTACAACGTGCCTGAGGGTGGCTACTCCACCAATCCCTACGACCCATCGTGCCGCGTTCGTGAGTTCAAACAGATGGTGCAGGCGCTCCATAAGGCAGGCATCCGTGTCATCCTCGACGTGGTCTATAACCACACCTACGACATCGACCACTCTAATTTCCAGCGCACCTATCCCGACTACTACTATAGAACCCACCCCCAACCCCTCCCAAAGGTAGGGGAGTCTGGTCAGAATCTATCTGAGAACCCCTCCCTTGGGGAGGGGCAGGGGTGGGTCTACAGCAACGGCTCCGGCTGCGGCAACGAGACAGCTAGCGAGAAACCGATGATGCGTAAGTTTATGATGGAGTCGGTGAAGTACTGGATCAACGAGTACCACATCGACGGTTTCCGCTTTGACCTGATGGGCTGTCACGACATCGAGACGATGAACCAGATACGCCAGATGGTCAACGAGATAGACCCCACCATCTTTATCTATGGCGAGGGCTGGAGCGCAGGCAGTTGTGCACTGCCTAACGAGAAGCTGGGCATGAAGGCCAACATTCCGCAGATGCCTGCCATTGCTGCGTTCTCCGACGAGATACGCGATGCCCTGCGCGGTCCCTTCTCTGACGATACGAAGCCAGGCTGGCTGGGTGGTGCTCCCAATTGCGAGGAAAGTCTGAAGTTCGGCATCGTGGGCTGCATCCAGCATCCGCAGGTCGACATGTCTAAGGTCAACTACTCCAAAGAACCGTGGGCCGTGGAGCCTACTCAGATGATGAGCTATGTTTCTTGCCACGACGACATGTGTCTGGTAGACCGCCTGAAGGCCAGCATCCCCTCCTTGAAATCGTCAAATGGACAGCTGTCAGAGAGTCAGATTGACGAGCTGGTTCGTCTCGACCTGCTGGCTCAGACCGCCGTTTTCACATCGCAGGGCGTGCCCTTCATGCTCAGCGGCGAGGAACTGCTGCGTAACAAGAAAGGTGTACATAACTCTTACGAGTCGCCAGACTCCATCAACCAGCTTGACTGGCAGAACAAATTGCGCTATCCGCAGGTCTTCGAATACTATAAAGGCCTAATTGCCCTGCGCAAGCAGTTTCCACACTTCCGTTTGGGCAGTGCTGCTGAGGTACGTGACAAGGTTTGCTTCCTTGATGCCCCAGAAGGTGTCGTAGCCTACAGCATAACTGGTGCTGTCGGCTGTGTTGTCAGCGATGTTGTCGTGGTGCTTAATGCCACCCGTCGTGAACAGACGATTGCTATTCCTGAAGGGAAGTATACTGTGGTCTGTGCTTCTGGTACAATCGATCTCGATGGCATTGACACGTTCTACGGTCAGCAACTTACTGTTGGTCCCCAGTCAGCAATGATTATCCACAACTAATAACGATTATGAAAAAGATATTATTGATCAGCCTGCTATTACTAAGTATTATGAATAGTCAACAGCTCAATGCCAAAGGCAAAAAGACAACAGCTATCACACGTATTGACCCAACCGACTGGTTTGTTGGGATGAAGAACCCTATAGTGCAGCTGATGGTGTATGGTCAGAGCATTCGTGATGCACTGAGTGTGACCACCGACTATCCTGGCGTTGTGATTGATAGTCTGGTGCGTCTGGACTCTCCTAACTACCTGTTGGTATATCTCAATCTAAAAGATGCCAAGCCTGGCACGATGAAACTCACGTTCCAGATTCCAGGTTCCAAGCCAAAGGCTAAAAGCCAAAAGCTAACAGTAGACTACCAGCTGAAGGCCCGTGAAATGAGTGGTGACAAGCGTAATGGCTTCGATATCAGTGACGTACTCTACCTGTTGATGCCCGACCGCTTTGCACAGGGCGAGAACCATCAGGCACAGCTGAAAGGACTGCGTACCTATACGGAAGACCGCAATGCTCCATCCTTGCGTCATGGAGGTGACTTGGAGGGTTTGCAGCAGCATCTGGACTATTTCAACGAGTTGGGAGTTACAGCACTGTGGTTTACCCCTATCTTGGAGAACGACTCGCCAGACCACGGTCAGTGGTCAACCTATCACGGCTATGCCTGCACAGACTACTACCGTGTAGACCCCCGATTCGGCACTAACGAGCAGTATCGTCAGTTGATTGATGCTTGCCATAAGAAGGGGTTGAAGGTGGTGATGGACATGATTTTCAACCATTGTGGTTTTGAACATCCTTGGGTGGCCGACCTGCCCTCTAAGGACTGGCTGAACCTGCCAGGATGGCTGGAGCAGTCGGGAGGTACCAGCGACTCGCGTGGTACGGACTTTCTGCAGACCAGCTACAAGCTGACACCTGTCCTTGATCCCTACGCTTCTGAGGTGGACTTGCGTGAAACGACAGAGGGATGGTTTGTCTCTACCATGCCTGACCTGAATCAGAACAATCCGCACCTGATGCGTTACTTGATACAGAACAGTAAGTGGTGGATAGAGACTGCCGGCATTGACGGCATCCGTATGGATACCTATCCCTATGCTTTCCGCAAGCCGATGGCGGCATGGATGAAGGAGCTGGACGAAGAATATCCCAACTTCAACACCGTTGGTGAAACATGGGTGACGGAGCCTGCCTATACTGCTGCATGGCAGAAAGACAGCAAACTCTCTGATGAGAACAGCTACCTGAAGACGGTGATGGATTTCTCGTTCCAGGAGAAGCTCGACTCTGCCAAACATGAGATTACCGATGGCTGGTGGCGCGGCATGAATCGTTTGTACAACTCATTCTGCTACGACTATCTGTATCCGAATCCATCGAGTGTTATGGCCTTCCTCGACAACCATGACACCGACCGCTTCTTGGGTGACGGACAGGATATCACGGCCCTGAAGCAGGGATTGGCCCTGCTACTTACTGTACGTCGTATTCCACAGCTGTACTATGGTACGGAGATTATGATGAATGGTACGAAGGCTGTCACCGATGGCCATGTGCGTAAGGACTTCCCTGGCGGATTCCCCGGTGACGAGCGTAGCGCATTTACCCGTGAAGGCCGTACGAAGATAGAGAACGAGATGTTCGACTGGCTGAGCAAGGTGCTGCATTGGCGCCAGGGTAACGAGACGATTATCCGTGGCTATCAGACGCAGTTCATTCCTTATAAGGGCGTCTATGTTATTGCCCGCCGTTGGCATCGTCATGGTGTGCTGACCATTATTAATGGTACGCGCCGCAATGCCACTATGGAGATGAAACGCTATGCCGAGCTCTTCGACCCTGACCAGACGGTGGGTGAGGATATCGTGACGGGACGTAAATACAGTTTGCGCGAAGACCTTCCGTTGTCTCCGCGTCAAGCACTGATTCTGGAATACTAAAAGATTATGCCGTGAGGTCGTCTAACAGCCCCTCACAGGCATCTTCTAACAACTCGATAACCAGTTCGAAGTCACGCTCCGTACCATAATAAGGGTCGGGAATAGTCGACTGGTTAGGGTGACGATGCAGGTAGTCGGCCATCAGGCGTATCTTCCGACTGTCTGCATCGTCACGTGCTTTAGCACGTATGGCGCGGATGTTCTCATGATCCATGCCGATGATGAGGTCGAAACGGTCGAAGTAGCTGCTGTCCAACTGTTGCGCACGACTGTGGAAGTCGTAGCCGTGACGGGCGCCACACTGGCGCATCCTACGGTCGGGTAGGTCGCCGACATGCCACGGACCGATGGCTGCCGACTCAATATGGAACTGGTCGCTGAGTCCACGCTCGTCAACCAACTGCTGCATGATACCCTCAGCGGCTGGTGAGCGACAGATGTTTCCTAAGCATACAAAAAGTAGTTTCTGCTTCATAATGTCTGCAAAAGTATAAAAAAACGAGTAGATAGGCAAAAAATCATACTGAATATTTGTTTGTTACGAAAATATTCCCTAATTTTGCCCAGTTATCACTATTGCAAACTCAAATCTATATCGTTACTCATGAAAACAAGAATAATTCTGTTATCGCTGTTTGCTGTCGTTATGGGTCACATGTGGGCACAGGGACCAAACAATACCGGAACCTATTATCAGAGTGCTAATGGCAAGAAAGGCTCAGAACTGAAAACAGCACTGTTTAATATTATCAAGAATCCCGGTGTGGTTTCATATAGTGGCCTATATGATGCATACGTCAAAACAGATACCCGTACTGATGGCTATGTTCGTGATTGGTATTCTAATGCTACGAATTATCGTCATAATGTAGATAATAAGGGCAACTACTCGAAAGAAGGGGATATGTATAATCGTGAACACTCTATTCCGCAGAGTTGGTTTAATGAGGCCTCACCGATGAAGTCGGATATTGTACATGTATTGCCTACTGATGGCTATGTCAACAACCGTCGTTCGAATTATCCATTGGCTGAGGTTAATAGTGTGACCTATTCGTCAAAGAACAGCTATTCGAAGTTAGGTAGCTGTAAGACCAATGGCTATAGTGGTACTGTTTTTGAACCCAATGATGAAATAAAGGGAGATATGGCCCGTATTTATTTCTATATGGCTACCTGCTATCAAGACAAGTGTAACGCATGGGGACATGACGTATTCTCTGGCGAAAATAACGGTTTGAAGAATTGGGTAGTAGCCTTGTTTATGACATGGTCGAAGCAAGACCCTGTTGACGAGGTGGAGACAGCCCGTAACAATGCTGTACAAGAGGTACAAGGCAACCGCAACCCGTTTGTGGACTATCCTGGTTTGGAGGACTATATCTGGGGTAGCTTGAAAGACAAGTCTTTTAGCTATGACAACTACACTGGTGGCGGCGGTGGCGGTGTTGTACCAACCATTGCGATGCCTGTATTCTCCCCTGATGCGGGAACCTATTATAATAGTGTAATGGTAGAACTGGATTGTGCTACCGAAGGTGCTGATATCTATTTTACGACAGATGGTGCTGACGCTTCTGAGCAAAGCATTGCCTATATGGGACCGTTTGAAATTACTCAAACATCTACCATCAAGGCTGTAGCTGTCAAGAATGGCCAGCGCAGTGAACAGGCTGTTGCTACATACACCATTACCGACCAGCAAGGGGAGGGCGGCGAAACACCTGTCGACTATGAGATTGCACTGAACAACACTTTCTTCGGAACCGGTTTTAATGGGGCAATCAGCAATTCTGATGACGACCTTGTTGGTACCAAGGATGGCGTTACGGTTACTTATTCGTTGGGAACAGGAGGTAGCAACCGCTTCTGTAATGATAGCCAGATACGCCTATATCAGAAGAATGTGCTCAAGGTAAGCGTAGGGCAGGGCAGTATCTCTGGAATAGAGTTCGTTACTGCTAACACTGGTAAAACTTTGCAGGCTTCTGTAGGAACTGTCAATGGCTACAAATGGAGTGGCAATAACCAAAACATTGAGTTCAGTGTGAATGATGGTAGTGGCAATCTGCAGGTATCCTCTATAAAGGTTACAATTCCTACATCAGACCCTTCGTCTATTGAAAAGGCACAGACTACAACGCTCTCAGGCAAGCGTGTCATCTACAACTTGCGCGGTCAGCGCGTAGCTCATCCTACTCGCGGCATTTATATTGTGGATGGCCGAAAGGTTGTGATTGAGTGAGAGAAGTGTAAGTTGGACTTACACTTCCGAACGTGAACAAGCTCGAAATGTAATTTCAAGGTGGTTATCGGGGAATAGTTAATTATATATAATTAGAGGCTGCAAATTTGGCGAGTATTGAAAGATTTTCTACCTTTGCAGCCCTTTCGGCTTTTAATTTACGTCAAGTCGATAGCTGTAGAAACTAACGAATTATGAAAAGATTATCATTGTTTATTGTATTGATGACCTTTGCCGTGAGCATGCTGGCTGTTCCAGCCAGGCGTGGCTTATGGAAGACGCTGACACTGCAAGACGGAACACAAGTTCGCGCCACTCTCGTAGGTGACGAACATGGACACTTTTGGAAGGCTGAGGATGGAAAGACATATACTCAGCAGGGTAATGTCTATGTAGCTGTTGAGGCTCAGCAAATTATTCAGAGAGCTAAAGTGCGTCGCGCTAAGGTTAACGCTCAGCGTGCAAAGCGACTGGCTCAGCGGCGTATTGGCGAAGTGGGCAACTATACTGGCAAGAAGAAAGCCATCGTGCTGCTGGTAAACTTCAAGGATCAGAAGTTTGAGACTGGTCACGACAATGCCCTCTTCAATCGTATAGCCAATGAGGAAGGTTTCTCTGAGGGGAACTTCAAAGGCTCTATGGCTGACTATTTCAAAGCTCAGAGCCGTGGGAAGTTTGAATTGGACTTCGACGTTGTAGGACCTGTGACAGTTAGCCAGAATGCCAGCTACTATGGCAAGAATGTTACTGTAGAGGGTTCTGATGAGGAACAGGACAAATGCCCTGCAGAGATGGTTATCGAAGCCGTCAATTTGGCTAAGAAACAAGTATCCGACTGGACGTCTTACGACTGGGATAACGACGGATATGTTGATCAGGTATATGTGATTTATGCTGGTAAAGGCGAGGCCGACCCAGGTTATGATGATATGTCTGATGCCATTTGGCCACATGCCTATAGCTTGTATGCAGCCAATTACTATGGCAAAGGCTCAGGTCCTGTTACTGTGGGTAATAACCTAGAGGTTGACGGTTATGCCTGTGGTTCTGAGTTGAATGGTGATGGTGATATATGTGGTATAGGTACCATGTGCCATGAGTATAGCCATTGTCTGGGTTATCCGGACTTCTATGACATCGACTACTCTGGTGGTCAGGGCATGGGAAATTACGACCTGATGTGCTCTGGCTCATACAACGGTAACGGTTATCAGCCTGCGGGCTATACCAGCTACGAACTTTGGATGGCAGGATGGCAGGAACCTATAGAACTGGATGCTGAAGACGTTGCAGTCACGGATATGAAATCGCTACAGAAGGGTGGCGAGAGCTACATTATTTATAATAAGGGCAACAAGAATGAGTATATGATGTTGGAGAACCGTCAGAAGGAAGGATGGGATGCCTCATTGCCTGATAATGGATTGCTCATCCTTCATTGTGACTACAGTGCAAAAGTCTGGGAGGAAAATGGCCCCAACGACGACCCTGATCATCAGCGTATGACGGTGGTCCCTGCCGATGGTGAGTATGCCTATGAAGAATATGAAGATGGTGAAAGAAACTACTATGACGCCACTTTGTTCCCTTATGAATCTGTGACTGCATTCAACAAGAACTTCAAGGTCAAGAGTAATGATAAGGTTGCTAAGAAGGCTGCCCAGTTCTTTACTAAGAATACCAACGGCACCTATTGGATTGATGGCTCTGTCGAGAACATCACGCAGAATAGTGACAAGACCATCTCTTTCAACTTCGTAGCCAATTATGATGACGCTCCTGCAGGAGAAGCACTCCCATTGCCATTTACAGAGACCTTTGACCAGTGTAAGGGCACTGGTGGTAACGACGACAAGTGGAGTGGCAATGGTGTCGCATCAAAGGCTGCAGATTTTATTTCAGATAATGAAGGTTGGACTGAGGCTAACGACAAGTATTACGGTGGTAATAAATGTGCTCGTTTCGGTACTGGAGATTCTGCTGGTGAAGTGTCAACACCCGTACTTGTCATTAATGGTACTGCGAAGTTGAGCTTCAAAGCTGGAGCATGGAATAACAATAAGGCAGGAACCTCTCTTTCTCTTGTTGTAAAGGGCGGTACGATAGATAAGGGAAGCGTAATATTGACCAAGGGGGCTTGGAATGATTATGAGGCAAACATTACTGCTGCTGGTAATGCTACAATTACATTTACTCAGTCGAAGGGGGCTTTCTTCCTTGATGAGGTAAAGGTAATCTCTACTTCTACCGGCATTAAGGATGTAAAGGCTGTTACGACTACGACCACACGCATCTATACGATTGACGGACGCTATGTCGGTACTGACCCAAACCAATTGCCACGAGGACTCTATGTCGTCAATGGCAAGAAGATTGTTAAGTAGTTGAATTAAATACTATATACTATGTGAAACAGCAAACCGGCTGATAGCAGTGATGCTCTCAGCCGGTTTTATGTTGTGAAACAAAAAGTCTTCTTAGAAGTTCACACCTACATTGATGAAGAGGTTGCGGTTGCGGACAGCGTCAAATTCGCTCTTTCCAATATTGGCAAGACCAAAGTTGAAGCCGATTTCTGCATACAGCATCTGATACTCTACGCCACAGCCAACGCGCAGACCAGCATCAAAGCGGTTGCAGTAGTTGCCAAAGGTGCTTTCAGAGCCACGATCGTCGACGTTGCGGGTGTATGTCTTTGTCTTACCGCCAATGCCCAGTGCGAAATAACCACCGAGGAAGGGGTCAATATAGAGGTCGTCAATAATATCAAAACCATACTTGACAACAATAGGCACCTCTAGATAAGACATGCGGTAGGTAACCTTTTCTATCTTTTGGTCAAAGATCTTGTGCTCACCACCTTTCTCGGTATAGTACAGTCCAGTCTCTAGCCATACCGGTGTAGAGTTGGCCAATTGCAAACCATAGACACCACCAAACGTCCAGCCCGTGCGGCTGTCGGTATCAAAGTCTGCCATGTCACTTGACATAGACGATACGCTGAGTCCAAGGCGTACACCATAGTAGCTTTCTACATTGTCATGGTTGTAACGACTGTGGCTGTTGCCAAACTGTGCAAACGATGGTACTGCCATCGCTGCTGTAAGTATCAGAATAAATAGTTTTTTCATGTGTCTTGTGTAAAAATTAATGTTTACAGCGCACAAAGGTACAGCAAAATGCTCGAAAAGCAAAATTATTTGCCGAGAAATTTAGTGTCGAGGTATTGCTGGAATGTATCTTTATACATGTCGCCAATGGGCAGATAGGTCTCTTTGTCCATGATGATGCGGTTCTTGTTGACCTCCTGAATGCGCTTGAGATTGACGATATACGAGCGGTGAATGCGCATGAAGTAGTCGGGCAGTCGCTCTTCTATCTTCTTCATCGACAGCAGCGTGATAATGGGCTTGCTATCCCCCTCGACATGTACTTTCAGGTACTCGCTCATACCCTCTATGTAGCAAATGTCGCTGATGCTGACCTTCACGATGCGGTATTCCGTCTTGAGGAAGATGGTGTCGTCTTCTAAGCCCCCTAAGTTAGGGGGTTGGGGGTCTGAAGAACTGCTAATGTTTCCCTTGTTCAGACCCCTGTCGTCCCCTAACTTAGGGGACAGACGGTCTTTCAGTCGGTTGGCTGCACGCTGAAAGTCCTGCAGACCAAAGGGCTTGAGCAGGTAGTCCACGGCATTGACCTTAAAACCTTCTACGGCATATTCCGCATAGGCGGTGGTGAAGACAACCATGGGGGGAGTGACTAACGACTTGATAAAGTCCATGCCGTTCAGGTCGGGCATGTTAATGTCGCAGAAGATGGCATCCACCGTGTCCTGCTCCAGAAACTGACGGGCTTCCAGTGCACTCTGACACTGCGCTGTCAGTTCGAGGAAGGGAACTTTATTAATATAGGTAACAATCTGCTGGAGTGCCAGCGGTTCGTCGTCAATAGCCATGCATCGTATCATGTCAGTGGAATGGTTAGTTCAACATTATAACTGTCGGGATTGTTGTTGATACGCAGGGTAAACCTATCATCATAGAGCAGTCGTAAACGCTGCTTGACATTGGTCAGTCCTACACCGCCCTTTTCTTCGTTAGGCTTCTCGGCTTTGGAGTTGCTGCAGCTGAAGTGAAGTGTGTCGCTGTTGACCTCCACCTTGATGTGTACGAACGACTGGTGTTGGTAGCTGATGCCATGCTTGAAAGCATTCTCAATGAAGCTGATGAGCATCAGCGGTGGCACCGTTTTGTCGGGTGCCTCAAGGGGCAGGTCGGTACGGATGTCTACCTTGTCGGTGTAGCGCAGCTGCATCAGTGCTACATAGTGGCGGATGAAGTCAAATTCGCGCGACAGTGGCACACCGCTTTTGTCGCCCTCATAGAGGATGAAGCGCATCATCTTCGACAACTCCAGAATAGTGTCCTTAGCCTTCTCGGGGTCTATATCCACCAGCGCATGGATGTTGTTCAGCGTGTTCATGAAGAAGTGCGGGTTGATCTGGTATTTCAGATACTCCAACTGCTGCTCCAGGTTCTTCTTCTGCAGGGACTCCAGCTTCTTCTGGTCGTAGCGGTTCTTGAAGAAGAGCTTGATGCCGATATTCATGCCGAACATCAAGACAAGGATAACCACTGCTACGATGTCGTGCTGGCCAATGAATACCGCTGGCACCTGATGGGGCCTCTTGAAGTCCCTGGGTGGCCGATGAGGGTTGTGCATCCTCATTCTCATCTCCATAGGTGGCGGACCGAACCTTCTGGGTTGAGGGCGGTGCGTGCACTGGTAGGTGATGAAACAGGTGAAGATGACCGCCATCATGGCGGTATAGAGCATGCGCTTCCTACCATATATCAGCATGGGAGCCAATAGGAAGTTGTGGATGAGGAAGAGAATCAGGTAGACGGCAAAGAGTTTCCATATCATCAGTATCTCCGTCCAGTTGAATGTCAGGAAACTATTGTTCACCGTGCGGATATACATGCTTAGCACTGGGGCAGCAAACAGCATGCCCCAGAGTGCCAAGTATATGACGTTTTCTTGTCGCGATTGTATCTTCATCCAATACATATAACGCAGCTTGTCCTGTTTTTATTGTGTACTTTCTTTTCACCACAAAAGTACAAAAGAAAAACCGGCTCGTGAAAAATATTCAGCGAACCGGCTCTTTTATTCGGTAAATACCCGTCGGCTACCATCGGGCTGCTCCTCGATATGCACGCGGACAGCATCGTCGGGCAGCACCTCTTCTATCAACTCAGGCCACTCGATGAAGCAGAGGGCACCAGAGTAGAAGTAGTCTTCGTAGCCCATGTCATAGACCTCTTCCAACTTCTTGATGCGGTAGAAGTCGAAGTGGTAAATCGGAACCTCTCCTAACCTCCCCCAAGGGGAGGAACTAAGCTCCCCTCCTTGGGAGGGGTTGGGGGAGGTCGTATACTCGTTCACGATAGCGAAAGTGGGCGAGGTAATCACGTCCTCCACACCCAGTTCTTCGCAGATAGCTTTGACAAAGGTCGTCTTGCCGGCACCCATCTTGCCGTAGAAGGCAAAGACGCGGTGGTCGCCAATCTGATTGATAAACTCGCGAGCAGCCTCGCGGATATGTTCAAGGTCTTTTATTCTAATCTCCATCATATCTTCTATCTTTCTTAACTCTTAACTCTTAATTCTTAACTCTTAACTCTTCACTCTTACCTCTTACCTCTTACCTCTTAACTACCTCTTCCTTCCCTTTAGTGTCACGATAGGTATAATCATCTCCTCCATCGAGATACCTCCATGCTGGAAGGTGTTACGGTAGTAGGATACGTAGTAGTTGTAGTTGTTGGGATAGGCGAAGAAGTCGTCCCCCGTGGCAAAGACGTAGCTCGTCGACAGGTTGGGGGCAGGCAGATGGGCCTTCTGCGGGTCCTTAATGACAAACAGGTCCTTCGAGTCGTAAGCGAGGTTCTTGCCTAACTTGTACCGTAGATTGGTATTCGTATTGCGGTCACCAATAATTTTCACCGGATTGGTGGCGCGAATGCTGCCATGGTCCGTCGTGATGAGAATGCGGTAGTCGCTCTGTGCCAGTTGGCGGAACAAGTCGGCCATGGCCGAGTGGCGGAACCACGACAGTGTAATGCTGCGGTAAGCCGACTCGTTGTTGGCCAGTTCGCGCACCATCTTCGACTCGGTACGGGCATGGCTCAGCATATCGATGAAGTTGAAGACCACCACGTTGAGGTCGTTCTTCTCCATGGTGTTCAGTTGCTGCAGCAGTTTGTCGGCCTCCTGCGACGTATTAATCTTATGGTACGAGAAAGCGTAACGCTTGCGGTAGCGGTCCAGTTGTGTCTGGATGAGCGGTTCCTCGTTGAGGTTCTTGCCCTCCTCCTCGTCCTCGTCGACCCACAGGTCAGGGAACATCTGGGCTATCTGTACGGGCATGAGACCAGAGAAGATGGCGTTGCGCGCATACTGTGTGGCGGTGGGCAGAATGCTGCAATAGACGTCCTCGTCGATGTCGAAGAGGTCGCCGATTTCTCGCTCCAACATCTTCCATTGGTCGTAACGGAAGTTATCAAGGACAATGAGAAAAACCTTCTCACCTTCGGTCAACAGAGGGAACACCTTGCTCTTGAAGAGTTCGTTTGACAGCACCGGGTGCTCTGGGCTCCCATCCCTTTGGGAGGGGTCGGAGGTGGATTTCATCCACTCCATATAGTGCTGCTTGATGAATTTGGCAAAGCCAAGGTTGGCCTCCTGCTTCTGCATCTCCAGCATCTCCGTCATTTGCGACTCGGTAGCGCTGAGTTCCAGTTCCCAGCGTACCAGTCGTTTGTAGATGTCTGTCCAGTCCTGCCACGTGCGACAATCCATGATTTGCATCGACAGCTGTTGGAACTGCTGCTGATAGTTGCTCTGAACGGTCTCCGTGACAATCTCCTTGCGGTGAATGTTCTTCTTCAGCGTCAGCAGTATCTGGTTGGGGTTGACGGGCTTGATGAGGTAGTCGGCAATCTGCTGACCGATAGCCTGGTTCATGATGTCCTCCTCCTCACTCTTTGTCACCATGACGACAGGCACCTGCGGTGTCATCTCCTTGATGCGCTGCAGGGTCTCTAAGCCGCTGAGTCCCGGCATCATCTCGTCGAGCAATACCAGGTCGAAGGTGCGCTTCTTGCACTCTTCGATGGCGTCAGTACCATTAGTCACTGTCACCACCTCGTAGCCTTTCTTTTCTAAGAAGAGCAGGTGAGCGCGGAGCAGCTCCATCTCGTCGTCAGCCCAAAGTAATAATCCGTTTGTCATTATCTTTTGTGCCCCCTAAGTTAGGGGGTTGGGGGTCTGAACAAGCGTTTATCAGACCTTTTTCTATTTTATTACATTTCAGGTGTCTGCGCTTGTTCAGACCCCTGTGGCCCCCTAACTTAGGGGGCAAAGGTCACCTCCAGAAGTCATCATCGAACTCAATATATCCATTGTTCTGCTGTTGGGGAACATCGTTGAACAGCGGGTCGTCAACGGGTTCTGCACTGTTGGCGGCAGGCTGTTGGCTCTCTTCAGGGTCTTCCGCATCTTCCTCTTGGACGATGGTGTCGGGCTCGTCGAGCAAGTCTTCCTCAGAGACCTCTATAGGCTCCAGCTCCTGTTCGAAGAAGAGTTCGTAGTCACGGTAGCTATACGTGCTGCCTAGCAAGGGCAGGTTCTGTTCGCTGACAATAATGCTTCGGCATGGACGTAGCATCTCGGCCATTGTCGGATTGCCATACAACTGACGTGCGTATTGGCGAGCTTCGTCGTAGTTGAGGAATCCGCTGATAATCATTCTCGCCAGTCCGAGGGCATCTTGGTCGACATTGATGTCGAAGTTGCGGACGAGGAAGTTAGAGAAGTTATACTTCGCCATCTCGTAGAGCAACTGGTTGTGGTTGACCGAGTCGGGCTGGTAGGCCAGCATGAAGACGTAGCTGGTGTTACGCTCCATGGTTAGTGTGTCGTTGCGGGTGGAGTCGGCAGCCATGTCGACGCTACGGCGCGACCATACATCGCCAATGTCAAACTTGCCCCCATGAAGCGTTTTGCCCTGTTGTACACCACGAATAATCATACCTGCCATTTCGCTGACTTCACTCTGCGGATACTGTTCCACCACTTGCTTCATTCTCTCTATGCACGCTTTCGACTGTCCCTCATTCAACAGGCTGAGACCCTCGATGAAGAGAAATTTCGGACGGTGCAGGCCCAGTGGGAAACGTTTCTCGGAAATCTCTGCGTTAGACTTTACCTCTGCATGGCGGTTAGTCTTGAAGGCTTCGTAGGTTGCTGCATAGATAGAGTCTTCGATATGTACGCCAAAGCGCTGGTTCTCTGCAAAGTAAGGGTCAGAAAGCAGGATGGTCCAGTCGCTCTCAGGATAGTCGCGCTGCAGCATGGCCAGACAGTGGTTGGCCTCTGTGGTACGTCCCTGTCGGGAGTAGAGCAGGAAGAGGTGGTACCATGCCTCGTCGTTCTTCTCGTAGTCCGTATATTGGCTGGTCAGCCTGCCCAGTGCTCTCTCGCTGAGCCTTAGGTTGTCGAGTTTGTCTTTGAAGATGATTCCGGAATGGAATAGTCCGTCCTTGATGAGGTTGTCGCTCTCGGCTTTCTGCTCCGCTGTGAAGGGTATCTGTGCCAGATAGTATTCGCGCTTGTGCGGGTCGTTGGAGGCACTGTCGGCAGGCTGCTCACCTTCTTTTCCTGCGACGGAGTCGCTGGGCACTGTAGCACCTTGGCTATCCGCCATTTCCAGTGTCTCTGGCGTGTCCTTGACGTCTTCACCGCCTTCCGCAGTCTCCGCGCTCTCTGGCAACTGCAAGTTGACCACAGTCTGGTTGGTGCGCTGCCAGTGATCTTGGTTGTCGCGCTTGCCCCACTGTCGCTGGAAGGTCTGTTTACCTTGACTGACAGCTTGTGGATTGTAGAAATACCATTGGCCCGACTGCGTGCTGGCTATGGGCTGTTGACGTTGGGGCGTTGACCGTCCAGGGCGGTTGTTGATGGCGCCGTTCTTGGCTTCCTCCTGCTGCAGGATCTTCTCTGCCTCTTCCTCTTCCTTGGCTCGCTGTTCTTCTTTTTCCTTTTTGATGAGGTCGGCAATGATCTTGTCAATAATCTTGTTGCGCTGGTCTTCAGGCATAAGGGCCAGTCGTTGCAACGAGTCTTGCAGCTCTACGGCATTGGTGTGGGGCACCAACTCGTCGAGCACCTTCGAGCGGGCGTCAAGCTGCTGATAGTCTTTGCGGTCTTTGTCCAACAGACCGATGGCCTCGCCATAGCAGCGCTGGGCATCGGCATATTTCTCCTTGTCCCAATAGAGGTTGCCCAACGACAAGAGCAGCACACCTTTCTCTATACCCGTGCGCGTAGCCTTCTTGCAGCCTTCTTCATAGGCTTCGATGGCGTGCAGGGTGTCGCGCTGGGTGAGATAAACGTTGCCAATGGCATAATATACTTGATCTAAGAAGTCCTTGTTATTGTCTGAACGCGCCATGCGCTTTAGCTTGCTGATCTTACCCTTGGCATCGGTAGCAGGCATCACCTCGGTCTGGGCGATACGCGCATTAAACTCCAACTCATAAGGTGGATTCAGACGGATGACGTGCTTATACGACTCGTAGGCTTCCTGTTTCTGACCTAACTGCGTCTGTATCTGTCCCATAAGGAACCATTCGCGCGCCTTCTGCTTGCGACGCGTCTCGTGCTTGATAACCTTGCGCAGATAGGGCAACGCCTCTTCGTAGTGGCCGGCGCGGACGTGATAGTTGGCCAGCGTATAGTCCCAGTCTTTCTGTGCACGATAGTGGATGCTGTCACGATGCTGCTTGACAATGATGTCTTCTGCATCGTAGAGCCAGTCCAGCTCGGTGTAGCTCTTGGCTTGCCAGGCACGCGCTATGCCGTTGATGGCGGGCTGTGTCTGGTAGAGTCGCGACATATAGGAAAAAGTGGCAGCAGCCTCCTCAAACAATCCTTGCTGAAACTGCGACTTGCCCATCAACAGCCAGGCATGCCACAGAAATGGGTTGTACTCTCTGCGGTTCAGCCACTCAATGTCTTTGGCTGTCTTGCGTCGTCCCTTGTTCCATTCAGGACGTTTCTTGATGCTGTATAGCTTGATGACTTTCTCGGCTTTCTCAATGGCGCGGTCGTAGTTGCCTTTTCCTAAACTTTTGCTCTCTTTGTTCGCCACGGGGTAGAGTGGTATCAGCTCTGTGCAGTTATCTTTGTTGCCGTTCTCCTTCTCTAAGTTTCCTTCTATAAAGGCTTGTGAACCATTATAGTAAGTATTGTAACGGGCGGTAAATGACTGCCAGAAGCGACTTCGTGCCGTATTGGTCTTGGTGGAACAAGATAGGAAGATAAAAGGAGTGAAAAGGAGAAAGAGGAAGATAAAGGACGATAGATTTTTCGCTGATTCATGATGACCGCAAGACATTTGTCCTTTATCTCCTTCTATCTTCTTTTGTCTTCTTCTTTCTCCTTCTTCTTTCAACTCTTTGAGTTTGCAATCCGTCTTGCTGGTACACGACGCACAGTCGCCCTCTTTCTGCACGATAGGCTCGTCCGTACTCCCTATTGAAGATAGGGCAGCGATGGCTCCCAGAGCCACGAGCGATATGACGACTATCAGCAGAAATTGCATGTTTTTAATGCTTAATTCTTAATGCTTAATGCTTAATTCTTAACTCTTAACTCTTAATTCTTACCTCTTACCTCTTACCTCTCCACTTCATACCCAGCGGCTTTGAGATGCTCCCAGTATTTCGGGTATGATTTGCTGACAACTTGTGGGTTATTGATGCACAGATGATTCAGTCGTAAGGCTGCTGGCGCAAAGGCCAGTGCCATGCGGTGGTCTTCGTAGGTATCGATGGCTGCATCGACCTGTGGCTCACAACGCTCACCATCCCAGTAGAGTTCGCTGTCATTTTTGTCATGGAGCACAAATCCTAACTTGCGAGCCTCGGTTTTCAATGCCTTGATGCGGTCTGTCTCCTTGATTTTCAGCGTTGAAAGTCCACGGAAGTGGAAGGGGACCCCCAGCATCATACAGCATACCACAATAGTTTGCGCCAAGTCGGGCGAGTTGATGAAATCATACTCCAGACGAGGTACGCAGCGACCGTTATTGCGTAGTGTCACCGTGGTGGGCACACCTTCACGGGTTGTCTTAAAGGTCGTCTTCACACCCAACAGACTGAAGATGTAGCGTACGCTGCTGTCACCTTGCTTCGAACCGTCCATCAGTCCCTCTAACCGTATTTCGTTGTCTTCTTTTTTAGATAGTGCTATCATCTCATACCAATAAGATGCTGCGCTCCAGTCATTCTCTATGAAGTAGCTGCGCTGTGCGTAGGGGGTGCTGGCTACTGTAATGGTGTCGAAAGCGCTCCAGTCGGCATTGGCGCCAAACTCACACATCATCCATAGTGTCAGGTCGATGTATGGACGTGATATGAGATCCCCTGTCAGACGTAGCGTCAGTCCGTCGCGCAGACAAGGACCTATCAGCAGCAGGGCAGAGATAAACTGTGAACTGACATTCCCCGGCACTTCCAGTTGTCCGCCTTCCAACTGGCGTCCTCTGATGCGTAGTGGGGGATAGCCCTCTTCGCCCATGTAGTCAATGTCGGCACCCAGGTGCCGTAGGGCATCGACAAGGATGTGTATGGGGCGGTGCTTCATGCGCTCCGTACCCGTGATGACGTGTTCCTCGCCATTGCGGGTGGCCAGGTATGCCGTCATGAAACGCATGGCAGTACCTGCTGCCTTGATATTTATCTCGTAGGGGTTGTCCTTCAGCGCATTGACGATAACCTCTGTATCATCGCAATCCGACAGGTTCTCTGGCAGCACGTCACTGCCCGACAACGCATGGATAATCAGTGCACGGTTGGAGATGCTCTTTGATGCCGGCAGTTGAACAGTCATGTTCAGTGACTCCGGAGCTGTTATGTTGTATTGCATGCTATTTTCTGTATACCTTATTTATAATAACTCGCAAAAGTACGAATTATTTGGTAGACAACCAAGGAAATAACAATAATTATCAATCTTTTCTGCAAAAAGTGTGTGGAAAATTTGCACGTTTCAAAAAAACTATGTACCTTTGCACCCGCTTAACAGCAAAACAATCGGGATTTAGCGCAGTTGGTAGCGCACACGTCTGGGGGGCGCGAGGTCGCTGGTTCGAGTCCAGTAATCCCGACAGAAAGAATCGCTAAGAGGCTGATAATCAGTTGCTTAGCGATTTTTCTTTTTCGCAATTCCCGTGATATTCCCGTGATAATGGTTGTGAGAGCTCTTAAAGGTGAGGGCTGCTGTTATTTATCTTTGTCGTAAACAACCTCATTAACCATATATTGCCCTGTCTTGCGACTGCCTACTCGTTTGACAAGTCCAACTGCCGTCAGGGCAGCTATACTACGCTTAATTGTAGAAAGACTGGGATTGTCAATTCCTTCCAACTTAGGTATAAGATCTGCGATGTCTTGGGCTTGCGCACCACCATTGCGCCTGATAACATGATAAATGCGTTGGTTACCAAGTGATAGTCGGCTGAGTATCTGGATTATTTCAGAAGGAACGT
The DNA here is from genome assembly GCA_902798425.1 of uncultured Bacteroidales bacterium. Classification (GTDB taxonomy): domain Bacteria; phylum Bacteroidota; class Bacteroidia; order Bacteroidales; family Bacteroidaceae; genus Prevotella. The sequence goes on from CADBWR010000002.1 coordinate 159,130, forward strand.
CCTTATTCAAGTCGTTTAACTCCTGCTGTATGATTGCAACCTTAGTATTATGCCTTTCTTGACGTTGCAATTCTTTTTCACGAGCAAACAATCTCTCATCCTTTGTTGAGATACTTTGCTCTATAGTTGTTGTAGTCTCTTGTGCATTCCCCTTCTCTATATTATTAAAGGTAGGAGGAATGATTTCCACGTCATCAACTTTGAAAGCTATGTTATTCTTAAAATCTGCTTTAAACATACTACTATACATAATCTGCTCAAGCAAATTCTTCTGACGCTCTACAGTGGGATTAATCCGATGGGGCATAAGGTGAATCTTTCCATCGTCAACACAGAATACCCCAATGAACTCATTATCGTATGCGCGATTGATTGCGTCAGCAACAAGTCCTTCAGGAACTCCTATGAAGAAGAAATCTGTATAGCCGATATAATGCTCCATATTATCATCGTTCATCAAGTCGGTCTTATTGTTCTTTAGTTTGATACCGACAGTATAAACCTGCTTCTTATTAAGAGCCGCTTGGTTTGGCTCAACGAAGAACACACAGTCGAAACGATAGTGATCTGGATCAGGCTCGTTGAACCTCGTCAGTCGGCCAGTATACTCCCTGACGGTCACCTCATCGAAGATGCGGTAATGTATGAAGTCGTAGCTACCATACTTGGCAGAAATCTTTACGGTGAAGTCGTATATGCTCACGGTCAGATTCTTGACGAATATCTTACCAGGTTCTCCGGCCAGGTTATCTTTCGGATTCTCATAAGTCATATCTTAACCTCCTATGATATTTAATATGTCAGAATTATGAGTTATTATATTCGTTGACAAAGGTACAAATAAAATTTTAATGTATCATGATTGTGAGTCATAATATTTATTAATGTGCCAGAATTGTGATGCGTTAAGTGAACGGGACGGGAAAGCTTTATGACCGGATCATGATAGCGGGCTGTTCTAATGCGTCATAATTTCGAATCGTTATAATGACGGAGAGGGCATGACCAGCCGACGTTTAACGTTCGTCTGGCGGCACTATCGAGCACCCCTCTCTATCCACTCCCTTATGGTCGCTCTATGGTACTGAACGCCTCGGTGCAGCATCCCGACCCCTGACTATTAGCCCTTGCCGTCTGTTAAAGATATATAAGAAAGTGAAGATATCCCAGCAGAAACTTGTACGTCTCAGAAAGAATCCGTAACTTTGTCGCGGGAAAGAGGATTTTCAAGATAATCCCTGAACCTAATATGGGATTTTCTCGAAATTTGCTTAGCAAATTCACTCAAAATCCCCATTAGGCCACGGGGTTTCACCCCATTGGATGCCCCAACAGGGAGTGGACTTCTCCCTGCACCCTCCGCTCAGGACGCAGCCCTGAGAACCCGCCCAGGGCTGCTCGCCCTATGGAACCTCGCAAGGGGGTGACCCTCCCCCTTGACCGCCCCGCTCAGAGGCATCTGCCTCTAAGAACTCTTACAAGGTAACTCCCAGGACCCGATTAGTAAATTGTTCCGTTTTTAAATATTAGTATTATGGCAAAAGGAGTAGCACATGCCGGTAAAGGCAAAAGTCTCTCGGCTGGAAATGCAATAGAAAACGAGAGACTGGAATGGGATGAGGACTCGTACAGACTTAAGAATGAGAATCCCATCAACAATTATGACTGGTCACGTCATGCTTTGAACTTTGAAGTGATCAATGGAGAGATAAAGCCTCTGGGAAGCCAGGAGGTTCATCTATATGACCGTTACCAGAATGTATTGAAAAATATTGACTTCAAGGAGTACAAGGCTGGAGCGTCTAATCAACAGAATGCATACGTCGAGCTTATCCTGTCTGGCAGTACTGAATTGATGCAGCAGCTGGCTTTCGGTAGTCAAGAGGTTAATTACGAGCGCAACCCATCGACCTGGCATAACTGGAATGTCACTCGGGAGAAGGCCATTGAGCAATGGGCTGTTGACAGTTATAACTTCGCGTGCAAGATGTATGGCAAGGAGAATGTCATCGGCTTTGAGGTTCATCTCGACGAAACCGAACCGCATGCGCACGTCAACATTGTACCCGTTGCCATGATGAAGCAGCGTGGCAACGTTGGCGGCTATGTCAAGATTGATGCTGACGGCAACGACGTAAGATACACAAAAGGAAAGCATATCGGTGAGTTGGTTAAGCTGCCGCAGGGCAAGTACGATGCGCTGCCGGAAGATAAGAAACGGCAGTATCGCCCGGCGGTTCGCGGGATGGTCCGCACCATCAGCTTTGCCACATTCTTCGGGAGTACCAAGAAGGAGCGAAGCGAGAAGATGTCGGAACTGCATGATAAGTATTACGAACACGTAGGCTCCAAATGGGGGCTGGAGCGTGGTGATGTCTGGAAGCTTCTTGACCCAGAAGAACGCCAGAAGCGTAAACGTCTCACCAAGCAACAGGCTCACGAGAAAAAGATGGCGGAAGAAGCGAAGGCTAAAGCCCAAAAAGAAGCGAAGGAGGCTAACGAAATAAGAGACGCTGCCGTCAAAGAGAAGGATGCTGTCATCAAGGAGAAGGATGCTGTCATCAAGGAGAAGGATGCTGTCATCAAGGAGAAGGACGCTGCCGTCAAGGAAAAGGACGAGGCGCTGAGACTGCGAGACACCGCCATCGACAAGACAGTAGAACAGCAGGGCATCATAGATCGTCAGCAAGTCTCCATTTCATCAAACAGAAGGGAAATAGACAAGCTGAAGCAGGAGAAAGAAGAAGTTCAGAAGGAGGTGGATGTTTTGCGGTCGGTCACCTTAACCCCGTACCAGAGTGTGGAGAGATATGTCAAGGCCCTGCAAGATATCACCTTTACCATACCATCCGACGTGATTGAAAAGCTGTCCTCGCCTCTGAAGAACCACCCTCGGATTACCTCGGTCAATCCTCCATTAACAGTGCAGGAACTGGAAGCCATAGCAATGAGAGAGATAGACAAGGTTTATGATGAAAAAACCTTTGTTACATACAACAGTACTATACAGAAGAGGGTCAAGGCCATATTGACGGATAAGCAGACCATATTGTTCAGTGTCGTTGGCAATGCTCAGAAACGAGCCATAGCAGATGCTAACAGGGAATTATATAAGGACATTAAGAAGCGGTTGGCAGAATCCGAGACAAAAGTTCTCAAATATAACGAACTCGAAAAAGCGGGCATCAATAAAACTTCATACGAGCACGTCGTTAAAGAGAGAGACGAAGCACAAGAAGCGGCAAAGCGTATGCCTGAGACAGAGAGAATGCTCGAATTTGCCTGGCCAGGTGTTACCAAGGCGAAGAACATCCTCATCGATCCAACTCTTGACAAGAACTACATGACCAATGAACAGAAGAAAGATATTCTGAACACGCTCAGGAAAGACCCGAAGAATCGACTGGATGATATTAAGAACCTGCTCAGCTATGCCTGTTCGTTCCGTGATATTCCTATCGTCACCAGAGCCGAAGCCATTGAGGTGGCCACAGAAAGCATCATCAAGCACTTAGCCGAACAAGGATACGACCTCATAAAGGAGGCTACATCCATGATGGGCTCTGTCGCTCAGGAATTGGAAATGGCCGTTGCCGATGCAGCATCAAGAGCCGCGTCTGCAGCAGTGTGTCTCATCTTTGGCTATCTTGACGGGGCCACGACAGTATCAACTGGCTGTGGAGGCGGAGGAGAAAGCAACGAACTTCCCAAAAAGAAGGACGACGAGGATGAAAAGAAGTACTGGGCAAAATGTTTAAGCACGGCTATCGGTATGATGAAGCCGAAGCGGAGGTCGCAGGGTATAAAATTCCATTAGGCATAGCTATACTTGGTTCGTCGCTGCCGCAAGAGGCGAATGCGAGGGTGGCAATCAGGAGGAAGATAAGTTTGGTTTGTTTCATATTGCTTATTTGTTATTCGTGCTGCGAAGTTACGGAAAAGGGAGGAGAAAGTGTGCGGAGAGGACGGAAAAGTTGGTGCCGGGGGTGAAAGTCTGAACAAATGTTCAGGGTTTGGGGCGATTTTGTTTATTAGAGCTGGTGGTTGCGATGTTTACAGGCTCGTGGGTCGGCTGCGGTGCGCTGGCAGTTGATCGCTCGTTTGTTTTGTGCTGCCTCTTGATATAGCAGTTCATTCATCCCTTTGATGCTTTCTGCTTCGCTGGCCCACTGCATGGCAATCTCTACAGGCGGCTTGCTGCCCTCTGGCAACAGGCACACGCCATGATAGCAGACACCGACGAGCGACTGGCGTATGGCTGTCTGATACAATCGTCGCCATCCGTCGGCATCCACGTCAACAGGAAACTCCTGCGTCAGTCTAAGTGACAGGCGCAGGAGTTTGTAGAATTGTTCATTCCAATTGATGCCTTTGGGCATAGTTGTCATTTCATCATGTTAGCATTCAAATTATTCCATCCAGTCGCAGGTTGGTTTCTCGTATGCTCTCTTTTTCATTGCTGTGTCCTCCATTCGTTATTTGATTACAACCTTTTTACCATTGTTGATATAGATGCCCTTGCTGCTGGGCTTGCCGCTGAGGCGGACGCCGTCGAGGGTGTACCAGGCTTCGCTGTCGAAGGTCATTTCGCCCGTCTTGGTGTCGAGCGTGCCGATGGCGGTAGTCTCGCCGCTGGCCGAAATGAGTTTGACGGTGATGCTTTGTGGCAGTTCCTCAGTAGCTGCTGCGCTACGGGTCAGGGCACGGGCATTGCTGGGCTCGCTGCCAGCCCACATTAGGTAGCACGACGTGGGGCGGATCTTCGCGCCGAGCTTTGCCCTTACGAATTCGCCAGCCTCGACGAGTTTTCCGTCCACCTCCTTGCTCGCTCCTGCGAAGCCATACACCTTGCCGATTTCCTCAGGGTTCTCGCTGTCGCTCCAGTAGCGCGGCTGGTAGGTGCCTTTGAAGTTCCATTTGTTCCAGGCAAAATCCGCGGTGCCGTCATACGGCTTTACCTTTGTGCCGCCCTCGTTGCCCTCGGTGAAGATGTTGATGCCGCCGCTAACATACATGGCCAAATGCTTCGTGCTCTCGCCGGGCACGTAGAGGTACGGATGGTTGGCCTGCAGCGTGTTCTCAACCACCTCGTTCGATAATGTCTCGCCTGCTTCTATCATCACGGCCACCCACTTGTGATCCTGATTCTCCTCGATGCCCTTGAACTCGTAGAACTTTCCCGACGGATTTTCGTTGGATCCAGCCAGCGTGATGCGGTCTCTCTTGAAGTTGAACGGCAGCATGATGGTCACGGGCTTTCCAGCGGTGAACGAGCGGTTATAGCGCAGGCTCTCCGTCCACAGTGGCGACGCGATGTCGGGAATGCCGAGGGGCGCGTCGTCGTACTCGATGTTGTAACTCTTCACCCCGCTGTAGCTGTACGTCTCCACCAGGTCACCGTATGTCGGCGTATAGTACTTGCCGTCGAAGACCATGGTGTGGCCGTAGACCTTCAGGAAGCGGTGGTCGGTCGGTGTGCCGAAGTGGGCGAAGTTAGTGGGGGCGGTGGCCGATTCCACGGCGGGCGAGCCTTGCTTCAGGCCGCGCGTGCCGACGTAGAAGCAGTTGGTCAGTTTGCCGGAGCCTTGGTTGTTGGTGCGGTGGAGGAACGTGCTGTTCTTATCGTTCTCATTTCCCCACCATAGTTCGTGCTTGCCGCCGTTGTTGTCGTACTGGCCGTGGATGAATAGGCAGTCTTCCAATATGGCATATCCGTACTGCGAAAAGCAGCCGACGAAGCCGCCGCAGCCGTAAGTCGTGCCGGAATAGTTGGGGTTGTAGATGAGTCCGTCGAACACGCAGCCCGTGATGTAGCATTGGTTGTATTGAGAACTCAGGTAGCCCACAAAGCCGCCATTAAAGGCAGTGCCACTGACGGTGCTGCTGATAAGGGTGCTCACACGGCAGTTCTCAATGGTGAGATTACCGTTGGCAGAGCCTACCAGACCGCCAATGTAGTTCCAAATGCCGCCCTCTATCTGTCCCGTTGCGTGCAGGTTGCGGATGGTGGCACCATTGGTATTTTGGAAAGGAGCGCTACAGGGAGCACTGGCGGTATGGTTGAAAGTCAACGTATGGCCATCGCCGTCAAACGTTCCCTTGAATGGGTATTTTCCGCTGCCCGCCATCGAGGTCGTTACTGTGATGTTGTCGCCCAGTACCACGGTCTTGCCGCTGAAGCCGTTCAAATTGTCGTCCACCTCCATGCGTCGGCAGAAGTAGTTCCAGCCATCGGCGGTCTTGATGGTGTAGGTGTCGCCGCTCTGTGTGAAGTCGTTTTCATTCAGCGGGTACGTAATCGTTGCATTGAGGTTCACGTCCTCGGCGGGCATCGTGAACGTGTAAGTGTTGCCGCTTTGCGTGTAGGCAATATTGTTGCCCGACGTCGCGCCCGTCAGGGTCAGCCCTTCAAGGTTCTCGTCCATCTGCTGCGTGTAGGTAATGGTCACTTCGTCGCCCTCCAAAGCCGTTCTCGGGCTGACACTTAATTGTGAGTAGCTGTTGTTGACCTTGAATCCTTCCAAAAGATTGAAGTCCTTGTTCAGTGTGTAGGACGTTTCGTCTATGGTGATGGTGACGCTGGCGGTGTATGAACCTTCATCAAGTTTACCCGTGGAAGATTCGCCAGTCGTCTTGTTTGTATAAGTGATTACACTGCAAGCAGGCTCAAGTCCAGTCAGCCTCTTAAACTCACTTATATCAAACTTGTAAGGATTACGGTAAAACTCCTCTAAACTCATGTCTTCAATGCCCAATGTCACCGTGGCCTTACGGTTAGGAATGTCGCATGTATGGTTTGCTGTACATTCGGCGGTCAACGATGCACCGTCGGTGCTAATGCTGTACGAGAACCTGTGCCCAGTGTCTTGTTGTGCTTCTGGTGTATAGGTCACAACGATGGAGCCGTTGATGAAGTCAAATAAATTTAAGTTTGACGATGACGTACCTTGGGCATGTCTGAACATCAGTTTCATAGGCACACTCTCTGTAGCTACAACACTTCCGGTGTAAGAAAGGTTCCTGTTAGCAGACCCCTGTGCCATAGACTGATAGTAATTCTGATTGTCTCCCGTCCTAAGAAGATTATCCATGTCTGTGCCTGCGTATAAGCACAGTTTACCTCCGTCTTGATCATTGAATGAGACGTTATTTAATGTAATACTTGTAATGGTGCCTTTAATGTCTGGAAAGCTTATCTCTACATTGTACTTTCCTAATTCAATATTTCCTCCAACATTCTGAATATATGTTTTGTGTGTACGAGAGCTGTTAGACCAGACATATTTGCTAAGCACTATGGCTTTTTTGCTTTCGCTGTCATATCGTGTGTCTGCAGAATTGCCCGTACCGTCCATCGGCCACGTCACGGTCACGTCGTCAGCCGTCGCCGTCTGCGCCATCATGAGCATCGCAGCGAGGGTGAGGATGAGATGGAATGATAGTTTAACTCTTGTTTTCATACTCCTCATTTTGTTTCTTTTTTAATTGTTCTTGTATTATGGTTACTTTATAATTCTCTCATCAAAGTCTGGTAGGGGGGGAGCACTATCGGTATGGGCATAAAGAAAGCGCAGACCCCGTCCCATACTCTCCGACAGGCCTGCAACAGCCCCAAATACACTATGGTAGAAGTCTGCGCTATGGTGCGCAGCTTCAATGTGTATTTGGATTTGCTCATTAAATCTCGTTTGAGGTTGCAGTTCGTCGGAGAAATTGAGCAATATAAAGTGGTGCCTTTGTGAAAAGGCAGGTGCAAAGTTACGAACTTTCCATGAAAATTGGTCACGGAAGATGCTTTTTTTAGTCATTTTTACCGATTTAATCATATAATTCTGCATGAGAGGCGCCGGATTCCAGAAAAACGGGCTGCGACGGGGGCGGTGAAAGTGCAGATTCCTGCAATCCGTCCTCGCCGCGCCCGTTTCCTGCCCGGATTCCTGAAATCCGAGGTCGTTTTGGTCGCAAGACTCAAAATCTTCCTGAAATCCGAGGTGGTTTGGGTCGATGAACTCAAAAATTCCTGAAATCCTAATCATAACATCCTGTCTTCGGGTCGCTCCGCTCATGCCTCCGGCTCCACGGGCGTCACGTCGGGTTCGGGCTGCGGCTCGGGCTCGGGTTCGGGGTCGTCCTCGCCCTTGCCTTTCGGCAGGTAGTACTCGCGGGCGTAGCGCTCGAAGCCCTTCAGCTGGGTGTAGAGGGCGGTGAGGGCGTCGCTGGGCATGAGGTCCATCATGGCGATGATGGTGCGGTAGAGGTCGGCGATGGCCACGTCGGTCTGGCGGCGGGCGGTCTTCAGCTCACCCTTCACGAATTCGCCCTTCGTCTTGGCTCGCTCGCCCAGCAGATAGCGCACCTGCTGTGCGGCCTGCGCGGCCTTGACGTACCACTGCCAGGCACCTATCTGGGTCAGGAACTCCTGCTTCGTCTGCAGGTTCTGGCCCATCTGCAGAATCTTGTCCGCCTCGGCACCGTAGCCGTCGTTGACGCGGAACTTGAAGTCCTTGAATGTGCGCTGCACCACCAGCGCGTCCGTCTTCTGCGCCTCGCCGTCGGGCAGCGCGGCATAGCCGTCGTTGATGTAGCGGAAGGCAGTCATGTAGGCATCCTGCTGCTTGTCGGCGGCCTCCAGCTGCTTCACCACGGGGTCCACCTGCGACTTCTGCCACACGTCGTCCTCCTGCACGCGGGCCTGGTGTACGGCCTGAGCCTTCTGCAGGAACACCTGGTTCTCGGTCTCAAAGTTTCCGACGGCATCGTCAATCTGCTGTGTCGTGCCGTCGTGGTTGGCGTTGCTCAGCGCAGCCAGCCAGTTGGTAGGTAATGT
>CADBWR010000003.1 GCA_902798425.1 uncultured Bacteroidales bacterium
TAAAGTTGCTGAAGAAGCATTTGCAACCGGCAAGCAGCACCCTAGCTTCAAGGCTGGTGACACTGTAACTGTCGCTTACAAAATTATCGAGGGTTCTAAAGAGCGTATCCAGCTCTTCCGTGGTGTCGTTATCAAGATTAGCGGCCATCAGGAGAAGAAGCGTTTCACTGTTCGCAAGATGTCGGGTACCGTTGGTGTAGAGCGTATCTTCCCTCTGGAGTCTCCCAACATTGAGAGCATCGAGGTGAACAAGGTTGGTAAGGTTCGTCGCGCTAAGTTGTACTACCTGCGCAACCTGACCGGTAAGGCTGCTCGTATCAAGGAGAAGCGTAGCGGTCTGGCTGGCAAGGAGTAAGACTTACAGCTGGCAGAACCTGCACAGTATAAAAAGGAGACAACCTAATTCCGGGTTGTCTCTTTTTTCATTTTGGGGTTGTCTCTTTTTTCTTGTCTTTCAACTCATAGTTGGTTTGCGCATTAGCTTCTCCGTGCAATGCTTCCTGAAAGTCATCCCAGTCCTGAAAACCAGCTAACAGCGACAGACGGTCGAGCGTCTTACGGTTGGGCTTTCTCAACAGTTCTTTCTCTACTGCAACCAACAATTGGCGCAAAGCATGTTTCTTTTTTTCCATAACACGTGCAAAATTACATTTTTTTTTGTAATTTTGCAACCAGATTCTAAAAGAATGTATTAAACAATGAAAGAATTAGCACTCAAGTACGGATGTAATCCTAACCAGAAGCCCTCACGCATCTTCATGAACGAGGGCGAGTTACCCATTGAAGTCATCAACGGCCGCCCTGGCTACATCAACTTCCTCGACGCACTGAATGCCTGGCAGTTGGTTAAGGAGCTGAAGGCTGCCACCGGTCTGCCCGCTGCAGCATCGTTCAAGCACGTCAGCCCTGCTGGTGCCGCTGTTGGTCTGCCGCTGAGCGACACGCTGAAGAAAATTTATTTCGTTGACGACATCAAGGGTCTGGACGAGAGTGCCATTGCCTGTGCCTATGCCCGTGCCCGTGGTGCCGACCGCATGTCCAGCTATGGCGACTTCGTAGCCTTGAGTGACACCTGCGATGCTACCACTGCCCTGCTTCTGAAGCGCGAGGTCAGCGACGGCGTCATTGCACCCGACTTCACCGCCGAGGCTATCGAGATACTGAAGGACAAGCGCAAGGGGACATACAACGTCATTAAGATTGACCCCACCTACAAGCCCGCCCCCATCGAGACCAAGCAGTGCTTTGGTGTGACCTTCGAACAGGGCCGCAACGAGATCAAACTCGACGACCCCGCACTCTTCGAGAACATCCCCACACAGAACAAGACATTCCCTGCTGATGCCAAGCGCGACCTGATTATCGCGCTCATCACACTGAAATACACCCAGTCAAACTCTGTCTGCTACGTCAAGGACGGACAGGCCATAGGTATCGGCGCTGGTCAGCAGAGCCGCATCCACTGTACCCGTCTGGCTGGCAACAAGGCTGACATCTGGTGGCTGCGCCAGCACCCGAAGGTGATGAACCTGCCCTTCAAGGAGGGTATCCGCCGTGCTGACCGCGACAACACCATCGATGTGTACATCTCTGAGGACGAGCACGACGACGTACTGCGCGATGGTGCTTGGCAGCAGTTCTTCACCGAGCAGCCCGAGGTACTGACAATGGCTGAGAAGAAGGAGTGGATAGCCAAGAACACCAAGGTGGCTCTGGGCTCTGATGCTTTCTTCCCCTTTGGCGACAACATTGAGCGTGCCCACAAGAGTGGCGTAGAGTACATTGCTCAGGCTGGCGGCTCTGTTCGCGATGATCATGTTATCATGACCTGCGACAAGTACGGCATTGCCATGGCATTCACAGGAGTAAGATTGTTCCATCACTAATTTAATGCTTAATGCTTAATGCTTAATGCTTAATTATGAAGGCGAAAGAAGAAAATATCATAGCAACAAAAAGCTATGCTTTTGCTGTTCGCTGTGTAAACCTATATAAATTCTTAAATGAAGAAAAGCATGACTTTACTATTGGGAAACAGCTACTTCGCAGCGGAACGAGTGTAGGTGCAAATGTAAAAGAAGCATTACGTGGGTATACCAAAGCTGATTTTACCGCTAAAATGAGTATAGCCTTGAAGGAAGCAAGTGAAACGGAATTTTGGATTGAATTGTTAAGAGATACGTATTTTATTACAGAACAACAAGCAAATAGCATGTTAACAGACTGTACAGAATTAATTAAACTTCTTATGACAATAATAAAAACATCTCAAGGAAAAAACAATTAAGAATTAAGCATTAAGAATTAAGCATTAAAAATATGAGTAAGGAGAGTGATTTCCAGGAGATACTGGAGAATGGCATTAACTTCGGTCGTGGCGGTGGTCCTCGCAAAGAGGACGACAAGGTGAAAACCAAGGCCAAGAAAAAGAAGTATATCACTGGTGCTCACGGTAGTGGCTCTGCCAAGCAGAAAGCCAAATACCGTGAGCAGCGGGCCAATAGGCATAAGTGATGGAAGAAGGAAGATAACTAACAAACTACTATTAATATAATGAGTAAAATGAGAAAAGTATTACTAACACTAATTGCAATTGCGATTGCCACCACCACTATGGCACAGAAATATGTAGGTGGCGACATTTCATTATTGCCAAGCTATGAGGCGAATGGCGCTAAGTTTTTGGACAAGGACGGAAAAAGCATTACTGGCGGAATGATTAGCTACTTCAAGGCACAGGGGTGGAACGCCATGCGCGTACGTCTTTTCGTCGATCCTTCAAAGGCCTCAGCCACACACAAGGGTGAAGGTGTGCGTCAAGACTTAGAGTATGTTAAGGCCTTGGGTAAACAGATCAAAGATGCCGGACTGAGCTTCATGCTTGACTTCCACTACAGCGACACATGGACAGACCCAGGCAAACACTCTACACCCAGCGCATGGACCTCGACAGATCCAGACGTACTGGCACAGAACGTCTACGACTACACCATCGACTGTCTTAGCCAACTCATCAACGCGGGTGCCACGCCTGACTTCGTTCAGCCAGGCAATGAAATCACCTACGGCATGATGTGGCCAACAGGGCACTGCTATCCAGATGGCGGAGCCTATAGCGGAGGAATGTTCGCCAACTTTGCCAAATATCTGAAAGCAGGCATCAAGGCTATCCGCGAGAAATGTCCCAATGCCCAGATTGTCATCCAGACAGAGATGAGCAAAAGCACCAATGTCACTAATTTCTATAAAACGTTGAAAAACTACACCGATGACTATGATGTCATTGGCTTGTCATACTACCCTTACTATCATGGTAAATTGAGCACACTGAAGACTTTGCTGAACACTTTAGAGACCACCTACCCCACCAAGAAAATTCAGTTGGTGGAGACTGGGTATTTCCATGCTTACTATCCTGATGATGCCACTCACAAGATTTCAGAATTTCCTAACTGGCCTGCCACAGATGCGGGACAGCTACAGTTCACCAAGGACTTGATAGCTGAACTGAAAAACCACGCTAACGTCAATGGTCTTTATTGGTGGTTCCCTGAAGCCAATGAACATGGATTAGACTGGAATACCAAACGTGTTACTGACAAATGGTACAACGCCAGTCTCTTCGACAATCAGACGGGCAAAGCACAGCAAGCTCTATACGAGTTGAAGAACTTTCTGGACAACGAGAGTGCCATCCAAGTTCCCGTCGCTAACAGCAAGGCCGACCATGTCTGGTACACGCTCGACGGCCGCCAACTGAGCACGAAGCCCAAGGAGCGCGGCATCTACATCCATCAGCACCAGAAGATGGTTGTCCGCTAACGCTATGCGGTTCATCTAAACCTTTCAGCTGTGTTCAACTTTCCGGGTTCACTTCAGGAATACGTAACTTCGCGTCCAATATCAAACAATTATTTTCAACTATGAAACAACGATATGCAGTAGTAGTGCTCTTTGTACTGATAATTGCTTCGAGCATGGTGAGCCTGACCAGCTATAAAACAACAGAGCAATTGGTGACTGAGGATGTGAACCGGGCACTGGCCAAGGCTTTGGACGAACAGAAGTCAAACGTAATCAGTGCAGACACGATACAGGTGTTCAACAAACATCTTCAGATGGAGGCATTGAGAGGTCAGGCTGTTTTGGCAGTAGATACTCAAAGGGAGTTCCGCCCACATCCGCAGGTGTCAACGGCAACCATCCTGTCGCTGTCAGACCAACGACCGGCGATGGTGCTGTGGTCGATGGCTTTGCTATGGGGACTCTTCTGTATGTATCGGCGCAGTACGTCTTTGAAATTGTATGGCGGATTGGCATTGCAGGAAGGGAATTTCGTGGATGCAAAAGGCTGCATCATAAAACTTACCCCTATGCAGCAGCAACTGATGGAAATGTTGTGGCAATCGCCCTCGCACAAACTGCCAAAGACAGAGATATGTGATACTCTATGGCCTAAGAAACCGGATGCCAGCGAGACGCTATATACGCTTATCCGGCGACTAAAGCCCATCATAGAAGAACATTCCGACCTCAAAATCGAAGTCGACAGAGGCAAGTCCTACGGGCTGAAAATCAAGTAGATAGATTTCTTCCTGATAATTGTCAGACAATTGTCAGGAAGAAAAATCGTCTAATAAACTACCTCTTCATACCTTTGCACGAAAAAAGGCACAAAGGTATGATACAACAAACAACTTTTTCGAGAATTAACACTTGCATAGCATGGCTTGTCTTTGCCATTGCCGCTATTGTCTATGGACTGACAGTAGAACCGACTGCCAGTCTATGGGATTGTCCTGAATTCATAGCTTGTGGATACAAATTAGAGATAGGTCATCCGCCTGGCGCACCTATCTTTATGTTAGCCGCCAACCTATTCTCACAGATGGCCAGTGATCCGTCACATGTGGCATTGATGGTTAATCTGCTATCGGCACTACTGAGTGCGGGATGCATCTTCTTTCTATTTCTCACAGTGACTCACCTCGCCCAGAAGCTGATCTGCCCTATCAGCGATGGAGTAATGAGCATTTCCCATGTCATCACTATTGAGGCAAGTGGCCTGGTTGGCGCATTGGCCTACACCTTCAGCGACACGTTTTGGTTCTCAGCTGTCGAGGCAGAAGTCTATGCATTCTCCAGTTTTCTGACGGCTCTTATGTTTTGGCTGATTCTGAAATGGGAAGACCAGTCTGAAGACAGGTGGATTATCCTAATTGCCTATATCACAGGATTGTCCATCGGAGTCCATTTGCTCTGTTTGCTCTGCCTGCCTGCTATGACATTTGTGGTCTATTTTCATAAGACAAAACATATCACATGGATGGGCATATTGAAGACACTCATGGCTGGATGTTTGCTAGTGGGAATTATCCTCTATGGTCTGATACCTGGTGTGGTGGACATGGGCGGATGGTTTGAACTGCTGTTTACCAATGTGCTGGGATGCCCATACAACACGGGACTTATCTGCTATATCACTCTGATAACAGGAACACTTGTCTTTTTATATTACAAAGTAAAACGACATCTCCTTAAACTGTCTCTTGTTTGTCTGCTGATGATACTTGCAGGATATAGTAGCTATGGAGTGATCTTCATCAGAGCCAATGCCTATACACCGATGTGCGAGAATGCGCCTGATAACATCTTTTCTTTAGGTAGCTATCTGAACCGCGAGCAATATGGTAAGACACCGCTGTTCTATGGTCCTGCGTATTGCAGCGAGATAGACCGCGTGGCAGAAGGAGAGTACCTGGTGCCGAGACAGAAAGAAGGTAAGGCCGTCTATCGCCCTGTGGCTGATTCCACGAAGCAGGAATACGAGGTGGTACGCCATGATATTGATTATCTGTATAAGAACAATATGTACTTCCCCCGGATGTATTCCTCACGACATGCCAAGGCTTATGAGGACTGGATGGGAGGTGTCGAGAAGAAGGACGGCGTGCCCACTGCTGCAGAAAATCTGCGTTTTTTCCTTTCCTATCAAGTAAATTTCATGTACTGGCGTTATTTCCTGTGGAACTTCGTGGGGCGACAGAACAACATCCAGGGACACGGAGAGGTGGAACACGGCAACTGGATTACAGGTTTCCGATGGATAGACGACTGGCTGTTGGGGTGCGACACGTCGAAACTGCCGTCAGACCTGAAAGAGAACAAAGGGCGTAACGTGTTCTATGCATTACCGCTATTGCTCGGACTGGTGGGAATGATATGGCAATGGCGTAAAGGACGTGAAGGTAAGCAACAATTCCTGGTTGTCATGCTGCTATTCCTGATGACGGGACTTGCCATCGTGGTCTATCTGAACCAGACGCCACTCCAACCGCGTGAACGTGACTATGCCTATGCGGGCTCGTTCTATGCCTTTGCCATCTGGATAGGCATGGGAGTGGGAGGCCTCACCCCCAACCCCTCTCCAAAAGGCGAGGGGAGTGGTTACTTTCAAGGGCCGAAACGATGGGCAAAGCTATTTACACCCCTCGCCCTTTGGAGAGGGGCCGGGGGTGAGGCTCTACTCTGCCTGCTGGTTCCCATCCAGATGGCAAGCCAGACGTGGGATGACCATGACCGCTCAGGTCGTTATACCTGTCGCGATTTCGGTGCCAACTATCTCAACAGCATGCAGCGAGAGGGACATCCCATCATCCTGACAAATGGCGATAACGACACATTCCCGCTTTGGTATAACCATGAAGTGGAAGGAGTGCGCACCGATACGCGCGTCGTCAATATGGAATACCTGCAAACCGACTGGTATATAGACCAGATGAAGCGTCCTGCCTATGAATCCCCTGCCCTGCCCATCAGCTTTCACCATGAGGATTATAAGGAGGGCCGGATGGAGTATATACCCATCGATATTGACAGTATCACCATTGGCCCAACGACGATCTCACTAAAGGGGGAAAAGGGACTATACAAGAACGAACTGATGGTGCTCGACATGCTGTTGCAAGCCAACTGGAAACGCCCCGTCTATATGTCCATCAGCATGGGTTCCGACATTCTGCCCTTCCTTCGCGACCACTTGGTACTCGAAGGACTTGCCTATCGCATTTCTCCGACTCCCAGCCGGAGGATAGATGTGGAGAGACTTTATGATAACATCATGCACCGCTTCCGCTATGGCGGTCTGAATGCGAAAGGAATCTATGTAGATGAAGATGTCAAACGTATGGCCAACACTCATCAGTTCATCATGGGCGTGCTTATCGACTCGCTTCTCCAGCGTGGTGACACCAAACGTGCCCTAAATGTATGTCATAAGTGGCAGAAGGAAATGCCTCAGGAGAACGTGCCCTATACAGAATACGCATTGCCGATGGCCCGCTGTTATTACATGGCACGCCAGTCTGAAAAGGGCGACGAAATCATCAGTAATCTGCTCCAACGCTCTAACGAATGGCTCTCTTGGATCAATACCATCAAATCATCGCGTCGTGCAGGCTCTCTTAATAATCGCTATACATGGATACAGACCATGGAGCAGGCACTTATCGTAGCAGAACAATTTGAAAGAACCGAAATCTATCATCAATACATCAAACAATATGAATACCACATCAAACAGAATCTTTCTAACAGCTAGCCTCCTGATTGTCATAGGCTTCATACTGATGTCTGGATCTGGCAGTTCTCTGACCGATAGTCAGAGTGTGGCGTTGCATTCTGAACAGGCTTTCAACCCCGGAATTTTCTCGTCCCGTAGGATTGTCATTGCCCCGCTGCTATGTTTCGCAGGCTATCTGTTGATTATACTTGGGATTCTTCGGAAACGTTAATCTGTTGCCCAGAATCCGTTCAGACGTTTATAATGAGTCTGAAAATTGTCACATATAGCTCTGCTTTAGGGTATATAGCGATAAAAATAATTAAAAACCGACCCAACTCACGCAAAAATATTTGCATGAGTCAATACTATTTAGTATATTTGCGGCAGATTCAAGTTATACTGACGCAAAAATATTTGCACGAGTTATGATTATAGACAGTTTTATCATTGAGGGATTTTCCAACATTGAGCATATACGTTTGGACATTGGAGAGATAAACGCCCTCATCGCTCCTAACGGTTATGGCAAGAGTAACGTTCTCAGTGCCATCAGTTTTGGTTTGATGTATATGAATGCTAATGAAGAAACAAAAGGTCAGATGCTTCGAAGCCGCTTTCTCCCCATTAATGTCTCCATCAAGGAAAAGAAGTTCCACTTTGAGATTCTTGGCAGATTACAGCGTGAGGGACGTACAGAACTTGTGCAATATGGCTATGAATGCCAATGGGCAGAGGGCGCTATCCCTGGCTATGTGCTTTCGGAGTGGCTAAAGATAAAGACAGAGGGTGAGCAACGCTATCGACAAATGATAAACAGACAGGACGGCTACTACTCTATGATTGTTCCGTCGGCTATGGGTCGTTGTAACAAACCTTTTGCCGCCACTCCTCAACAACTATCCCTGCCAATGATAGCCAACGGTGGATTGTTCCTGTCGGACTTAGCCAAGGAAATATGTAGCATAAGCATTCCGAACCTGCAGACCTTGGATAACCCCGAATCATACTTCTCCATAGATGGTGGTAACGGAATCGCCATGCTCGGTGGCATGACTCTAAGCGAATATATCTATCGGATGAAGGAGACGGATGCTGACAGTTTCAGCATCTTGTCAGATGGTATTAAGCAACTGATTTCTGGCGTAGTGTCATTCGAACCAGATGAAATAACATTGAGTGACGGACGCAGCAAAGTCTATGATATAAGAATACAAGAGAAATTTAATTCACAGCCCACCAGTATTCGGTTGTTGTCAAGCGGTAGCAAGCGTATGATCTTCTTATTCACATTGTGTATGGCTGCTCAGAAGCAGGATATACCAATGATTATGGTCGAGGAACCAGAAAACTCCGTCCATCCAAAGCTGATGGAGAATCTTCTTCTTACCATACAAGCATATGCATCAAATACCAAAATACTGATGACGAGCCACTCGCCCTATCTGATGCGCTATATGCAGCCAGAGCAAATGTATTTCGGTCTTCCCAGACATGACGGACTTGCTCATTTTGCGAAGGTTAATCCATCTAAACTGAAATATCTGTACAGATATGCCGGCGACATGGAACTGACCTTTGGAGAGTTCATGTTTGACTTCATGCTCGACATGGAGAATGACAGCGAGAAGCTAACATCTTTCTTCAAATAAAACATGGCGATGGCGAAAAAGAAACTGATGAATCCTTCGCATGTATTGATATTTGTAGAAGGAGATACCGATGAGGTGTTCTTCAAAGCCCTTATAGATTATTATGCATCCGTCAGCAGCAACAAGTTGTTGCCTTATGATGTATGTAACCTAAAGGGGGTAACAAGATATTCCAGCAAACTATTGGCAAAGTTGAAAAACGAATACTTGCCTACAGCCAAGATGGGTAGTTACAAAATAAAGACGGTCTGTTGTTCATATGATACTGATGTCTTCGAGGTCAAGCAACCGCAAATAGTAAAATGGGATGCCATCGGCAAAAGCATTAAGCGTATGGGTATTGATGAATTTATACGTGTAGGTGTTAAGAGTTCCATTGAAGACTGGATTCTCGATGACATGCATGGCATTTGCAACTTCCTTCGATTGAAGCAAGTTCCTTCATCGTTGAAGGGGATAAACGGGTATCAGAAATTGTTGGATTTGTATAATAAGGCTTGTAAAACCTACAAGAAGGGGTATGAGACCAAGGAACTCATCAATGCTCTTGATATGAGTGCCATCCGTAATAAACGGCAAGATGTGCTTGCACCACTGGAAGAAGCATTAGGCGTAGTCATGCCATAGCAAATCCCCTGTGTATTTCTGTTTTCTTAGGGGCAAACACAACCGAGTTGTGAAGGAATATGAAACAGGAGCGCGGCATCTACATCCATCAACACCAGAAGATGGTTATCCACTAACATTTCGTAAGATTTTCCTCAATAACCTCTTCTGTAAAGTGGTTCACTCGGCCTGCCTCGTCTTTCCAGCTAAGACGATTACGGGACAGGCTGAGCCAGTTACAGGACAGCCTGAGCCAGCTGCGTATACAGCTGTGTTGATTAGCGAAAATGGGCAAAAATCGCGAAAAACGTCACCACTCCACCCAATCTTCTGAACCCCCGATGTACAAAGGCTTTGCGCTGTGTGGAGTGTTGTCCAAACACTCCACACCCTTGAAACCCCTCTGTAGAAAGGCCTTCCGAGAGATTTGGGTGGAGTGTGGTGTCTTAAACGAAATCCGCAGCACCTGTTGTAAGCGCTGCGGATTGAAGAGTCAGTCAAGTTGATTAGAATTACTCGTCCATGAAGAATTCACGAGATTCTGGGTCAAGCAATCCACCGGTATCCACAATATCTGTATCATCTACAATGGTACTTGTATCGTCATCAACATTAAATACAGAGTTGGCCAACAAACTAAATTGATAGTTCAACTTTATCTCCTCAGCATAACCAGAAATTATCTCTTCACTACTTTGCGGCCGTTGTTGATGTACAGTCCCTTAATATATTGCTTGAGGAATCACCCCCGTATTTTCAAGTAAATGAACGATACTAGTGAGCAAGCATTTAACATGCCTCAACCCCTGATGTACAAAGGGTTTGAGGCATGTTATGTTAATAGGTCAAATATCTTGGGGGAATTCTTATTTATTTGAACACGAACGAGCAACGGATAATCAAATTACTACCATCCTTGTCACTAATTTGTTCAATTATTGCATTCTTATTAGAAGAACCAGCCAGGTTTATGCATTGTTGGCTTATTCTTCCAAACAGACCTGCTTGATAGAGTATTAGGACTGAGGCAGTACGACAGTCGGAAATCGTAGGATATGAATCCCATTCTGAAAACTTATCAGGATTATTAACTGAGAAATACATATCTCCATTTTTCGCACCATAGTGAGTGTAGTAAATGTCAATATTCCCAGTCTTTAATCTCTCTACCATGTATTTGATTACATCGTTTTCTCCGTAGGCAAAAGTCCACATCGTCTTGCTGTCCTTCTTACCAACGAGATAGCCGTCATTGTTATACGATAGCTCGCAATTATCAAGTGTAGCAATGTAGCCATTGCTGTTCAAATTAAAGAAAGCACGCTCATACACAGGTGTTACATCATATCCGTGAGTTGTTGAGTTATAGCTATATTTTTCTTTATGATAGTATTCGATAAATCTCAAATCATAGTCAATACTCAATATTTTTGCCTTTTCCGTCTGCGTATTGCCATCGCTGAGCGTCCTATAAACACTCGCTATGACATCAGTCAGTCGTCCCTTGGCATCATAGGACATATCAAAGTGGATTTTGCTCTTTGCATTTTCCCCTTTATAAACGTCCAAAGCCAAGAGTTTATGGGGGTTGACATGAACTCCATCTACTAAGTCATACGAGCCGCCACCATTAGGGGAATTGTCATCGTCACCGCCACAAGAGAATAAGGAGATAGTTAACATAACCATCACTACTAATGGCAACAATGAAAATAGATTCTTCTTATTCATAATCATTTATTAAAAAAGTGAGGAATAGGTTGCTTCCGCCTTATACTTCTTTCCATTGTAACGATAGGTGAAGCAAATAACCGGCTTGGCCATATTGGAGACTAACTTCACACTATAACTCTTGGATGTGCCAGCAGCGACCTCCACCTCTTCTGAAAGAAGATTGTTTCCTGCAGAGTTCCCGCTGTCATGGATTTCCGCACCTATTAGTGTTACCACTTCATTACTAGCATTGGTGAACTTGACATTCAGAACACTACCAGAACGAATAACTCCATTGATGGTACTAATAGATCCTCCTGTAAATGCTGCAGAAATATTATCTGTTACAAGATAATCGTTGCTGTGGTCAATTGGGTCTCCTCCAGCGTTAGGATTTGAGGTAACTGGGCGGATAGGGAATCCATAATACTTATCTAACCCTGACAGATGTAGATTATCATTTTGTTTTACTATACACCATCCCCTAGCCAAATCCTGAGAAGAAGAAGACGTCCAATATTCAACCCATTTCCCTACTTCATAACGGCTATAACCTGCTGCTGGAATAAAAATAGAATTGCTATTAGGTCCTGTAACAACATACCCATTAATACCATTTATTTGGGACCATTCCCATGTACATTTTGTCAATAACTCTTGGAATTCATCTTTGGTGGGCATTCTCCAGTCGTTGCCAAGATTAGCCTTAGCTGCATCATACTCTGTGCCACTAATATCGTTGCCAATATTGGTATATGTTTTCGTGTTATCATCATAGAAAGAATAATTCTTCTCTGTATAACTACTCTTTGGCTTCGTCTCACCCCAAGCAAAGTAGTCGCCATATTCTTCTGGAGCCTCAGCACCAACGTTACATGAGCTCCAATAAACTGATAGTCCAAGGTCAACTGCAGCACCAGCAGTCACAGTGGGGTCTGGAGCTTTCTCGGAGAAATCTACGAATTCTACATTTCCAGAAGGAAATACGATGGTCTGTCCATTCTTGAAGTGTACATTAACAGTTTGTGCAGAAAGGCTTGTTGCCAATGCAGCAACAGCTATTAATAATATTGTTCTTTTCATTTTCTTGTAAATTTAATTGTTCGACTGTTTGTTTTGATAATATACGCACTCTGCATAAGTGAAGAAGTAGAGATAGTCAGTTTTCCATCCTTAGATGCTTGTTTTGTAATAATCTTACTTCCAGATACACTATAAATGGTTACTACTTCATATGGCTGCAAACCATTAATATGAATCTCGCTACCCGTATTTACGAAATCAAAATATGTGTATACACCACCAATACCAGAATTAATCGTAAACGTACCAGTAACAGTTACGTCGTGTGCAGGCATCGTTGTTGGTATCTCGCTCCAACCAGAGAACGTATATCCTTCCTTCGTGGGTTCTACCTCTGGTGTGATGGAAGTACCATATTCCACATCGAAGGTTTTGTAAACTTCGTCATCTACCTTGTAGGTTAGTTTGTAGCTATTGATGCTAAAAGTTCCTGCGATTGTAATATCGTGGTCTGGCATTATGGTTGGCTCATTGTCCCATCCAGAGAACGAATATCCTTCTTTTTCAGGGGCAGGCTCTGCCTTGATGTTTACGCCAGCGTGGTGATAGTATGTTTTGTACACTTCACCATCTACTGTATATACAACCTTGATGGTAGCAATTGAAGTATAAACCTTTTTAATGCCAACCGTGCTGAACTCAAGTGCCCCTTCATCTGATGTCAGAGTTACCTTGTCATTGTTTTGTGTAAGTCGAGGATGAGAGGAAATGTAATACTCAAGTGTCTCTCCTTGCGACGTCTCGATCATTACACATTTTGTGCCGTCTTCCTGTGCCATTAGTGGTATTGTCCTCAATAGCAAAGAGAAAAACGCCACAGTTAATAGTTTTAAGTGTTTCATTAGCAAATGACTTTATACATCTGCGAATCCCGGAACAGAACGTTCGTAGTAAGCTTTACTTATATACAAAAAGAGCGTGGGATCCTACCTGTTACTCGTCCCACACACAGAGGCTCTGGCATCGCCCGAATAGTCAGAACGAGCAACGCCGAAGCCCACGCCGTATGTATATATACGACAACAATAGCAGTAAGCCTATGATGGCTAACGACTATGCTGATACGGATATTACATACCCATGAGCGTCATTGTTGCTTTGCTGCTTGACTATTCGTTTGGAACTGCCAGATTCCTGTGTGTCAAGAACAAAGCGTCAGATAACGCTTTTCCTATATATAGATTTCCACCCTCGTCAGCACCGCACTCAAGCGGGGCTTCGGTATGAGAACACTGCAAAGATAGGAATTATTTTTGAAACAACAAAGAAAAAAGTGGAAATCTTTCGATTGCCACCTTAATGCGTTATAGCGAGAGTAGCTATTTTATGATGCAATATCATATAGATACTCTGGCGCAAAGTCTGCACCATTCTCCCACTCAATCGTATTAAACTTAATTGAGAATCGCTTGAAATACTCTATGTCCTTTAAGGGCGTAAACACTTTGCCATTAAGGGAATTGCTAAGGTCTACAACCTTAGTTTCACCATTGTTGAATAGCAACTGTATCTTGTAGCCATCCAGATAATTTGCTTTTACTACCTCTAGAAACATAACTATTTTATTTAAGTGGTTCTATCTTGTCAAGTTGCTCACCTTTTTGAGCCTTTTCCCAATTGGCCATCAACTCAGTACGATGATCTTCAAGCCACTCAAGAATCATCCTTAGGGCCCTCCCTGGCATTTCACCCTTGACAATGCCATCCTTGATGTTCACGATAGCTTTGTAATCTCCATACCATGCATGGAAATGCGGAGGCTGATGATCAGAGAAGTTCATCCATATATATATACCATAGAAGAAACTTATTTGCGGCATAATTGAGCTATGTATTTCTGTTCTGCTGCAAAGATAGAAATTATTTCCGAAACAGCCAAGAAAAAGGTGGAAATCTTTCGATTGCCACCTTTACATATAGTCCAACGTTAAAAAATAGTGTTTAGAAGTTGAGTTCCTTGCCGCGGTAGAAGTTGAGCAGCGCATGCTGATACAACAGCTCATAGCGTGCCTGTACCAAGTTGCTCTCTGCTTTCAGATAGTTATTCTTAGCCTCATTGAACTCAGTGATGGTGGCCTTGCCATTCTCATACTTAGCTTGCACCAGCGTAAAGGCATCCTGACTCGACTGGGCAGCAGCCTCACTGCTATGGTATTTCGAATCGGCGGCAACGGCATTATAGTACACCTGCTGAATTTCCTTATAGAGCGCCTTCTTCACATTCTCCAACTGCAACTGCTGATTGTCATAGTCCAAGCGGGCAGAACGGATGTTGTTACGCGTCTGGAAACGGGCAAAGATAGGCACATTAAGACTCAGTCCGATATACTGGCTGAAGTTGTTCTTCATCTGTGTGGCGAAGGGATCAGCCTTGATACCATCAGTCTTGTAGTAGTTTGACTGCAAGCCAGCGCTGAAATTCAGCGTAGGATAGAGTGCAGACTTCGCTATTTTGATGCTACGCTCAGAAGCCGTCAGGCGAAGATTTTCAGCCTGCACCTCAGGTTTCAGGGCCAGCGCTTCCTGGTAGATGGCATCTGGAGAAAGGAGTGAAGACTGAAGCGTGAAGAGCGAAGCGTTTGAATCTACGTTAGGACGGACGATGGAGAAGCCCTCAGGTGAGGACAGTTCCAGCAGCTGTGTAAGGGCCAGGATAGACAGCTGGAGATTGTTGTCTGCCTGTGTAGCTGTCAGACGGGCCTGTGCCAGTGTGGACTGCTGTTGGGATACCTCGGCAGGACTGGCCTTGCCATTCTTCAAGAAGGCCTCCAGTCGCGCCACCTGTGCTGAGTCAATAGCAATCTGGCGATGTGCCACCTCAGCAATCTCCGTATCGTAGAGAATCTGCACATAGGCTTTAGCCACCTGCATGCTGATGTCGTCCTTGGCCTTCTCCAGGTCCTTCGTAGCCGCCTCAAGGTTCAGCTGGTTCAGCTTAATCTGGTTGGGAATTCTGAAACCAGTAAAGAGCGGAACTGTCGTACCGAGACTGAAGCTGGTAGAGTTGGTAGAACGGTTGGTATAGGTATTGTCGAGCGTCAATCCACGTCCGAAGGAGAAACTCTCAGAAGCAGAGGCGCTAAGGTCGGGCAGTCGTGAATTTCTGGCTGTCGACAACTGGAGGTCACGCTGCTTGCGCTGATTGTCTTTCTGCTTGATGCTGATGTTATGGTCAATAGCATAGTCAGCACACTGACGCAGCGTCCAGGGAGTCTGCGCATGGAGGGGCTGCGCAAGAAGGGTTGCTACGACATAGCAACTTATGGAACGGTACTTCATAGCTTATTCATTATCGTCAGTAATCTTCTCAGGGCCACGAACCTTATCCTTGGCAGTAAGACCCTTCTTTATCTCAACATTCACACCATCAGAGAGGCCTGTTTCAACCTGTGTGCGCTCATAGCTCTTCTCCTTACCCTCACCTTTTATTACATATACGAAGGTGCTGTCGCCACTAAACTCAATGGCACTCTCAGGAATGCTAAGCACTTTGTCTGCCCTGGCCAGCACGATTTCTGCGTTAGCACTATAGCCAGAGCGTATCTTGCCACCTTCAACCAACTTGACGGCAGCCTTGATTTCAAACTGGTTGGCACCATTGCTCTCCACAGCCTTTGGCGAGATATACTCCAGGGCAGCGTCGAACTTCAGGTCTTGCAGAGCACCGATGGTAATCTTCATATTCATGCCATTCACCAGCTGGCCCACCTCAGTCTCGTCGATATTGCCACGGAAGATGAGGTCGTTCATGTTAGCCACCGTAGCGATGGTGGTACCATCATTGAAGGTATTAGAGAGAATCACCGAGTTACCCACCTTGACAGGGATGTCGAGGATGACGCCGCTGATGGTACTTCTGATGAGTGTCGACGATGCGTTGGCATTGGACTTCGACACGCCATCTCTTATCACTTCCAAGGCATCCTCTGCAGCCATTTTCTCATGCTTAGCCTGGTTCAGCGCCTGCTTGCTCTTGTCATACTCATCAGCAGACACGAGTTTCTGATTGTAGAGGTTCTCTTCTCTGTTAAAGTCTGTCTGAGCCTGTTTCAAGTTGATATCTGCCAGACGGACACGCATCTCTGCCGAACTCAGCTGGTTCATATCAGGAATCACCTTTACCTTGGCAATGACATCGCCAGCCTTCACATAGTCACCCGGTTCCTTATACAGTTCCGCAATGATGCCAGAAATTTGCGGCTTGACATTCACCTCGTTGCGAGGCTCTATCTTACCAGTGATAATGGTGGTTTTCTGGATGCTGTCCAACTGGGGTGTAAACTCGTTGTAGACCACTTCCTTGGGTTGGCTCTTCTGCCAAAGGAACACGAATGTCCCGATGAAAATCAGCGCTACGATAGCGAAGATGATCAGTTTGCTGTACTTTTTCATATTGTTGATATTTTTAGTTGTTTTCTAATTTGGGGTGTCAGCGACGGAATCGCTGACAACACTATTTTCTTCATGTCAGCGACGGAATCGCTGACCACTACTATTCATCTCGCATGGCGTCGACGGGTTTGATGCTCATGGCACGCGCTGCCGGTGCCAGACCAGCCAGTACACCCAGCGAACTCACGACGAAGGCGCAGAGGATGGCTGTCCAGAAGCCTATCTGGAAGTGGGCCATCACGATGCCATCCTCCGTATTGCCCAGTTCGAGCATCTGCAGTATCATCACACCGAAAAGGATACCACTCATGCCTGCCACCAGTGTGAGTACGATACTCTCCGAGATAATTTGTGAGAGAATCATCCGCGGGGTGGCTCCAATGGCACGGCGAATACCAATCTCTGTGGTGCGCTCGCGAACAGTCACCATCATGATGTTCGACACGCCGATGGCACCAGCCAGCAAAGTTCCCAGACCCACGAGCCAGACGAGGAAGTTGACACCACGGAACAGGTTGTCGAGCATCTGGAAGAGCACCTCCGTATTGAACACTGTAGCACCCTTCTCGTCTGTTGGGTCTACGAAGTGAGCCATCGTCACGGATTCGCGGATGCGGTCGGTCAACTTGGACATCACTACGCCCTTGCGTCCTGTAGCTACCAGCATGTCTATCTGGTTACCACGGTTGTAGGTTTCCTGCAACAGTGTCATGGGCAGTGTGACCTTCTCTTCTGCACGACCATTGATGTTCATATTCGTCGAGGCATAGTCAACACCTATCACCTCGTAGTAGGTAGAGTCGATGCGTATCTTCTTGCCGCAGGGGTCGCCACCGTCCTTGAAGAGATCCTTGTATATCTTCTTGCCAAGGACACACACCTTGCGGTGCTCTTTGATGTCCATCTCGTTGATGTAACGGCCATAGTAGAGTTTGGGAGCCACCACCAGTGCATATTCCGGCGACGTACCTTGTATGCGTGGCGAGGTCTTCTGGTCGCCATAGTAGGCGGTGTTGGAGCGTCCCCAGGGCGAGAAGAGCACGGGGGCTATCACGTCCAACTCTGGTACGCGCTGGCGCAATCGGCCAATATCCTTCTGGTCCATGCTCCACCAACGACCCTTGCGGAACCCCTTGTAGGCCTTCGTGGTCTGTTGCGGCCAGATGAAGACAGTGTTCTGAGCAAAGCCCTCGAAGTTCTTTTCGAGCAACTCCTGCAGTCCCTGTCCGCCTCCCATCAGCGCCACGAGCATAAACACGCCCCAGAACACGCCGAAACCTGTCAGGAATGAGCGCGACTTGTTGCGTGTCAGCGTGTCGAGTATTTCTCTGTATGAATCTAAATCTATTCGCATAATTTTATGCTTAATGCTTAATTCTTAATGCTTAATTAGTCGGCGCGGAGTGCCTCGATGGGACGGATGCGGCTTGCCTTATAAGCAGGGATGAGTCCGGCAATGGTACCAGCGATAATCATCACCATGGTAGCCTCGATACACACGTCCAGACCGACTGTCGGGTCCAGGAACATGGTGGCTTGGAAGAGTCCTGTGTCAATAACCTCATGACCGATGGTGGCATCCATATACTCATTGACTGCCACGCCCAGCACCATACCAATATATCCAAAAAACGTCGTGATGATGACACTCTCGATGATGATCAGTTTCAGGATGCTCCAGGGCTTCGCACCTATCGCCTTACGGATGCCAAACTCGTGGGTGCGCTCCTTGACGGTGATGAGCATGATATTCGACACGCCTACAATACCTGATAGCAGGGTGAACAGACCCACCACCCACAATGCTGTGCGGATGATGCCGATACCCTTCTGCATCTGCAGGTTCTGCGTGTAGCCGTTCCATATCCATACGGCACGCTCGTCGTCAGGATGCGCCTGGTGGTTGCCGTTCAGTCGACGGCGATACACTTTCTCAAAGGTCTCGTTGGCCTCTTCCGTCTTCAGTCCGTGGAAGGTAAACTCGATGTTGCCTATGCTGTTGTTGTTGGCACCAAACACGTTCTTGATAGTAGTATAAGAAGCATACGCCGAGGTTTCGCCATCGCCCGTGCTCTTGTAGATGCCCACCACCTTGAAAGACATATTGCCCAGTTTGATGTTTTTGCCCAACAGCCGCTTGCAGTCTTTCGGTTCCAGTTCCTTGGCCTGGTTATCCGCCAGCACCAGCACCTTGCGTTTCTCCTTCAGGTCTATCTGGTTGATGTGTCGGCCACAAAGCAGGTCGCGCTTCAAAATCTGACTGTGTATGGGGTAGACACCCATAATCTGCAGGTTGTTCAGGTACTGTTCGCCATAGCTCACCGTAGCACTGTGGTAGTAGACGGCACCCACGTCGTCGATGGTGCTCGCAAACTCCTTCTCGGTGGCAGCCAGGTCCTTGGTGTTCAGTTCGATGCCTCGTCCCTCGCTCAAACCCTTATAGGCTTTCGAGGTATAGCCGCCATAAGCCTCCATCGAGTTAGTAAGCCAGTTGCTGGCCTGCTTCACGTTGGCATTGATGAGTCCGTTGCCTGCACCCAACAGCACGATAATCATAAAGATGCCCCACGCCACTGCGAATCCTGTCAGTGTCGTGCGCAACTTGTTGCGTCGTGCCGTCTGCCATATTTCACTAATGATATCTCGCATAATTCTCTAGTTATTCCAGTTTAGCTAGTACTACTAGTTATTTCATCAAGCCTCCACTACCGAAGGGTGATGCGTTGTGGTCAAGGTTTTCTTCTATCTGTCCGATGATGCCGTCCTTGATATGGACAATCTTGTTGGTCTCGTTGGCCACACCACTCTCGTGGGTTACCACAACGATGGTCATGCCGTCGTCCTGGTTCAGTTTCTTCAGCAACTGCATCACCTCTACCGATGTCTTCGAGTCGAGGGCTCCCGTAGGTTCGTCAGCCAGAATAATCTGAGGTTTGGTAATCAGTGCGCGGGCAATGGCTACGCGTTGCTTCTGACCACCGGAGAGTTCGTTGGGATAGTGTTCAGCCCAGTCGAGCAGTCCCAGACGGTCGAGATACTCCAGGGCAAGCGTATGACGCTTGCGCCTGGAAACCCCTTGATAAAATAGTGGCAACTCAACATTTTCTACTGCTGTCTTAAAAGAGATGAGGTTGAATGACTGGAAGATAAATCCGATCATCTTGTTACGATACTCTGCTGCGCGACGCTCGGAGAGGTTCCAGATGGGGACACCCGCCAATTCGTAGGTTCCTGAGTCGTAGTTGTCAAGAATACCCAATATATTCAGTAAGGTACTCTTGCCAGAGCCCGACGCTCCCATGATGCTGACAAATTCTCCCTTCGCGATGTCGAGAGATATGCCTTTCAGTACATGGAGTGGCTGGGCACCCTGGTAGGTTTTGTTGATGTCTTGTAAGTGAATCATCTTTATAATGCTTAATGATTAATGCATAATGCTTAATGTTTTACCTATTGGACGGAAGAAGGGAGGCTATAGTTGCGCAGCGTATGTCTCTTTAACATCTTCTAACGTAATGCCCAGCAGTTGCATCTGGCGGAACAGTTCGGGCAACTTATTGTCGATGAAGTCGCGGCGACGCTCGTCCAGAATTTGCTCTTTCGCACCAGGAGAGACGAAGTAGCCCAAGCCACGCTTATTATAAATAATGTTCGCGCGAGCTAACTCGTCATAGGCTTTCACTGCGGTGTTGGTATTCACCTCCAGCAACACAGCATATTCGCGCACACTAGGAATGCGGTCGTCATCTTTATATTTTCCTGCAAGAATCTCATCGCAGAGGCGGTCAGCCATCTGGATGTATATTGCTTTATCGTTTGTAAATGTCATACGTTTAACCATTTATTGTTAATAACCTGCATACGGGTAAAGAGCTTATACGATGCCCAGTAGTGAACAAAGATAAGCAAGGTCACTGCCGTATTCAGAATATAGAAGAGGGGATGGAATGTTTGCGTATAGGTCTTCGTCTTCTCGTCCCATGTACCCGTGACGAACTCGATGTCCATGCTGTTCCAGTCTATCTGGTTTAGAAGCATTGTCAGCAGGATGGCGACAAGAACTATCGTGCAGCTGGTCAGCAGGAACTGCTGGCGACGGAACAGCGTGCCACCCACAATATAGAGCGAGTGGGTGTAGAATATCCAGGCTAAGAGCATCCATGCCATCTGCCAATGTTCGGCGGGCGCAGGACCTAAGGCATTAGCAAATGGTTTGAGGGGACCCCATATCACTATACGTCCCGTCAGCCAGTCAATTAACACGCGCAGACCATCAGCCAACAGATAGGCGCCAATGGTGATAACAGCCAACCAAAGTACGGAGAGCAACAGGTTGATGGTGTATTTCTCCAGATTGGACACGGGCCAGAGTAGGAAGGCTGAGCGTTTGCGGGTGTCCTTCATGCCTGAGAATAGGAAGCTGGCACCGAAGAGCATCGAGAAACAGAAGAAAATCATGCCAAAAGCGAAGGACGCCTCTACGTGATTGGTATAAGTCCTGATAACTTCCTCCGTTGGGAAACTGTTTATGAGAGTGTCGTATTGCGTTCCCTGCACGCGGGTAAAGAACAGGTCGGCCATAAACATGACGAGGGTAAAGATACCGAAGAGGCGAATCCACGTCTTGCGCAGTACGAGGAACTGGCACTTCAGTGCCTGTGAGAATCTATTTATATTAAATGTACTCATAATTATATATTCGTTTAATTCGTGAAATTCGTGGTTTCTTTTACGATACAGGTCCTGTCTTTGCGGTAGTTTTGTAGTTAAACAAAAGTTCGAGGTTCACTTGCGTCTCGGCATCGCCTTCCTGACGATGGCAGATGACCGCATTGCCCTGCAAGGTAGGCTCGGCATAGAGAACACTGTCGTCCATTTGCTGGGGCGTACGGTATTCGAAGGTGTACTGATCCTGTATCTCCTGCATGGAGGCATTCAGCAATACCGAGTGCTGGTCGAGGATAAGGATGTGGTCGAGCATCTGTTCTACGTCATGCACCTGATGGGTAGAAATCATCACTGTACGTTCCTCTGTCATGTGCTGAGCTATGACTTTGCGGAACTGCGACTTCGACGGGATGTCCAGTCCGTTGGTGGGCTCATCCATCAACAGATACTTGGTGTTGGTAGCCATGGCAAAGGCGATGTAGGCCTTCTTACGCTGACCCATAGACAGCTTGCCCAAATGTACATCTGCCGGCAACTCGAAATCAGCCAGACAACCCTGCAGGATTTCGTCGGAGAAATTGGGGTAGAAAGGTTTGTAGAGTTTCACATATTCTGAGAGGCAGATGGCAGGCATCTCGAACTCTTCGGTCACAAGGAAGATGTCACGGAGCGTTTCGGGCAGGCGGTCTTTTGTTGCAACTGCATCGCAACAAACAGTGCCATGGGCAGGGCGCAACAGACCAGAGAGCAGGTAGAGCAGCGTCGACTTACCTGTACCGTTCTTTCCCAACAGACCGTAGATGCGGTCTTCCTCCAGTCTGAGACTGAAATCATCGAATACCAGATGCTTTGATCCGGCATACTTGAAACAAATGTTCTTTACTTCTATCATAATAGGTATTATTAGTTGATATTTACACTGTATTAGTGTACCACTTTAATAGTACACTGCAAAGGTAAGGCAAAAATCATGTAACTTCCAAATAATTTGGCAAAAAACTATCAATATTTAACTTCCATTAAGAAATGAGACCTAACACATACCGCTGAGAAAAACTCAACAATTGTTAATTTAGGGGCATTGGTAGATTAGCATTTTGAAGATTTGGTGATAAAGGGCTTTATTGCTACCTTTGCAGTAACATAACCGTATTAGGAAACTATGAACTGGAAGAAATTCAACTATTGCCTTACCGGCATTATCATACTTTTGGCTTTAAGCTTCTATACCATCAAAACATCTGGACAGGCAAAAAGCCAGGAAGACACAACCGAAACGAACCTTTTACAGAAGGTACGCATTGCTTTCAATCAGAACAATGAACATCAGTTCTACGAAGCCATCGGGAACTACCGCAAGTACTTACTCGGCGAAGGCAACATGAACGGCTATTACCTCTGTTGGAAAAATGAGGTGCTCTACGATGTTAACCACAACCACTTCTACCGTGCTTTGCGCAAGACCATGAAGATGCAGGCTGAGATGGAGCGCCGTGGCGACATGAACGAGCTCTACAAGACGACCCAGCTACGAGGCATCATCTACTCTCTGCGTGGCAACATACCCTTGGCTCATCAGTATTTTGAGAAGGCCTTGGAACAAGTAGACCACAGTCAGGTCAAGAACCTGGCTTCTATCTACATGGACCTGGCTAACATCGAGATGGACACCCAACCGGAAGAGGCCATGAAACACCTTGACTGTGCCATTGAAATCATTAAGGGAGATGCTGTCAGCTACGACTACAGCGATGCCATCGGTTTTAAAGTCATCGTATCGTATGCTATGCGCGACTGGACAGCCGTTAACGCAGCCTTCAAAGAATACATCTCACTGAGAGAGAAACTGGGCGAAGAGTTCAGTACCACCTATTATTATTACGCGTTGATCTGCAAAGCTGCTGCAGACAAACGGTACGATGATGCCATCAGACTGACCCACAACCTGACCAATTCCACTGACATCTACAAATTCCAAAGCGAAATCTACGAGATGTCAGGCAACACTGACATGGCCTTCAAGACGCAGAAGCACTATATGGCTATCAAGGACTCAGTGAACAACGTCATCATGGCGGAAGAAATGATGGGATCAGCCAGTGACCTTGAAGATGCAGAAGCTTTCAGCAATATGATGGCCAAGCACAACACAAGACTACAATACGCCATCAGCGCTGTCGTCTTTGGCTTCTTAATGATAGGTTTGCTCATCTATCGTATGAACAAGAACCGCTATCTGCGCAAACTACAGCGCCAGAACCAAGAGTTGCTCATTGCCCGCGACAAAGCCCAAGAGGCCAACCGCATGAAAATCAGTTTTCTGCGGAACATGAGTCACGAGATACGTACACCATTGAACATTATCAGCGGTTATGCACAGATTATCAGCGACCCGCGTACACTGACCAGCGATGCGGAACGTGCCGACATCGCTAAGCGTATTGGTCACAGCACTAACACCATTGTACGCATCGTCGACGAAATACTCGACATTTCCAGCAAAGAGAGTGTACACTATATAGACAAGACTGACCTCATCGCATGTAATGACCTGTTGAGAAATCTGGCAGGACCCTATCAAGACGACGAGATTAACTTCTCACTCCGTCTGGAACTGCTACTCAAGGACAGCTGTAAAATCATGACCAACTGCAAGGAGGTTCAGAAGATTCTCAACCACCTCATGGACAATGCCATCAAGTTCACTCCCCAAGGGGGTACCATCACCTTGCGCAGCTATCAGCACAAACTTGCCCAAGATATCATCTGTCTTAGTGTCACCGACACAGGTTGTGGCATCAAGGAGGGCGACGAAGAGAAGATTTTCGAACACTTCTACAAGTCAGACATCTATAAGGAGGGGGTCGGTCTGGGATTGTCGGTGGCTCGTCGTGTAGCACGCCAATTGGGTGGTGACGTTATTCTCGACACCCGATACAAAGAAGGCAGCCGCTTTATTCTGCAACTGCCGAAAGAGTGAGAATAATGCTTAATGCATAATGCTTAATGCTTAATTAGCCGCGCTGGTCAGCACCCCACATCATCTTTTCACGCAGGGTATGAAAATACTTCGTACCAGCACGCTTGATGACCTTTACGCGGTAGGGTGCCTTGCGCAAGGTCAGGCGCGTCGTGTCAGGAAGGTTCTCCGAGCGACCGTCCAGCGCCACCAGATAGTTGTGCGTCCTACTCTCTACCGTTAGTTTAATCTCACAGTCTTCCGAGAAGACGATGGGGCGGACATTCAACGAGTGGGGAGCAACGGCCGTCAACGCAAAGACGTGTGTCCCTGGCACAATGATAGGTCCACCGTTCGACAGCGAATAGGCCGTAGAACCGGTTGGGGTACTCATAATCAGGCCATCCGCCTGATAAGTCGTCAGGTAGTCACCATTCACCGTTGTATGGATGGTTATCATCGAGGCATTGTCACGTTTCAGTATGGCGACATCGTTCAGTGCACAGCTATAACCTTCCAGTGGCTGTCCTTCCGTTTCTACCTTGATGACGGCACGGGTGTCAACCGTATAGTCGCCCTCATAGAGTGCATCAATGGTACGCTCTATCTCCTGCGCCTTGACATCTGCCAAGAATCCTAAACGTCCCGTATTGACACCCAAGATAGGAATCTGTTTGTCTCCCACCATACTGGCAGCACGCAGGAAAGTACCGTCGCCACCCATGGAGATAACGAAATCGGCATTGAAGTCTGACGGGTCGAAGACAGAGACACCTTCCACCGGCAGGTGCTGGTCATCGGTCAGGAAACAATAGAACTCACGTTCAATACAGACTTCTGCTCGTCGAACAGACAGACATGCCAGCAGTTTCTGGATAGAAGCTGACTTCTTTGGCTGATAGGCATTGCCAAAAATAGCGAACCTTAATTTACGTGACGTCATACTTTTTTAGCTCTTTTAGCTGATTATTCACAAAGAATTTGTATCTTTGCAGCGTACAATGGTGCAAAGATACAAATAAAAGTGAAAAATGAAAAGTGAAAAGTGAAAAATATGACGAAACTAAGTGTAAATATCAATAAGATTGCTACTCTGCGCAATGCCAGAGGCGGCAACAACCCCAACGTGCTGACTGTTGCACGCGACGTTGAACTATTTGGTGGACAGGGCATTACCGTACACCCACGTCCCGACGAACGTCACATTCGCTACCAGGATGTCCGCGACCTGCGCCCGCAGATTACCACCGAGTTTAATATTGAGGGTAACCCCATCGACTCGTTCACCCAACTGGTATTGGAGGTTGTACCTACACAAGTGACGCTGGTACCTGACGGGTACGACCAGATAACCAGCAATCACGGCTGGGACACGCTGGAAAACAAAGCCTTTCTCACCGATATCTGCAAGACTTTCAAGGAGGCAGGCATCCGTACCAGTATCTTTGTCGATGCCGAACCGCGCATGGTGGAGGGTGCCAAGGCATGTGGTGCTGACCGTGTGGAGCTTTACACAGAGCCTTACGCCTCTGGCTATGCGGCTAACCGTGAGGCAGCCATCGCTCCATTTATTGCTGCTGCCAAGACTGCTCAAGAAGTAGGACTGGGGCTCAACGCTGGTCACGACCTGTCGCTGGAGAATCTGGCCTACTATCATCAGCAGATTCCCTGGACTGACGAGGTCAGCATTGGTCATGCACTCATCTGCGATGCCCTCTACTTAGGACTGCAGGAAACCATCAAGCAATATTTACAAGCTCTAAGATAAATAAAAGACAATGAAAAAGGTATATGTATTCTTAGCTGACGGCTTCGAGGATGTAGAAGCACTGATTCCCGTCGACGTATTGCGTCGTGGCGGTGTTGACGTTGTAACGGTGAGCATCAGCGACTTCCCCTTGGTACGTTCTGCTCATGGCGTGAACATCGAGGCAGACATCATGTTTGAAGAAGGAGACTTCTCTGATGCCGGCCTGCTGTTCTTGCCCGGTGGTATGCCTGGTGCTACCAATCTCTTTGACCACGAGGGTGTCTGCAAAGCCATCGTCGACCAGCATGCTGCAGGCAAAAAGGTTGCTGCCATCTGTGCCTCGCCCGCTGTTGTCCTGGCTCCTTTAGGTGTTCTTGAGGGTAAGCGTGCCACCTGCTATCCAGGCATGGAGGATCCGCTGCCAGAGAATGGTGCTACCTATACTGGCGACCTAGTTACCGTTGACGGTCAAGTCACGACCGGCGAGGGGCCTGCCGCTGCATTCCCCTTTGCCTATGAGCTCCTTGCTCAGTTAGTAGACAAGAAGACCTCAGACCAAATTGCCGAGGGCATGCGCTTCAAACACCTTATTAATGCTTAATTCTTAATGCATAATGCATCATTGTTGCGATTATGTAATCATTGTGGCAGGTGGTAAGGGACTGCGTATGGGAACAGACATTCCCAAGCAGTTTCTGCCAATAGGCGGCAAACCAGTACTGATGCGGACGCTGGAACGGTTCCGCGAGTACGCTGCCGACCTGCAGATTATCTTGGTATTGCCCAAGGCCCAACAGAACTACTGGAAACAACTGTGTAAGGAATATGACTTCAGGATAGAGTACCAGTTGACGGATGGTGGCGAGACGCGCTTCCACTCTGTGCAGAACGGTTTAGCACTCGTTCCTGACGATGCCGAAGGTGTGGTAGGTGTACACGACGGTGTACGTCCCTTCCCCAGCGTGGAGGTCATCCGCAACTGCTACGAGACCGCCCGAACCGCTAAGGCCGTCATCCCCGTCATACCCATCGTTGAGACGGTGCGCCATTTGGTAAGCGAGTCCAATACTCAACGTTCAATAACCGTTCCTCGTGGCGACTACCGTCTGGTGCAGACCCCACAGACCTTCGATATCCAGTTGTTAAAGGCAGCCAACCGCCAGCCCTACAACGATGGTTTCACCGACGATGCCAGCGTAGTCGAAGCTTACGGCTTTGACATCACCCTCGTCGAGGGCAACCGTGAGAACATCAAGATCACCACACCCTTTGACATGACTATCGCTGAAGCACTGCTGAATAACAATAATTCCGTGTCAGTCCGTTAAGTACGATGCAAAGTATCCTCCAACAAGACATCCAATATCTGGCAGGCGTAGGTCCTAACCGCCGTAAGATGCTCAGTGACGAACTGGGCATCCAGACATTTGGCGACCTGTTGGAGTACTATCCCTATAAGCATGTCGACCGCAGTCGCCTCTATACCATTCAGGAACTCACGGGCGATATGCCCTTTGTACAGGTGAAAGGCCACATCCTCAGCTTTGAGACCTATAAGATGAGTGCCCGCAAGAAGCGCGTCGTCGCCCACTTCACCGACGGCTATGGCAAAGTGATGGACCTCACGTGGTTCAACTATGCCGACAGTGCTCTGAAGAGGTATAAGGTCGGCACAGAATACGTCGTCTTCGGTCGTCCGCAGGTCTTCAACGGTCGCATCCAACTGGTACACCCCGACATGGAGGAGGCCGACAAGCTGGAGCTCTCCTCCATGGGTATGCAGCCCTACTACAACACGTCGGATAAGATGAAGAAGGCGGGCCTCAACAGCCGTGCCGTTGAGAAACTCACCAAGACACTCCTCGACACCATCAAGGAACCTATCGCTGAGACGCTCCCCGACTTCATCACGCAGAAGTTGCACCTGATGAGTCGTGACGACGCCCTGCGGCGCATCCACTATCCGCAGAATGCCAAACAGTTGGAACAGGCCCGTCTGCGCCTGAAGTTCGAAGAGTTGTTCTTTGTCCAGCTTAATATATTAAGGTACGCGAGCGACCAGCGCCGCAAGTACCGCGGCTATGTATTCAGCAAGATTGGCGACCACTTCAACACCTTCTATAAGGAGAACCTGCCCTTCCCGCTCACCGAGGCGCAGAAGCGCGTCATCCGCGAAATTCGCAAGGATATGGGTAGCGGCAAACAGATGAACCGTCTGCTACAGGGCGATGTAGGTTCCGGCAAGACACTCGTGGCACTGATGTCGATGCTCATCGCACTGGACAACGGCTACCAGGCATGCATCATGGCACCCACCGAGATTCTTGCCGAGCAACACCTGCAGACCATCATGGACTTCCTAAAGGGTATGGACATCCGTGTAGCCATGCTGACGGGCATTGTCAAGGGTAAGCGCCGGCAGGAGGTTCTCGACGGACTGCTTGACGGCACGGTACAGATTCTCGTCGGCACGCATGCCGTCATCGAGGATACCGTACAATTTGCCCGACTGGGTATGGTGGTTGTCGACGAACAGCACCGCTTCGGTGTAGCCCAGCGTGCCAAGCTGTGGAGCAAGAGCGTCAATCCGCCCCACGTGCTGGTTATGACTGCCACCCCCATTCCCCGTACACTAGCCATGACGCTCTATGGCGACCTTGACGTCAGCATCA
This sequence comes from uncultured Bacteroidales bacterium, assembly GCA_902798425.1. Taxonomy (GTDB): domain Bacteria; phylum Bacteroidota; class Bacteroidia; order Bacteroidales; family Bacteroidaceae; genus Prevotella. The sequence continues at coordinate 29,057 of CADBWR010000003.1, forward strand.
TCGACGAACTGCCACCTGGCCGCAAACCCGTCGTCACACAACATGTCTTCGACCGCTCGCTGCCGTCACTCTACGACAGCATTCGCAACCAGATACGACAAGGGCGTCAGGTGTATATCGTCTTCCCCCTCATTGAGGAGAGCGAGAAGATAGATCTCAAAAATCTGGAGGATGGTTTTGCTACCTTGACACAGGTATTTCCAGAATTCCGCCTCAGCAAGGTACATGGCAAGATGAAACCTGCCGAGAAGGAAGCCGAGATGCAGAAGTTTGTCAGCGGTGAGACACAGATACTCGTTGCCACCACCGTCATTGAGGTCGGTGTCAACGTGCCCAACGCCTCTGTGATGGTCATCCTCGAAGCCCAGCGCTTCGGTCTCTCCCAACTCCACCAGCTACGCGGTCGCGTAGGTCGTGGTGCCGACCAGTCATACTGCATTCTCGTCACTTGTTACGAGCTGAGCGCCGACACGCGCAAGCGCATTGACATCATGTGTGAGACCAACGATGGCTTCCGCATTGCCGAAGCCGACCTGAAACTGCGTGGTCCTGGCGATTTGGAGGGTACCCAACAGAGTGGTATGGCCTTCGACCTGAAGATAGCCGACATTGCCCGCGATGGTCAATTGGTACAGATGGCTCGTGACGAGGCGCAACTGATTATCGACGATGACCCGCTCTGCGCTTCCGACCGCTACGCGCTGCTCTGGCGTCGCCTCAAAGAGTTGCGCAAGACCAACATCAACTGGGGTGTCATCTCCTAAAAAAAAGACAAAGCCCCGAAGCTTTCGCCTCGGAGCTTTGAATCCTGCGGAGAGAACAGGATTCGAACCTGCGAACCGGTTTTGCCGGTTACACGCTTTCCAGGCGTGCCTCTTCAACCACTCGAGCACCTCTCCAAAAATACTTTGCACCCACTATAAATGGATTTAGCGGGTGCAAAGGTACGAATAAAAAGTGAAAAGCAAAGAGCGAAGAGCGAAAAATTTGCTACCACCTATGTTTTTTTATATTTTTTTAGTTGCGGAACACCAGTCCATCGCCAAACTCATCAATGATGATTGGTTTCGTACGGTCTACCTGGTCGGCAAGAATCTTGCGCGACAAGTCGTTGAGCACGAGGTTCTGGATGGCGCGCTTCACGGGACGTGCGCCAAATTCCGGGTCGTAGCCTTCCTGTGCCAGATAGCGGACGGCAGGTTCCGTTATTTGCAACGTTATACCCTGTGGTTCCAACATATCAGCCACCCTCTTCATCTGCAAGCGTACCACATCAGCTATCTGCTGCTGCGTCAGTTGCTGGAAGGTAATAATCTCATCGATACGGTTCAAGAACTCCGGGCGCATCGTCAGTCGCAACTCCTCACGGGTAGCATTACTCGTCATGATGATGATGGTGTTCTTGAAGTTGGCGGTACGACCCTTATTATCTGTCAGTCGTCCGTCATCCAATACCTGCAACAGGATGTTGAACACGTCGGGGTGTGCCTTCTCGATTTCGTCGAACAGCAACACCTGATATGGTTTGCGACGTACTGCCTCCGTCAACTGTCCACCCTCATCATAACCCACATATCCCGGAGGGGCACCAATGAGTCGGCTGACGGTATGCTTCTCCTGATATTCTGACATATCAATACGCGTCATCATTGTTTCGTCGTTAAAGAGGTATTCAGCCAAAGCCTTGGCCAACTCCGTCTTACCGACACCCGTAGTACCCAGGAAGATGAACGAAGCGATAGGTCGTTTCGGGTCTTGGAGTCCCGCACGACTACGACGCACTGCATCGCTAACAGCATTGATGGCCTCATCCTGTCCGATAACACGGTGGTGCAGTTCACTCTCCAAATGCAACAGTTTCTCACGTTCGCTCTGGAGCATACGGCTGACGGGTATACCTGTCCAGCGGCTTACCACCTCAGCAATATCATCGGCAGTGACTTCCTCACGAACCATCGCATTAGTGCCTTGCGCTGATGCCAACTGCGACTGAATTGCCTTAATGTCATCCTCAAGGGCCTTCAGTTTTGAGTAGCGAATCTCGGCCACCTTACCATAGTCGCCTTCGCGCTCGGCACGCTCAGCTTCGTACTTCAGGTTCTCCATCTCCTGCTTGTCCTGCTGAATCTTGTTGACAAGTTGGCGCTCACCCTCCCACTTGGCACGGAACTGTGTTTCCTGCTCTTTCAGTTCAGCAATCTCCTTATCCAATTGGGCTATCTTCGGTTCGTCACCCTCACGTTTGATGGCTTCACGCTCTATCTCCAACTGTGCCAGTCTACGCGTAATCTCGTCCAACTCCTCAGGTACGCTGTCACGTTCCATGCGCAACTTTGCAGCAGCCTCATCCATCAGATCGATGGCCTTATCTGGCAAAAAGCGTTCAGAGATGTAGCGTTCCGACAGTTGTACGGCAGCGATACAGGCATCGTCCTGAATACGCACCTTGTGGTGGTTCTCGTAGCGTTCTTTCAAGCCACGCAGTATGGAGATGGCCGACAGTTCGTCCGGCTCATCCACCATCACCGTCTGGAAACGACGTTCGAGGGCTTTGTCCTTCTCAAAATATTTCTGATACTCGTTGAGCGTCGTAGCACCAATAGCACGCAATTCTCCACGAGCCAATGCCGGTTTCAGGATGTTGGCAGCATCCATAGCACCTTCTCCACCACCAGCGCCCACCAGTGTATGTATCTCGTCAATGAACAAGACAATGCGTCCCTCAGCCTTCGTCACCTCATTGATGACACTCTTCAGGCGTTCCTCAAACTCGCCCTTGTACTTAGCACCTGCTACGAGAGCGCCCATGTCGAGCGAATAGAGCTGCTTATCTTTCAAGTTTTCTGGAACGTCTCCACGTACGATACGTCCTGCCAAACCCTCGACGATAGCCGTCTTACCCGTACCAGGTTCACCAATTAATATAGGATTATTCTTTGTACGGCGTGACAGAATCTGCAGCACACGACGTATCTCATCATCACGTCCGATAACAGGGTCAAGCTTACCCTGACGGGCCAGTTCCACCAAGTTCTTGGCATACTTCTCCAGTGACTGATAGTTGTCATCAGCCGACTGAGACTGCACCTTCTGTCCCTGGCGCAGTGCCTGGATGGCAGCACGCAATTCCTTTTCCGTAACCCCCGCATCCCTGAGTATACGACCTGCCGTAGCACCATCCGTCAGCAATGCCAGTAACAGCGGTTCTACGCTCACGAACTCATCTCCCATCTGCTGAGCATAGTCTTGAGCTTTCAGCAACACTTTGTTAGCATCGCTGGAAAGATAGGGTTCACCACCCGTCACACGGGGCAGATGTTGCAGCTCCGACTGTACGAGCATATCAATCTGTTGGGCATTGACACCCAACTTCTGCAGCAGGAAGTTCACGACGTCCTTGGCCTTATTCATCACGCCCGCCAACAGGTGTACCGGTTCGATGGTCTGCTGGCCGTTACGCTGTGCAGTATTGACAGCCTCCTGGACTGTCTCCTGTGCTTTGATAGTAAACTTGTCTAATGTCATAGTTTTGTCCTCCCATTATTTTATTTGTTTCTGTCCATAGCCGAACAAACTACGTGCCGAAAGCAAAGAATCCGACAAAATGTCATCCTTTGCTGTCATTTTGTCGGATTTAGTCATTCACTATGCGTAGCCTATTTCTCTATCAGTATGCGAGCATCCACGGCTACTACAGCATCTTGGTCCGCCAATAGCGGGTTGATATCAATCTCCTTGATTTCAGTGGCAAAGCGCAGCAACGTACTCAGCCGAACAATAATCTCCGCATACTTACGCTCGTTGATGCCTTTTTGTCCTCGCGTACCTTGTAATATCTTATAGCCACGCAGCGAGTGAATCATGGAGTGCGCCTCTTCGTAGGTTAATGGTGCCAAACCACTCGACACATCCTTCAGCACCTCAACAAAGATGCCACCCAATCCGCAGAGCACCACATGGCCAAAGCGAGGTTCATACTTCGCGCCAATAAACAGTTCCGTGCCCTTAATCATTTTCTGAACCATGATAGCCGTGGCGTCAGGTATCTGCATCATGCGGTCAAACTCAGCACTCAGCACCTCCTTGGAACGGATGTTCAGTGCCACGCCGCCCACATCGCTCTTATGCACAGGACCGACGACCTTTGCCACAACCGGAAATCCGCACTTCTCAGCAAAGGCAGTCAATTCTTCTTTCGATGTGCTCACCATCTCAGGTACCAGCGGTATGCCCGCACATGACAGTATCTCACGAACAGTCTGAGGAGGCACATAGCCATTCTCCTTGATATCGAAAATGATTTTGGAAAGGCGAGGAATGTCTATGCCATAAAGTTGCACCTCCAACTGCGTGGGTTTCGGAGTACTCATAATCTGCGACAGGGCGGTAGCAAGTGTCACCTCATCCGAGAAATTCACATGTCCTCTCTGTAAGAATTCCGCAACTTCAGGACCGGCAGTATGCAGACAGGGCAAGATAGGGAAGATAGGTTTCTTGCACTCCAGTATCTTATGGTGCAGCACATCGTAGGCCTCATAGAGTTTGGTCAGTCCCGGTGTGCCGTAGATGACAGCAATGGCGTCAATGTTCTCAAACCGATGCTCGCAGTAGTCTATGGCAATGCCCAACTGTTCTGGCGTTCCTGTGGCAAGGATATCAATAGGATTAGCCACTGCCGACCCAGGGAACAGTTTCGACTTCAGTTCCTCAGCCTCAGGTCCTTCTATTTTGGGAACATTCAGTCCACCTTTAGACAAAGCATCCGTCAACATCACCCCAGGACCTCCGGCATGGGTTACAATAGCGAAGTTACGTCCTTTCAGTTCAGGCAACGTAAAGATACATCCCACCGTCGTCAGTTCCTCCCGAGAGAAACAGCGCACAATACCCGCCTTACGGAACAGAGCCTCCACCGCAGAGTCACTGCTGGCAATGGCTCCTGTATGACTGGATGCCGCCCGGCTGCCACTCTCCGAGGATCCAGCCTTAATAGCGGCAATCTTACAACCTTTTCTTATCAGCGAACTGGCATGGAACAACAGTTTGTCGGGATTAGAGATATTCTCAATGTACAGCAGTTTAACTAAGGAGTCCGTATCAGCATTGAAGTGTTCATCCATGTACTGCAGCACATCCTCAATACCAATCTGCTTGCCATTACCTATCGACCACACACTGTTAAACGGCAATCCCTTCGTCACAGCACTCTCCAAGATGAATACTGCCGTTGCGCCAGAACCGGAAATAAAGTCTACACCCTTCGGATCAAGGTGCGGAATGGGTTTAGTGAACACAGAATGGTGGTGGTGTGTCAGCAGGCCTATGCAGTTAGGGCCTATCAGCGAACAGTTGTACTCATGGCAGATGTCAAGAATCTGCTGTTCCAGTAGTGCACCCTCGTGAGTCTCCTCGCCAAAGCCAGCAGACAGAATGATGAAAGCCCGTGTCTGTTTCTCTTTGGCCAGCAGTTCCACATACTGCGGACAGAACTTGGCAGGCACAACCAATATGGCCAACTCCGTTGGCGGCAATTCGCTAACATCATGGAATGCCTTAATGCCCTGCACCGCATCTTCTTTAGGATTGACTATGCGCAACATTCCATGATAGTCACCTTGCAGAAGATTACGTACCACGGCACCTCCCGGCTTATGTACATTGTTCGAGCCGCCAATGACAACAATTGACTGGGGCTCCAATAATTCTCGATTAATCATAGTAGTATTTTAAGTCCACCGACAAAGGTACGAATAAACAAACAAATCACAAAATTTCTAAATGACAAAAAATTACTCATATTTGTAAAACTCGTTAAATGACTTGGCTGTTTAACGGCTTTTTCGTATCTTTGTCGGATGATAAGAACATTCAAGCTATGAAGAAGACATTGTTTATCATACTGACCATTGCATTACTATTGCCAATGAGTACAGTAGCACAGACATATCAAAGCCTATGGAAACAGGTTGAAGAAGCCTGCAGCAAAGACCTGCCTCGTCAGGCATTGTCTCATCTGCAAAAGATTGAAACCAAAGCCCAACAAGAGCATTCCTATGGACATCTGCTCAGTGCCACGCTACAGATAGCCAACATCCAGACGGAGATCTCGTCTGACTCGTTGGCACCGGCAGTTCTTCGCATAGAACGTCAGGCACAGGCCACTACCGATCCCGTGTTACATATGGTCTATGCCACCATCTTATATAAGGTCTACACCGACAATCCCTCGATAGCGGATGATACAGCCAACAAAGCCAAGCACTACCGAGAGATTGCAATGAGCAAGCCCGAGTTGCTGGCCAAGATCAAGGCCAATGGCTACCAACCGCTCATTGAGCAAGGTAAGGACAGCAAGGTATTCGGCAATGACCTGCTGAGTGTCGTAGGTATGGAATTAAACGAGTGGCAGTGGCTCTACGACTACTACATGAAAGCCGAAAATTGCCGTGCTGCATGTATAGCTGCCAGTCATATCGCCAAAACCGTCGAAGGCTACGACTCACTAATCGCTCTTTTTGCCGACTATGCAGAAGCAGCAGAGTTGGCCATTGGGCGCTATCACTTAATGCATACCGACAAATACACCAATGCCGACCGTTACCAATGGTTACAGCACGCATTGGAGTGCTGGGGCACCTGGACTCGTGCCGATATGCTGCGAAACGAACTGACTTCACTGACCACGCCATGCTTTGCTGCCAGCGTAGAGCGTCGCATTCAGGAGGTTAACAAGCCTCAGATGGTTAAGTTGTATGATCTCCGCAACATCAGTCAACTTACTATGCGTGTCTACCGTACGACACTTCTTGGCGACACCAAGCTAAACCCTCAAGACAGCGACGACTACAAGAAGATAAAGACCGGACTCAAAGAACTGCCAGAGCTGGCACGCACATGTTCCTTTTCAGGTCACGCTGCCTACGATACTTTTACCGACTCTCTGCAACTGCAAGGGTTGCCGGCTGGCGTCTATCTATTGGAGTTCGCCACTACCCCCAACACCGAGGTGTCGCGCTCCCTATACTTCGTTTCCGGTGTCCGTCTTCTGCAACAGGCACAGCCCAATAACACCCGCCGCTATGTTGTTGTCGATGCCACGACAGGTCAACCTATTAAGAATGCCTCCGTACGTCTGTCGTTCCAGAAGGGATGGAAGAATCCGCCAACCACGCACACATTTACATGCAATAAAGAAGGTGAAGCACTCTATACCGGCGAGCAACGTCCATCGTCTGTCTTTGCCTACACGGATGCCGACAGCTACTGTCCCGAACAGAACGGCTATGGCCTCTACTACTATTACGAGCGCCAGTACAACAACGAACATACCCAGCTATTTACCGACCGAGCCATCTATCGTCCCGGCCAGACCGTCTATGCCACGGCTATCGCCTGGAAGGAAGTATCGGCAGTGGAAAATACTGCCAACAGTGGCAAGTCGCTGACGTTTGAGTTGCGCGATGCCAACCACAAAGTGATTGCTGAGCAACGGGCAACTACCGACCGTTTCGGAAAATGCAGTGTGCAGTTTGCACTGCCTACCGGTAAGTTGAATGGCCGTTTCACCATCCGTACTACCAATGGCAACGTTGGCATCCGCGTAGAAGAATATAAACGCCCTGCCTTCCAGGTGGAGTTCGATGAATATAAGGAGTCCTATCAGGCTGGCGACACCGTACAGGCCAAGGCCAAGGCCATGAGCTATGCCGGTGTTCCCATTCAAGATGCAAAGGTACACTATACCGTCAAGCGTCGTGTAGCCTTCTGGTGGATGAACTACAGTCGTTACTGGCAGACAGGCTACTTCGGTGATGGCCTCCGTGAGGTCGTCGTCAGCGAGGGCGATGCCACGACAGCGAATGACGGCACCTTCTCTGTCGACATGCCACTCGTCATGCCTGAAGACTTAGGTCGTCACACTATGTTCTACCACTTCGTCGTCGATGCTGATGTCACCGACCAGGCCGGTGAGACACACCACGGCAGTCTGTCGCTACCCTTGGGCAACAAAGCCACCTCACTGACGTGCGACATCCCCGAAAAGGTGCGCAGCGACAAGTTCCCCGCGATTACCTTCACCCGTCGTAATGCCGCCGGCAAGGAGATTCCTGGCAAGTTGCGCTACCGCATCGATGGCGGCAAATGGCAGCAGTGGTCTGCCAATGGACCATTATCCCTCAACGCTCCACTGAAAAGTGGAAAGCACCGCATAGAAGCTATCTGCGCCCAAGACAGCATCGACCAGACGTTCATCGTGTTCAGTCTCACAGACAAGCGTCCTGCCACGGAAACCCATGACTGGTTTTATGTCTCTGAAGAACAATTCCCCCAAGATGGTACACCAGTAACCATACAGGTTGGTTCCTCTGACCCTGACCTGCATATCGTCTATAGCATGTTTGCCGGTCAGCAGCTATTAGAGAGTGGTACTGCCCAAAAGAGCGGTGAACTCATCAATCGCCAACTGACTTATCGTGAGGAGTATGGCAATGGGCTGTTGCTGACCTATGCATGGATCAAGAATGGTGAGTGTTACACGCACCAGCAAGTCATCCGCCGCCCCATGCCCGACAAAAAGCTGAGGATGCAGTGGACGACATTCCGCGACCGTCTGACTCCTGGTCAACAGGAGCAATGGCAACTGACCATCAAGGCTCCTTCGGGGAAGATGGGCGAAGAGGTGCCTGCCAATGCCAGTCTGCTGGCTGTGCTCTACGACAAGAGCCTTGATGTCATTGCCAAGCATCAGTGGTCCTTCACTCCGTCATCTTACCTTCCTGTAGCCTCTACCTACTGGCAGCTCCCGTCACAGACAGCCATCACTACCGCCGGATTTATGCAGAGCAAGATGCTCCCCGTCAACCAACTGCTCTTTAGCCGTTTTGATGAGAGCATTTTCCCCATATACTACGCCCCTGTACGTGCTTGGGGTTCCACTCGTATGTATAGGATGAATGCTGCACAAGCAACACCCATGAGCAAGGAGGCTAAGGCAGTTACTGCTGATGTTGCTATTGGTGCTTTCGACGTAGTGGGCAATGATGAGACTGCTGAAGAAGTATCGAAAACAGAAGAAAGTACAGAACAGAAAGGCCCCGCCCAGATTCCAGTACGCGAGAATTTGAACGAGACGGCTTTCTGCTACCCTGCCCTACAGAGTGACAACGATGGTAGCGTCACGCTGTCGTTTACCCTTCCCGAGAGTCTGACGACATGGCGCTTTATGGGTATTGCCAATACCGTGGACATGCTCTATGGCTACATCGATGGCGAGGCCATCGCACAGAAAGATGTGATGGTGCAGCCCAACATGCCGCGCTTCATCCGTGAGGGCGACAAGGCAACAATAGCTGCCCGTCTGTTCAACACCACCGACCACAGCGTCAGCGGCACATCCTTGTTGCAGCTGATAGACCCAACCACCGACAAAGTAGTCTACGAACAGTCAGCGCCCTTCGCCATGGATGCTAACGGTTCTACCACCGTCACCTTTGTGGTCAATGGATTACCTGTTGACCTATCGCTATTCATCTGCAAGGTAACAGCCAGGGGCGATGGTTTCAGTGATGGCGAGCAGCACTATCTGCCCGTCTTGTCAAACCGTGAATATGTCACCAAGACGGTACCCATTACACAGCATGAGGCTGGCACAAAAACTATCGACCTCACCCAGCTATTCCCACAAGGTACAGACCAGCAGAAGCTGACCATCGAATATACCAGCAATCCAGCATGGCTCATGGTACAGTCACTGCCCACCTTAGGACAGCCTGCTGAGCATAGCGCCATAGACCAGGCTGCTGCCTATTACAGCAACATATTGGCAAAGTATCTGTTAGATCAGAGCCCACAGACCAAGCACGTCTTTGAACAATGGAAGCAGGAACAAGGAAGTGAGACATCCCTAAGTGCTCAACTCACCAAGAATGAAGAACTGAAAGACATCATCTTACAGGAGACACCTTGGGTGGCTGCTGCTGACCGTGAGAGCGAACAGCGACAGCGACTGACAGATTTCTTCGACGAGAACAGCCTCAACTACCGTCTGCAGACAATTGTTGAGAAGCTGAAAGCCTTACAGAATGCCGACGGTTCCTTCTCCTGGTATCCTGGCATGGAGGGCAGCACCTACATCACCGTTGCCGTTGAGGAAATGCTGGCCCGCCTGCAGACGATGGGCTGCAAGGGGTCAACGATTTCCACATCGGTACTCTACGACAACGCTTTCCGCTACCTCAGCAAAGAGATGGTAGCCCTGGTGAAGAAGATGAAAAAAGAGGAGAAAAAAGGCCATCGCCAGACCTTCCCCTCATTCACCGCCCTACGCTGGCTCTACCTCTCTGCTATTGACGGTCGCCAGTTGGCACCAGACGTCAAGGCTGCCAACGACTACCTCATCGCCCTGCTGAAGAAGGACATCAAACGCCAGACCATCTACGAGAAAGCAATGACTGCTGTCGTACTGGCAAAGCGTGGCGAGAAAAACAAAGCTGCCGAATATATCCGCAGCCTGAAGGAGTACAGTGTCTATACGGAAGAGATGGGGCGCTACTACGATACACGACGTGCCAACTATTCTTGGTACGACTACAAGATACCTACCGAGGTGGCAGCCATCGAGGCCATCCAGTACGTCACGCCTAACGACCGTAAAACCATTGACGAAATGCGCCGCTGGCTACTGCAGGAGAAGCGCACCCAGACATGGGACACGCCCATCAATAGTGTCAATGCCATCTACGCATTCCTTAACGGCAACAACCAAGTGCTGACCACCACACAACCCATTACTACGCTCGCAGTCGATGCGTCACCCATCAACACCAGCGCCTCCTCCGCCGGCCTCGGCTATGTAAAAACCAGTAACCCCTATCATGGAGAACGCATCTTCACCGCCACCAAGACCAGTGAGGGTACATCATGGGGCGCCATCTATGCCCAGTTCTTACAGAACACCAGCGACATCGAGGCTTCGCAGAGTGGTATCTCCGTCAGGAAGGAGATGACGATAGCAGGGGAACCGCTATCCTCCACCAATATCCATATTGGAGACCGTGTCAAGGTACGCATCACCATCGAGACCTCCCGCGACCTCGACTTCGTACAAGTGACTGACCGCCGTGCTGCCTGCATGGAACCCGTCAACCAGTTGTCTGGCTACCATCACGGTGCCTACTGTTCACCCAAGGATTACGCCACCCACTACTTCTATCGTGGGTTGTCCAAAGGTAAACACATCATAGAGACAGAGTACTACATCGACCGCGCTGGCACTTACGAAACTGGCACCTGTACCGTAGGCTGTGCCTATGCCCCAGAGTTCCGCGCTACCACCAAATCGCAAACAATACAAGTAAAATGAAGATACTAAAGTACATCAGTTTATCCCTCCTCCTTTGTCAGTTACCATGCAGTCAGGCTAATGCCCAGAAACTGATAGCCGACAAACTCGTCATCGATGCAGGGAGAACCGGCTACCAACAGTCTGCCACTGCCGTCTTTGATTTTCGTATCAAGGGTAGCAAAAAGGTAAGAATCACGAAGGTTCTTCCTGACTGCAACTGCACCAAGGTAGAATATCCCAAGGGCGACCTGGGCGACAAGTTTCAGATACGCATGACCTACGATGCCCGTCAGTTGGGACATTACGACAAGCAAGCCGCTATCTACTGCAGCAACTCCGACAAGCCGTTCTATATCCGCATGAAGGGCATCGTGCTCAGAGAATTCCAAGACCTCAGCAAGAACTACCCCATCACCATGGGCAACCTGTTGCTCGACAACAACGAGCTGGAGTTTGACGACATCAACCGCGGCGACCGCCAAGAGCAGCTTATTCATATATATAATAGTGGTACCACGGTTTGTCAGCCTAACCTGATGCACCTACCCCCATACCTGACGGCAACAATGGTTCCCGAGCGCCTGGCTCCCGGTCGTGCCGGTACGATGACGGTCACGCTGAACTCTACCCTACTGCACGATTACGGATTGACGCAGAGTGCAGTCTTCCTGGCTGAAAAGCCCGGCGACACCGTCAGCGCAGACAACGAGATAGGCGTTTCAGCCGTCTTGCTGCCCTCTTTCTTAGGCATGAACGCTTCCCAAAAGCAATATGCGCCTAAGATGGCGCTGTCTAAGCAGACAGTAAACATCCGGTTTGATGGCAAGAAGAAGAAAAAGGACATCATAGAAATCACCAACAAGGGACGTACCGAGTTGGACATCTCCTCTTTACAACTCTTTACAAGAGGACTGCTGGTATCGCTCAACAAGAGCAAGCTGAAACCTGGCGAGAAGGCCACACTGAAGATAACCGCCTTGCGCGATGATCTGAAGAAGGTGCGTACCCGTCCGCGTATTCTGATGATTACCAACGATCCCGACCATCCCAAGGTCACGATTACGATCAACGTCCTCTAACATCTTAACTTCTTTAACTTCTTAACTTCTTTAACTTCTTAACTTCTTTAACTCCCTTATATGGATCATCCCGAGAATAGCGCAGAATATGCAGGACTACAGGTCAACAGTGGTGTTGAGCAGCCCTCTATCATCAATCCCTACCTGAAGCGTAACCGCTTCCGTCGTCGCGAACTCTCCGCCACCGAGATGGTGGAGGGCATCATCAAGGGCGACATCACCATTCTCTCACAGGCTGTCACGCTGGTAGAGAGTGTCAATCCCGACCACCAAGCCAAGGCTCAGGAGGTCATCAACAAGTGTCTGCCTTATAGTGGCAACAGCATACGCATAGGCATCAGCGGTGTTCCCGGTGCCGGCAAGTCGACAAGCATCGATGCCTTTGGCATTCATGTGCTGAAGGAGCATGGCGGTCGTCTGGCAGTACTGGCCATTGACCCCAGCAGCGAGCGTACCAAGGGGTCTATCCTTGGTGACAAGACACGCATGGAGAAACTGAGCGTGCACCCTGACTCCTTCATCCGTCCCAGTCCAACAGCGGGCTCCTTAGGTGGTGTGGCCCGGAAGACACGTGAGACCATTATTCTCTGTGAGGCTGCCGGATTCGACAAGATTTTCGTCGAGACGGTGGGCGTGGGACAGTCAGAGACGGCTTGCCACTCTATGGTCGACTTCTTCCTGCTGCTGCAGGTGGCTGGCACAGGCGACGAACTGCAGGGCATCAAGCGTGGCATTATGGAGATATCTGATGGCATCGTCATCAACAAGTGTGACGGCGACAATGTAGACCGTTGCCACATGGCAGCCACCAACTTCCGCAATGCTCTCCACTTCTTCCCTAAGTCAGAAAGTGGTTGGATGCCGCAAGTGCTGTGCTACAGTGGTTTCTATGGCACGGGCATCAAGGAGGTGTGGGACATGATTTACGAGTATATGGACTTCGTCAAGAAGAACGGCTACTTTGACTACCGCCGCAACGAGCAGTCTAAGTACTGGATGTATGAGAGCATCAACGAACAGCTGCGTCTCCACTTCTACAACAACACCACCATCAAGGCCCAACTCAATGCTGCCGAACAAGCAGTACTGGCTGGTCAGGAAACCAGTTTCGTGGCAGCACAAAATTTGTTGGATACCTATTTTGACCTTCTAAAGAAGTAATGTTACTCAACTTTCGCAAGCCCTGCTTGCTCAGTCTCGTAAGGAGCAAGGAGCAAGGGGCAAGAGAATAGATGATAAACGTAGAAAACGGAGGGATGAAGCGGCATAGAAGGGGAATGACTAACCTCTTGCCCCCTGCAGCATGTGAAACATGCGAAACTTGAATAATGTTAAATGGTTATTGACTCATGGTTATTGAAATAGACAACGGCAGTGGTTTCTGCTTTGGTGTAACTACCGCTATTCATAAAGCTGAGGAAGAGTTGGCCAAGGGTGGCACACTCTACTGCTTAGGCGATATCGTTCATAATGGTATGGAGTGCGACCGTCTGCGCGAGATGGGTCTCATCACCATTGACCACGATGAGATGGCTCGTCTGCACAATGTCAAGGTGCTGTTGCGTGCTCATGGCGAACCCCCTTCCACCTATGAACTGGCACGCCGTAACAACATCGAGATTATTGATGCCACCTGCCCTGTGGTGCTGAAACTGCAACAGCGCATCCGCCAACAGTATGAAACATCCCCCAACCCCGACAAAGAAGAGAAGCAAAACACTTCCACTGAGGACAAAACACAGGGAGGCTCCATTGTTATCTTCGGCAAGAAAGGCCATGCGGAGGTATTAGGACTTGTCGGTCAGACTGCTGGCAACGCCATCGTCATCGAACGCTATGAAGATGCCGCCACGCTCGACTTCTCTCACGACATCTACCTCTACTCGCAGACCACGAAGTCGCTTGACGAGTTTCATCACATCATCGACTATATTCAGTCGCACATCTCGCCCACGGCAACTTTCCGTTCCTTCGACACCATTTGTCGCTCGGTAGCCAACCGCATGCCCAATATCTCACAGTTTGCTGCACGCCATGACCTCATCCTCTTCGTCTGCGGTCGTAAAAGCAGCAATGGCAAGGTACTCTTCAACGAGTGCCAGCGCGTCAACCCCAACAGCCACCTCATTGAGGGGCCGGAAGAGATTGACCGCTCCTGGCTCGAAGGCATAGAGACTGTAGGCATCTGCGGTGCCACCAGCACTCCTAAATGGCTGATGGAACAGTGCCGCGATGCCATCCAGCTATGATAAGGTGTATTTCTTTAGAACTTGTAGTCTACGCCAATACCAATAACGTTATTGGTACGTGAATAGGTTTCCAGTCCGTAGTCAGTCTGTTTCTTGTAGTCGCTATAGAGACTGATGAAGTAACCCGCATTGAGGCGGACCTTCTCAGTGATGTTCCAGGCGCCACCCAGACCGATGCTATAGCTGTCGCAAGCAAAGGAGGTATTCTGCTGATACTCGTCAGAGAGACCATAGTCAGTGCGCTGACCACCACAGCTGATGGTAAACTTATCGTTGATGTCGTATTCGATACCAGCCAATATCTCGTGGGTACCGTGAGTCAGTTTTTCCTGGCGGTCGTTAGCCATCTTGGCATTCTTGTCGTCGAAGAAGTGATATTCAACGGTAGCACGCAGCTTAGGAGTAAACTCATAGCCGGCAGCCACAGATAACAGTGCTGGCATGTCATAGCGGGTATGAGCACCGTCTTCATAAGGAGCTGTGTGTATTGCCAGTCCTTGCTCAACCTGGTTCTTGATATTGGCTGCCATTGCTGCGGCTTGTTCTGCGGGTATCACATTAGCCTGAACCAACTGTACCAACGGCTTTTCAATCAGTTCTGCCGAGTTGAGCGTAGCAGAAAGAGAGTTCGTCTCATTCTTCGTATTAATCTTTGTGCGGAACTCATAGCGGGCAGTAAGCGTAAGAGGGCCCTTATGGAAGGCCAAGCTTACGATGGGTGTAAAGCCCCAGCCTTTCTGGTCTACGTCAAGCGACAGACTTGCGAGATTGCCTATCGTAGAGTGATTCGCCTTGACGTGTCCACGATAGTAGCCGTCGTAATAGTTAACACGCATGCCTACAGCTGCAGCAAAGCAGTCGGTAATCTTATAGCTGAAGTTTACCTGTCCGCCATAAATATACTGTTTTCCCTTCATGCTGGAGTCAAACTGATCAGGAGAGACAACAGGGGCGAATCCGTTTGTTGCAGTATTCAGCCCTTGTGTTAACGTTGTGATGGTATTGCCCAACAATGCATTGAACATGGGTACACCATCCTTATACTCTACGAAGCCACCACTGCCGACGATGCCAAGCATAGCAGACACGGCCCATTTGTCTTTCTTGTAAGAAGCGAAGAGTGCGGGGACAATAGGAGCCGAAGCCTTGCCCTCGTAGAGCGTGCTCTTATTGTTAGCCGTCAACTCAATGTCACGATACTGCCAGGGTTTCTGGAAGTTCAGCGACACCTGCCAACCCTCATGCCCCCATACCAGTCCGGCCGGGTTTGAAAAGGTGGCGTCAATGTCGAACGAGGCACCACGTGCCATCATACGATCAAAAGCAATGTGATAGTTTGTGTTGGTCATCAGACCTCCTGCCCACGCGGTAGTGGCAAAGATGGCTGTCATAGCCATGAAAACAATTCTTTTTCTCATTTGGAATAAATTTGGTCAAATTTGCGGGTGCAAAGGTACAACCTTTTTCTGTTATAAACGAAGTTTTAACCAATTTTCTTCCTAAATACAACCAATTAAGTACAATAAGAAGCAGTTTTGCTATATAATAAATAGGTGGACTATTTAGTTAAAAGTGTTAAAACACACAAAATAAGTTTAAACAATATGCGGAAAACATACATTATCAAATATAATTTACTACCTTTGCAGGGTCTTATTTACCATATAGGACTGAAAATCAATAAGAACCAAGCAATTTATGATTCAAAAAATTAAGAATATCGCGTTATTGGCTATTGCAACATTATGCACACTCCCGACGATGGGACAAGACTTGTTAGCTCGCCAGGCGCCCATAGACCGTAAGATGAAAGCAGTCGACAGCTTAGCGCTGCAGCGACTGATATTTACCGAGAATTACGAATCGCCCGCTGAAGACCTCTACGAGGACTGGAACAATAAATACGCACACCGTGAAACGGAGTTGCCAGACTCTTTCCGTATCTCACTGAAAGATTTCTGCATGCCTACCGACAGCCGTGTGCTGACCAGTAATTTCGGTGCCCGCTGGGGACGCCAGCATAAGGGACTTGACATCAAGGTATATATTGGCGACACCATCCGTGCAGCCTTCTCAGGAAAGGTACGCATCGTACGCTACGAGCGTCGCGGCTATGGAAAGTATGTCGTCATCCGCCACTATAACGGTCTGGAGACCATCTATGGTCACATGTCAGAGCAGTTAGTAGAAGAGGATCAGGAGGTTCGCGCCGGCGATCCTATCGGACTGGGTGGTAACACCGGTCGTAGCACAGGTTCGCACCTGCACTTCGAGACCCGACTCTGCGGTGTAGCTCTGAACCCCGCGCTGATGTTCGACTTCCGCAACCAGGATGTCGTCGACGACTACTACATGTTCCATAAGGACACCTATAAGAGCGAGTCAGCCATTGCAACCCGTCTGCGTGGTGTAGGTGCCAGCAGTTTTGGCGAGGGTGATGAAGAAGTTGAGTTGGCCTCAGCAGCTCCCGCAGCCAGCTACCAGCATGAGTCACGTTTCCATAAGGTTCGCAAGGGTGAGACACTTTACTCTATCGCCCGCAAGCGTGGCACAACAGTCAATGCCATCATGAAGTTGAACCACCTGAAGAAGAGCGCTAAGTTAAAGCCCGGTCAGATTCTGAAGTTCAACTAAGAGATAGAATAACAGACAAGGGGGATTCACAATGATGTGTAATCCCCCTTGTTTATGAGCTCTTCTTGAGCAAATGTGGCGTTCTTCTCGCTGATTCGCACCTTTGCAGGTGTTTGTCAAAATTGCCTACATTGCCTACATATCTTACACTCACCATTGATTATCAGCAACTTGCACAGTGTAGGCATATTTAAATCCAGTGTAGGCAACTAAACTCAGCGTAGAAGACTGCTAATGCCACAGGAAAGACACGAGGCTTTTTCCATAGTCTGGAAACTTTTTTCCACAGCTTGGAAAAATCTTTCCAGACTGTGGAATAATTATTCCAAGCTGTGGAAAAATTACTGCATGTAGCCCTATACCAGCAAGTATAGGACATGGTCGCACGTGAAAGTGAAAGCTATTATATTATGACAACCTTCGGGAGGCATCCAGTCGCAAGAAGATGAACAACAGCAGGGTGAAACCCCATAGCGACGAGCCGCCATAGCTGAAGAACGGCAGCGGAATACCAATGACGGGTGTCAGTCCGAGAACCATGCCCACATTGATAAAGACATGGAAGAGGAAGATGCTGAGCACGCAATAGCCATAGACGCGTCCAAAGCGCATGGGCTGACGCTCGGAGAGATAGATGAGTCGCCAGATGAGTGCCAAGAACAGCAGCAACACACTGGCAGAGCCCAGGAAGCCCTCCTCCTCGCCTACGGTGCAGAAGATGAAGTCGGTATCCTGCTCGGGCACGAACTTCAGCTTGGTCTGCGTACCATTCAGGAAGCCCTTGCCCTCCAAGCCGCCAGAGCCGATGGCTATCTCCGACTGGTGAACGTTGTAGCCGGCACCACGCAAGTCCTCGTCGAGTCCCAACAACACGTTGATACGCGAGCGCTGGTGAGGCTCCATAACATTCTGCATGATGAAGTCGGCACCATAATAGAACAGTCCCGAACCCAAGGCAAAGAGGGCTATAAAGAAGTAGTTACGGATGCGCGTGGAGAGCGCCTGATAAATCAGATAGCCCACCAGGAAGACAACCAGCGCAACCTGTATATAGACGATATTGATGCCCAAAGAGAGTAGCGGCAAGGAGAGCAACGTAATAGCCGATGCCACCATCAGCATGCGCCATGCCAGTTTGCGATGGCAATAGACCCACACCATGCCGATGGAGAACAGCTGGATAAGCAGCATAACGGCAAAAGGTCCTACCATGGTTGGCGACGCGTTAATGGGTACCTGGGCATAGCGGATGCCGACCACGAAATAAATGACCATAGCCACGCCAGTGAAAAGGATGCTGCCCGGCATGCCCTCACGATAGAACATGAGGAAGAAAGAGAAATAGACCAGTGCCGAACCCGTCTCACGCTGCAGCACGATACACACCATCGGCAACAAGATGACGAGCAGTGCCGCACCAAAATGGCGCCACTGCTGGATGTTATAGCCATAGGTAGACATGAGTTTGGCGAGTGCCAGTGCAGTGGCAAACTTCGCAAACTCCGCAGGCTGCAGGCGCAAGGGACCTAATACCAGCCACGATCGGGAACCCTTGATGCTGTGCGGGTTGAAAATGGTGGCAAAGAGCAGCAGCAACAGCAAGGCATAGATGATATAGGCGAAGGTATCGTATATCCTATCGTCCAGCAGCAAGACCACCATACCCAGCATGATACTGGTAGCTATCCAGACAATCTGCATGCCAGAGCGCGTAGACAGTGCGAAGATGTCCGTATCGCCATACGAATAGCTGGCACCGCAGACACTAATCCAGCCAAACGACAGCAGGGCGATATAGATGATTACCGTCCACCAGTCGATGTTGCGCAAAACGCCTTGCTCTCTCTTGTCTCCTGCCATAGTGCCTATGCTCTCTTATCTGCTCGTACTACCATACGAGATATGTCTGTTCTGGAACTCCTCTGCCTTCTTCTTGGAAGCCTCAGAGAGTTTACCGTTGATATACTGTTCCATGATAAGACCACCGATAGGTACACCATAGGTAGCACCCCAGCCGCCATTCTCCACATAGACGGCAACGGCAATCTTTGGATTATCCATGGGTGCAAAACCCATGAATACCGAGTGGTCGTGACCACGGTTCTGCGCCGTACCCGTCTTGCCACAAGCCACGAAGTCGTACTTAGCCAGTTCGTGACACGTGCCACCCGTAGCGGAGGCCCGCATGCCCTGCACCACATAGTCGTAGGCAGCGCGCGATGCCTTGGTATAACGACGCTGCGTATAGAGTGAGTCCAGCTGTTCATTCTGGATGCGCTTGACCACATGCGGTGTGATGAACCAACCACGGTTGGCGATGGTAGCACCAAGGTTAGCTATCTGGAGCGGTGTAGCATTCACCTCACCCTGACCAATGGCGATAGAGATAATGGTCAGTCCGTTCCACGAGCCCTTGTAGGCTTTGTCGTAGAACGCTGCATTGGGAATAAGGCCACGCTTCTCGCCAGGCAGGTCGATGCCCAGCTTATAGCCAAAGCCCATACTCACCATATAGTCGCGCCACGTATTCATGGCATTCTGTACGCTGCCGTATTTGTTCTTCGCACCTATCATATAATAGAGGCCCCAGCAGAAGTAGCCGTTGCACGATGTCGACAAGGCCGGCACGAGGGGCAAGGGCGACGCATGGCCGTGACAGCCCACGTGCAGTCCACGATAGTTGAAACCGTGACCACAGGGATAGGCAGTATGCGTAGGATGGATGATGCCCTCCGTCATAAACGTCAGGCCCTGCGTGGTCTTAAAAGTAGAACCTGGCGGGTACTGTCCCATAATACTGCGATTCAGCAGCGGTTTCCACACGTTCTGACTGAGCAGACGATGACTCTTGGAGCGTTGGCGACCCACCATCATACGCGGGTCGTAGCTGGGCGACGACACCATGCACAACACCTCACCCGTCTTGGGTTCAATGGCAACGATAGAACCTATCTTACCCTCCATCAGTCGCTCACCCAAAGCCTGTAGATTCGCATCAAGACCCAGCGTCAGATTCTTGCCAGCCACAGCACGACGGTCGAAGCGTCCATTCTGATAGCGGCCCTGCACACGACCGTGTGCATCACGCAGGAGGATCTGCATACCCTTCTCACCGCGCAACTGTTTCTCGTAGCTACGCTCCACGCCCAGCTTTCCGATATAGTCGCCAGGCTGGTAGTAGTCGTCTTCCTCGATGTCGGCAGGCGACACCTCTGCCACGTCGCCCAGTACATGGGCAGCAAAGGGATAGCGGTACTGACGGATGCTACGGCGCTGGATATAGAAACCGGGGAAGCGGAACATCTTCTCCTGGAACACGCTGAAGTCAGCCTCCGACAGCTGACTCATAAAGAGCTGTTGCGTAAAGCGTGAGTAGCCCGGATTCTTGGAGCGGTCCTTGATGGTGGCCATACGATTGTCAAAGTCCTCACGGGTAATGTTCAACGCATCGCAGAAGTCGAGGGTGTCCAGATGGTCCTTAGCTTCGTTCATGACCACCATGATATCGTAGGCAGGCTGGTTATACACCAGCAGCTTACCGTTACGATCGTAGATACCACCACGCGAAGGATACTCTATCTTCTTGAGGAAAGCATTGGAGTCGGCACTCTTCTTATAGTCGTCACTGGTTATCTGGAGCGTAAAGAGGCGGATGATATAGACCACCACAATGAGTAGTGCCACACCAGCAATGACATAGTGCCTATAGTCTAACGAGTAGTCCTTCATAGCCTATTACGCATGAACATCAATCTCTCTTACCTATCTCCACCGTGAATATCAACAACAGCGTCAGTGCTGTGCTGCTGACCACACAGAGAAGCCAGTAGAGCACGTTGGAGAAGGAAAGCATCTCCAGCGTATAGAAAAGCAAACAATATACCAGGACAAGAGGCAAGACATAGTAGGTATATTTCAGTGGGCCAAGTGCTCTCAGCGAGGGTTGCAGGTTGTCGGCAGAGTCACGGGGTACATAGAGTTCCAGATAGTAAGGCTGTATGGCAGCAATCACTGTCAGCGATGCCGCAGCCAGTCCTGGTGTGTTAGAGAAGATATCGATACACAAGCCAAGCAGGAAGCTCCACAGCAGTATGGCCCACTTCTCGTAGTTTCGTGGGAACATCGTGACGAAATAGACGTAAAACAATGGTGTGGCATAATGGAACAGATGGATGCGTCCCAGAACAATAACCTGTGCCAGGAAGAACAGGGCGAACCACCCCAACCGTTTCAATAAATCTGCTGACATCCCAAAGGATTTTACTATTGGACTATTTGACTATTTTCTATTGGACAACTGCCACTACTCATGAACGTTCAGCTTCAGCGAGTCGCGGGCGGCCTGCATCAAACGCATGCGGGTGGCGATAGAGCGGTCGCTGATGACTACCACATCACGCAGATTGCCGAAGTCGGTCGTCAGACGGACCTTCAACTTATATGACAGTCCATCACGGGCATTATAGACCTCTACAATCTGACCAACGAGAACTCCCGGCGGGAAGATACTGGAGTAACCATTTGTCTCCACCCAGTCACCACGCTTGAAACGGGCATGACGGGGGATATCCTCCACAAAAGCATAGGCAGCATCCTCGCCATACCAGCGCAGCACGCCAAAATAGCCGTAGCCGCGAATGGCACAACTGATGCGTGACGAGTGACTGTTAAGGACAGGGATGACAACACTGAAATGGTCGGAGACAAGGTAGGTAACACCCACCACGCCACGTCCACAGGCTACGCCCATGCCGACTTCCACACCATCAGCCTTACCCTTGTCGATGGTCATCAAGTTATCCAGCTTTCCCAACTCGTTGCTCACCACCTTGGCGGCAATCAGCTGATAGCGACTCAACGAGTCGAGGCCCTGCTGTTCCTGAGGATCTGTCTTCTGAGTAGCCTCGCCATACAAGCGGCGCAACTGTGTTACCTGACGTTCCAGATAATAGTTACGCAACGTCAATTCCTCATTCACTTTCGTCAATGAGAAATAAGACTCCACGGCTGATGTCCACTGGTAGAAACGGCCTGCCACAGCATTGGCAGAAGAAAACCAGACACTGTTCTGATAGTTATTGTATCGAAACAACAATGTCAGGCTCAGCGCCTCCAGGAACACGAAAATCAGCCAATGGTAGTGACGGCTGAGAAACTCCAGAAGGTTCTTCATACTTTAGCAGTTAGCAGTTAGCGGTTAGCTGATAGCCATTGGCACTGAAGCCAAAAGCCAAGAGCTAACAGCCAAAAGCTATTATCGCATGAGGAATGTGAAGCGGTTAACGTTCTTCAAGGCTATACCGGCACCCTTGGCAACAGAGTGCAACGGATCCTCTGCGATATGGAAGGGGATATTGATCTTTGCCTCCAGACGACGGTCGAGACCGCGCAGCAGAGCACCGCCACCAGCCAGCCAGATACCGTTCTTCACGATGTCGGCATACAGCTCGGGAGGAGTATTCTCCAGAGCAGAGAGTACGGCATTCTCTATCTTGGCAACGGTCTTGTCCAGACAATGGGCAATCTCCTGATAGCATACGGGAACCTCCATAGGAAGGGCTGTGATACGGTTAGGACCATGAACCACATAATCCTCGGGAGCCTCATCGCCCAGGTCGGTCAGTGCTGAACCTACGGCAATCTTGATACGCTCTGCCATACGCTCAGAAACCTTGACATTGTGCTGACGAGACATGTACTCCTGGATATCGGCTGTCAGGTCATCACCAGCCGTACGGATGGAGTTATTGCTGACGATACCACCGAGTGAGATAACGGCAATCTCCGTAGAACCACCACCAATATCAACAATCATGTTACCCTCGGGAGCCTCTACGTCTATACCGATACCAATAGCTGCTGCCATGGGTTCAAAGATAAGATATACGTCACGGCCGTCGGCATGCTCTGCAGAGTCACGTACAGCACGCAACTCCACCTCAGTAGAACCTGAGGGTACACCAATGACCATACGCAATGAGGGAGAGAACAGACGGCTACCGGTATGTACCATCTTGATGAGGCCGCGCATCATCTGCTCACAGGCAGAGAAGTCGGCAATGACACCATCGCGCAAAGGACGAACGGTGCGGATGTTGTCGTGTGTCTTTTCATACATCATCTTAGCCCGTGAACCTACGGCAATCATCTTGTCGGTATGGCGGTCAAGGGCTACTACTGACGGCTCGTCAACAACAATCTTATCATCACTGATAATGATGGTGTTAGCCGTTCCCAGGTCCATAGCAATCTCCTGGACAAAACTAAAAAATCCCATTATTCTTTTACTTCAGGGTTGTTAATTACTTAATTCTAAAGTACTCACAAATAGCAGCATCATAGTGTGAGCTGACCTTGAAAGCATGGTAGGCAAGCTGACGACGCTGCTGGAATGTGCTCTGAGCGCCATCGGTGTTCAGAATGTTAAGCATGATGGGGTACTCTTTCTGAGAAGGGATGATGAGAACATCATTGAAGTTCTTAGCAGCAGCGCGAATCAGCGAGATACCACCGATATCAATCTTCTCAATGATTTCAGATTCCTCAGCACCGCTGGCAACAGTCTCCTCGAAAGGATAGAGGTCGACAATAACCAGGTCAATCTCGGGAATCTCGTACTGAGCCATCTGCTGGCGGTCGCCTTCATTCTCGCGACGTCCCAGAATACCACCAAAGATCTTTGGATGCAGGGTCTTTACACGTCCGCCTAAGATAGAAGGATAGGTCGTCACCTCCTCCACCTTCTGACACTCGTAACCCAAGCTCTCGATAAAAGCCTGCGTACCACCTGTAGAAAGGAACTTCACACCCTCTGCATTCAGCTTCTCCAGCAATTCATCCAACCCATCCTTGTGATAAACAGAGATGAGCGCTGTCTTAATTTTTTTAATGTCTGCCATAAAATAATATAACGTTATATTCGAATTCGGACTGCAAAATTACAAAAAAAACAGCATACCACACCATGTTTCCACAAAAAGTTTCACCTAATAGACAAAATAATGCGATACGTCAAGGCGCGCTACAAAGTATAGGCAAGATTTACCAGCAGCGAAGAGGCTGAGACATGATATTTAGCATAGGCGACACTCAACTTAAAACGCTCCAACTCGATGCCACCGCCAAGAGACAGACCGGCACCATGACTGGCTGAGGTGTCTTCACCTTCATAAATCTTCATCTCGCTGCTACGACGGAAGTTATAACCAGCAGAGACGAAGATGGCAGAACCGAGACGGATGTCGGCACCGACAGCGAGGTGCTTGATGAATGCCTGATCCCAATTATTCAGACGAGAGAGCGTAGCATGCAATGTCAAGGGGGCATTGGGCAACTGGCGACTGACACCTACCAGCAAGTCAAGAGGAATGCGCTCGAAGTCTTCGTCATAGGCTTTGATCTGCCCTCCCAGATTGCGGGCAACAGCAGACACTGACCAGCCACGCTCGGTATCCTGATAATTCAGTCCCAGGTCTACAGCAACAGCTGCAGACGAGTAGCTGCCAATAGTAGAAGAGATGAAACGTGCCGTAATACCACCGCTGATGCGGTTAGAAAGCAGATAGGCGAAAGAGCCTGCCAGTGCAATATCCTTAGGGGAGAAAGTGCCTGTCTGCAGATTGCTGGCGGTGGTCTCCTTGATTTCACCGTATGACATATACTGTGCACTGACGCCCCACGAGGCACGCTCTTTGTAAGCACGGACAAAGGAGGCTGAAGCAGTGGCGCTGCCCTCCATATAGGTCATGAAGTTGACGTTCAACGACTTGTCACTGACATCGGTAATGAGAGCAGGATTGTGGAAGATGACAGTAGCATCGTCATTGGTCAGCGTAACATTATCGCCACCAACAGCAGCGACATGGGCACTGACGGGCAGGCGCAGAAAGCTATATACTTCCTGCGATTCCTGGGCTTGTGCACCAATAGCTAACAGCCAAAAGGCTAAAGCCAAAAACCTTCTCATCATCATAACAACGGCAAAAGTACAAAAAAAGTGTGAGACCACCAAAAAATATGGCGGTCTCATCACAATTATTATAAGGTGTACATATTAAATGATATGTAGCGTACCCATCAGGTAAACAAGTCCGAAGCCAAGTACCATAGAGATAACACCCATGATGATACCTATCTTAGACATATCGCTCTGCTTCACGTAGCCAGTAGCAAAGGCCAATGCGTTAGGCGGTGTAGAGATAGGCAGAATCATAGCACTGGAAGCTGCGATAGCAACACCTATCAAAACGGTACCCGTACCACCGATGGGCTCTAGTTTATCACCCATAGCACCACACACTACAGCCAGAATAGGCATAAGCAGTGCGGCTGTTGCTGAGTTGGAAATGAAATTGCTGAGCACATAGCAGATGGCACCACCTAACAAGAGGATAAGCAATGGAGAGAACTCGGCGAAGGGAATGCTCTCGACGGCATTGGCAGCAAGACCAGAAGCGTTCAGACCGTAGCCCAGGGCGAAACCACCGGCAACCATCCAGATAACACTCCAGTTGATCTGTTCCAAGTCACGCTTATTGATAACACCCGTCAAGGCAAAAATGCAGAACGGAAGCATAGCTACCGTGTTGGCATTGATGCCGGTGAAACGGTCGGAGAGCCACAGCAGGACGGTAAGGATGAAGGTGATGATAACCACCCATGAATGGAAACCCTTCTGCATGCCGCCATCGATATTCAGTTCTACGGTCTTCTGACTGAAGGGGAAGAACTTCAGCAGCAGGCGCCAGCTGATGAACAACAGCACGATGACCAGTGGGAACATAAACATCATCCACTGACCGAAACCAAGTCCGAGGTTCAGCCCCTCGGGATCGTTCAGGTACTTCAGTGCGATATTGTTAGGAGGTGTACCGATAGGGGTACCCATACCACCCAAATTGGCTGCAACAGGAATGGACATAGCCAGTGCAATACGGCCCTTGCCCTCGGGAGGCAACTGACGGAACACTGGTGTCAAGAACGTCAACATCATAGCTGCCGTAGCAGTATTGGACACAAACATAGAGAACAGACCCGTCACCAGCAAGAAGCCCAAAAGTACCATCTCACTACGTGTGCCGAAGGGACGCAACAGCACCTTCGCTAACTGTGCATCGAGACCTGTCTTCGTAGCAGCGATAGCCAGTACGAAACCGCCAATAAACAACATAATAACGGGATCGGCAAAACAGGCCATGACGCCCTTATAGCTGAGCAGTTTGCCTACCTCCTCTTCTTGTACCAATGGAGAGATACCACTGTCCGTACAGAACAGAAGCATCAGCACGATGATGGCAATGGACGTGGCCCACGAACTGACAACCTCCAATATCCACATCAGCGTAGCAAAAGCGAATATAGCAATGACACGCTGTTGGACAACGGTTAGGTTCTGGATGCCATACCACTCAGCGGGTATGTTCCAAAGGAAAAGAGTGACAAGGGCTACCAAAGCAATCTTGATAGCACGTTTGGTACCATCGGTAGGATGGTATTTACGTTGGTGGCGTACAGCATGATACGTCTCAACGAGGTGAAAACCTTTGTAATTATTGAACATGGTGTGGTTATGTTATTTTTTTGCGACTGCAAAGATACTAAAAAAGCGGATAATAAAAGCGTAAAAGTGACACGCATTTTAAACTGAACATTGTATAATGATGCAAAAAAAACACTCCACTCTGCAGAAAACAAGTTTTTGCAAAGTGGAGTTGACAAATAGTTGATATAATAATAGTTAGTTTAATCTATTGTAAAGGAATCGACATCGACGTAGCCTCCTATTTTCTGGGTGGCAAAGTTGAACAGTGCATACTTGGAACCCATGAAGAAGCGCTGCCAGTCAAAACGCAAGCGGTAGTCATTGCCCACTTTCTGCCAGTTCTCACCATCCAGGCTATAATAGAAGGTGGCGATATCAGTACGTGGCACGAAGTTACCGTCAATGCGCAACCATATCTTCGTCGTTGCCAAGGGAATGCTTTCGACTATCTTCTCAGTGGCATCCTCTACCGCTTTGTCACGCTGCGACAGTTTGACGGAAAGTTCAGCAACACAGAGCGTCAGCTTCTTGCCATCCTTCTTAATCATCAAAGCACCCGTCTCATCATTGAATGCAGCAAAACCGGCACGGTCGCCAGCTTTCATGTGTGACAAGTCGAGGACAACGGTAGCACTACATTTCGGTCCCTTCATACGTTGTGTCAACGTATTGGGAGCAAGGTAGAGGTTGGGCACCACACGACTGGTCTTCAGACGGAGGAAACCTGGGCGGTCAGTCAGTGACCAGGCACTATTGACGGGATTATGGTTCCATTGCCAATGGAGGCCAAGCTTAGCAGAGACAAAATCGTCACTGCACACGATATGCTTCTCAGGTTCGCCACTGATCAGTGGACGGACATGGTCGGGAACGCGACCATCTTCATCACCCAACATGGGCCAACCGTCAATCCAGCGGCAGGGCGACAATGTCAGTACGCGACCGACACCACCACGATCCTGGAACATGACACCATACCAGTCGCCATCAGGTGAATCAACAATGGTTCCTTGTGCCAGATAGGAGAAGCCACCGAAGTCAGATTCCAGAATGGTATTCTTCTCATACGGGCCACGGATATTATCGGAACGGTAACACACCTCGCGGCGATGACGTCCTGGAGCATAGACATGGGAAATCATCAAGAGATAGTAGCGACCATGATGCTTAATCATACGAGAACCTTCCAGCAGACCTGTCTCGTCGGCTTCGCGCTGGAACAGTTGTACATGAGAACCCTCAATAACATCAGAGAGGTCGGCCTTCAACTCCATCATCTCGCCCGTACCATAAATGACATACACACGGTTGTCGTCGTCGAAGAATAGTGAGCAGTCATGGAAATGGCGCATGCGTGACACCAGCGTCCACTCACCAGCAGGATCTTCGGCACTATAGATATAGGTGTCGCCCATGGAACCATGCTCGTTAGGTGCAAAGAGCACGTAGAAACGGCCATTGTGATACTTAAGTGAGGTTGCCCACTGGCCACGACCATAGACGGTACCTTCCTGCAAATCATATTTGGGTGAATCCGTCAAACGGTCATAGACGTAACCAATCGTTTCCCAGTTCTTGAGGTCACGAGAACGCATAATAGGAGCACCAGGCATCAAGTGCATGGTGGTGCTCACCAAATAATAGGTATCGCCTACGCGTATGATATCGGGGTCGGGCACATCAGCCCAAAGCATTGGATTTTCAATAAAAGTACCAAGAGTGCTGCTGGAACGCTTTCCAGCAGCCTCAATGGTTACAAAACAAACTACTAATGATAATATTACTACTAAAACAAATCTTTTCATTACTTAGCAAAATGATTGTAGTTACCGAGTGCAAAGATAGAGATTTTTTTAATAAGTCTATTTTTC
This sequence comes from uncultured Bacteroidales bacterium, assembly GCA_902798425.1. Classification (GTDB taxonomy): domain Bacteria; phylum Bacteroidota; class Bacteroidia; order Bacteroidales; family Bacteroidaceae; genus Prevotella. The sequence goes on from CADBWR010000003.1 coordinate 57,775, forward strand.
TCTTGTTTCATCTAATTTTCCAAATGTAACAAAAACCGCCACGTGGCTGAAAAACAATACTTTTTGGTACTTTTTGCTGTTTTTTTATTCGCCAAGTGTGATCTTTCCCAGGTTCATCTGTCAGCAACAATGCATGATTTCCACGAAATGGGAGCGCCACTTCTTTAACATGATCAGTTCCATTGACACCAGCAAGATACCATTTGTTACCACTACGACGGGCAACAATGACATATTCTCCCGGATAACCACCAATGAAACGGGTTTCATCCCAGGCAGCAGGCAGCTTAGACAGGAAGTCTTGTACTTCCTGCGGCTGAGAGAGATAACTCTCGGGACGGTCAGCCAAATGTTGCAGTCCACTCTCAAAGAGTACTGTCAGTGCCAACTCATGGCCATGGGTAGTAATGTGCGGATGCTGCGAATCACTGAACGTACAAGGTGTATAGTCCATTGGACCTATCACATTACGAGTAAAGGGCAATGTGGCGTTATGGCAGGCAGCCTTGTCGGTGAAGGTAGCGACATTGTTATACCACTCAGCACCATAGACTCCTTCTGTACTCATGAGATTTGGCCACGTGCGCTGCCAGCCTCGCGGTATCGTTGCGCCATGGAAGTTGACAAGCAGATGATGGCGGGCCGCACTCTCCAACAAATCTAGTTGGAAATCCATGTTCTTCTGATTATCACCAGAAAAGAAGTCAATTTTAACACCAGCCACCCCAATTTTCTCGCACCAAGCAAATTCTCGTTCGCGGTCTTCCGGTTTGTTCAGACGAAACTTCGGGGTCGGAGCGCCATCCACCCACCCTATTGACGAGTTATACCAAATGAGCGGCTTAACGCCTTTTGAATTAGCATAAGCAACAGCATCCTCAATGGTCTTACCCTTGTTGGAGGCTAACTTGCTCATTTCGTCCCACTCAGCATCTATGAGCACGTAGGGAAGATGCAGTGTTTCCGCCATATCAACATATTTCTTGATGATGTTGAAGTCGTTGGAACCATGGTTGTAAGCCCAGTAAATCCACGATACCACACCGGGATGTATCCAACTGGTGTCGGCAATCTGAGCGGGGGCGCTGACATCAGTAACCAGGGTTGACTCCACGATATCTGCCAACGTACCGATAATGGCGACACGCCAAGGAGAAGCCTCTCCCCCTGCCCTCTCCAAAGGGAGAGGGGGCTCTTGTTCCGCAGGGACGACTTTGAACAGTTCGCCATCGTTATAGAGGCACGAGGCACTTTGACCATGCTGGATATTGGCCTCGGTAATCAGCACATAGACAGCCTCTTCCCCCTTCTTTTTGGAGGGAGATAGGGGGAGGCTCTCCAGCAGTGCGGGGTAGCCCCAACGATTGTTCCAGCCCTCGGCAGACTTCGATATACCGCTATAGGATGGTACTGGTGCTACCTTGTATGTCGTTGACAAGGGGAAAAAGCCTTCGTAGGAATCGCACCACTGCTGCATCCAGCGACGGGTGCCCTCAGGGATGCGATAAGTAATGGTTAAAGGCTCATGGTTGATGGTTAACGGTTGATGGCGCAAGGCAACACCATCATTATAGACACGGAGAATCACAGTGCCTATTCTGTATTCGTTAGCCTCGTTCACGCAATGACGGCGCTTGCCTGTCAGCATCTGATAGTCAGCCTTGATGTGCTGTGTAAACACGGGTGCAGCAGGAGCGGTGATACCAGCCTCAACGATGTCGAGTGCCTGTTGTCCCTTGTAAGAGACCTTCAGTGAGACACCATCGAGAGTTACACTAATCTTGCCATTAGGTGAGGTGATGGGAGCAGCCACTGCCCCCATCGCCAACACTAAAAGGAGTTGAATGAATAGTTGTCTCATAAGTTAGTTTTTTCTGTGGGCAAAGGTATGAAAAAAACATGAGACACAGCCAACGCTATGTCTCACGAACTTTTTCTTATGTATCATTTTTTACTTTTTAGGCGTCAGACTGAAGCGATAAGCCAGCGAGAAGAGTACATAGCGGCGCATATTGTTCGTCCACGTCTCGTAGCGTCCATTGGAATTAACATAATACTGCCATTGATTGACCTGGCCTAAGAGGTCGTAGCCTTTCACCTTAGCCACCCAGCGTCCTTGCTTCCACGACTTGGTAAGCGTTGCATCCCAGTAGAGGCGGTCGTCATTCATCTGACTGTCGGCATAGCCTCGGCGCGAGTGCATCTGCAGATCGGTATCGATGGTGAAGTTCCACGGCAGTCTGTAGTTGGCATTGAAGCCGTAGCCGAAATCGTACATGTCGACGGGTAAGCCGACGACATCTATGCTACGGCGAAAATGGCGCCACGTACCGTTAACGCGCAGCGTGAAGGTCAGTTTCTCCTTCTGGAAGCGCACATTCGGTGAGAAGGTAAAGGCAGTATTGGTGACACGGTTGGTTTCACCCGACGACATATCGGTGCTCTGACCGACAGAGGCATTGAGGCTGGCACCGATATGCCAGAACTTCTTCTGGCCCAAGGCACGTCCATAGTCTATATTTCCCGACAGGTTCCAGTTGCCGTTGATATTCTCCGTCCAGGTGGTGCGCACACCCGTCGTAGCATCATAAGTATAGGCCGTCGCCATTGCATTGTACTGGATGTTCGCATTCATGCTGATGGTGAAATGCTGGTCAATGCTGTCCACACGTGCCCGATAGTTGGCATTAAGCCACCAATACGTCATAGGTTTCAGGTCGGGATTACCCTTACGGATGTAGAGCGGGTTACTTGTCTGCGTGATGTCCACCAGCTGCCCGATGTTAGGCAGCGAAACGGAGCTGCTACCATTGGCAGAGAGCGACTTGCGATGCTTATCAAACGAATAGGTGAAGTAGAAGTTCATCATCGGATAGTCGTAGTTGCGGTTCATCGTGTGGTACTGGTTGTCGCTGTCATAGTACATGTGCTTCCTGCGGAACTGCTTCTGAAGCTGCAGATAATAATACATATAGCCGTTATTGTTGGCCAGCGACTTGCTGTAGTTCAGCATCAAGCCCACGCTGTACTGGTTCTCACGGTTGCCCTGTTCCGACGAATTGGGAGCATCAATGGTCAGCAGTCGCCAGTTGTCGGTATCAGGCAATTCTCCGATATCATGCGGTCCACCGACAGCCCACTGTGGACCCAGCCAGTCCAGGCGATACAGATGGTTATCGTTATTGTCATAGCTATAGCCAATGCTTGCTCTGGGAGAGATAGAGAAGTGCTCCGTCAGACGCAGCCGATAGGACAGATTGCCACCGACATTATAATTATTGTACGGACTATCATTGTACTGGTTACGTTGGTCGACGGTACCCATCTTACATAAGGTATAGCGGTTCTGCGAGAAACTGTCACTGTTCCACTGGCGCTGCCACCCCATATTGAAGCCTAACTCCAGTTCGTCGCCCCACGGCAACTTAAATTCACAACTTGTGTCCCAGTTCAGCCGCAGGTTGTCCTGCTTGGAAGAGTTCATACTCCACGTATGGTTTACCGAGTCTTTCATCAGCTGGTCATTGGCCGTCAACGACCAGCCGTCACCCCAGTCCTTGTCATGGTTATACTCCATGCTCAACCACGAATACACATAAACCGGTTTGCGGATATAGAACGTATTGTTGGCCGACAGTTGGAAGGGACGCCTATTACTCTGTGAACGAGACTGTCCGAAAGTGCTGGCACCTGCCAGGAAGTTCTCACTCTGACTCTCGCTTTCCGAATGGATATCCTGCCAGTTCAACTTGAAGCCGAAGTCGTTGGTGATGCGCTCTTCCGGCGTGTGCAGCGACCAGTTGCCGCCAATGGTCTTGAGGTCGCGGTCGCCCGAAGCCTGCGTGCGGTCTTGTTCATTACCCTCACGGTCGTAGTCGATATACTCGTTCAGGTTGTTCATACCACCAAACAGCACCATACGGCTGCGGTCGGTATAGCGTAGTCCGAAGCCTCGCACCTTGTAGCGGTCGTCGGTACCATAGCCTGCCTCCACGTTGACAGTACCGCCGACCCTGTATTCCTTCTTGAGCACCACATCCATGGTATACTCCTTCTCTTCGATGTCGCGACCGAGGAACTCACTCTTCGGCGTGCGCTTGTTGAAGACCTGCACATTCTTCACCGTATAGTACGGCAGGTTCTCCAGCATCATCTTGTTCTTACCCTTGAAGAAGTCTGCTCCGTTGAGCGTCAGGTTCTCAATCTTCTTGCCATTAACATAAATCTCTCCATTGTCTTTCAGTTCCACACCCGGCAACTGCTTGATGAGTCCGTCGAGCATCGAACCTTCAGGGATATTGAAAGCATCGGCATTGAAGACAATGGTGTCGCCCTTGTAGACCATCTTGACTTTCGTCGCCTTGACGACAACCTCCTGCAATGAACCGCCATTCTTATCGTAGTTGCTGCGCTGGATGCGCTTCATGCGGATGGCCGGCACCTCAAAGTCACGGTTGCGCGCCACATACTTGATTTCGTATGCTTTGTAGGCCGTCTCATAGTCAGGATGCGTAGCCTTGATGATGTATTTTGCTGGCTTGGCAGGCACCTGCAGATAATATTCCGTCGTCTTGAAACTGCCATAGCCGTTGCTAACCTCGGCAGAGTCTACCAGCGACGAGTCTGCTCTCAGCACGACGACCTTGACGTCAGGTACGTAGGCCTTCGTAAACGAGTCTGAGATAAAGCCCCAAAGGTACAGCTTCTTTTCTTTCTTCTCTTTTTTTACTGTTGTTGTATCCTGTTGTTGTTCCTGAGCCCACGCAGTGGTGGCTACAAGGGTAAGGAAAATGGTGATGAGTGTGTGTTTCAGTTTCATAAAAAATATTTATTTCAGTTGCTGTAACAAGCGGGCAAGGTCTTCAAGATGGAACGGGTCAACCTTCATATCCAGCACATTGCCATTGCGGTCAATGAGTTTATAGGTAGGGAAGGCCTGGACATTCAGATAACGCTCGATGGCGCTCTGCTGCTCGATGGGCAGGTTATAGTGAGCCACGTTGGGACCACTGACATTATACTCCTTGATGACGTTCTCCCAGGAATCCTGCGAACTGCGGTTAGCCAGATAGAGGTACTGGATATCGTAGTCTTTTAGCCGGGCATACTCCTCGGTGGAGTGGCTGAGGGCTTCCTTGCAGGGTCCGCACCAAGTGCCCCAAATATCGAGTAGTACAAACTTGCCCTTGTAGGGTTCTACGAGTTTCTTCAGCAACGCTTCTCCTTCTGAAATATGGGCGAAGGCATCAGAAGACTTGAGTACCAGCTTGTCGAACTCACGGTTCTCAAGAGCGAGGTAGTAGTCGTTCTGTTTCTCTATCATCGTAATGCAGTCTGGATTGCCAATCATAGCCTTCAGTGTATCCATGACATTGGATGCCAGCGATGTGCGCTCGTGGTCGAAATGGTTTAACACTTGTCGAGTAAGCCACAACTCTTTGATGAATGCTTCGGCGCCGAGCGAGTCGAGAGTAGTAAAGTGTGCTTTCAGTTGACTGGTAAGCATTCCTGCACTGACAATCTTCATGGCTTCTGGTCTCTGGACGATTTTATCTACCTCCTTCACCAATCCGGCATTCAGCGAATCCAGTTCATGGTATTTACGTATTTTCGCCTCGGCGGTAGGTTCAGCCTCGATGATAGGTGTTACTTCATCAATCCATTTAGCCCAACAGGTAAGCAATGCCAGTTCCTCATCGTTGGTGGCAAACTCCTTGTAATGCTCCTTGAGATTGAATGAGATGACGGCATTGCGTGCCCTTACCGCATCATCAATATAGTCGCGCAGGAATGTACCGAAGCTGCGGTACAGTGTATATGGTTCCTCTATCTTCTTCCAAAACATCTCGTAGGCATAGCGGCGGGCATGGTCAGAGAGTTGCATACCTTTAGCACGGAAACGGGCCTGTCCGAAATCACGCGCCTGCTGCATCAACGTATTGCCTTTTCTAAACATATTGAAACGAGTAGAGAGTGTGGGATGCTGCTGGCAGAGTGCATCGATAGAGGCAAACTGCGCATGGAGGGAGCTGTCGACCGATGCGATATACGGTTCAAAGAGTTCTTCAGCACCTTTGCCTGCGGTTTCTATTCCCTCATAAAGGCTTATGGAATTCCAGTCCAACGGGAAGCGGAAGAGTTCATTCTGCAGACGGCTGTCGTCGCCCATGAAGTAGCGGCGGCCTTCCTTGAAGTCGTAGAGCAGGAAGTAGGTCTTGCCGGGTTCGAACATGGTACGGATGAAACAACGCTCCCAGTCGCAGAAGAATTCCGAGCTGTTCAACACCGGAATCTTCACACAGAAGCGTCCCTGCTCGTCCAAGTCAGCATAAACATGCTTTTGTTCATCAGTATAGAGGTCTTGATAACCGAAGCTGAAGGTTTTCTTTTGCTTATAGTGCTCCGGCATATCCTTGAGCCAGCCCACTACCGTCACCGTATCCGTCTGATAGCCATTATCTACAAAACCTGTCCGTGTATCTTTCGAAGAATAGTCTGGAAGAAAACGACTGGTAATCATTGAATACACAGCCTTATTGTCTCCAATTTGTATCTGGCGCTGGCCTTTCTTGTTCTTACCAATGACGACTGTCAGTTGCTCGTTACCATTGGTCATCACGATAGCGGCCTCGCCAGTCTTTGGGTTGACGTCACGCTGTTTGTAGTTCCAGAACTTGCAGTCGTAGACAGCACAGTCCTCGAAGAAGGCTATCTTCCAGTCGCCCCGCTCGTCGCACCAATAGGAGGGGAAAAACTGTTTCCAACGCTCTTCCACGGGTTTGATGCCCTTGATCTGGAAAGCACCTTGACCATCACCCTCAATAAAGTCGAACGACGTGGTACCCTTTGGCAGCGGTGGGAAGTGAAACACCATCTCGCGAAGGTTGTTCTTGTTGGTCTGAACAAACTTGTTGAGTTCAACACCATCTGCAGAGACGATGGTGAAGCGCTGTTCACCCACCTTCAGATAGGTATCGCCAACAAACTGGAAGGAATACTCCGGATAGTCCGACCGCTGCTGGGCAGTGATATACACCACAGTCTCCGTGTCCTTCAACTCCACCTTTGTCACGTCAAGGACAAGGTTAAAGAATCCGTCACCATAACAAGTTCCAAACTCCGTGGTGGGCTGTTGCCACACCACCGTTTTTTCCTTTGCCGTTGCAGTCATTGCTACAAAGGCACAAAACAGGAAAAACATGGAGCGCATCGCTGCGTTCCATGATTTCTCCATAGGTCTTTGGATTAAATCAAATTCTGACATATAATAATAGTTGATTAATAAGCTATAATTTCTCGCCCGTTTTATTCTACGACTTTGCGAGGCTGGTACTCAAAGAGTCTTTGGTTGTTGCGCAGTTCCTCAATGCTGAGATTATGGAGTACACTGCCTTTCCAGTTAGCACCCCAAGCATTGAAAGGCTCGCCTTCGGGTGAAATGAAAGTGAAGGTCTTCACGTCCAGGGGTATCGGGTCAAATACTTTCAGATAAGCAATATAGTCACCGGCGTTGCCCTCCAAAAAGAACAACTCGTTCTGTGGAACGCCCTGTACTTCGCGAAGTTTGTACTGTCTTCCTGCATCGTCGAGTAGCACGTCAGCCTTGTCATTACCCCAGCTGAATCCCCAATACTCGCGTGTCCAGTTCTGCTCGCAGGCAACAGCCAGATAGGTAGCTTCGGGAGTTAGCCAGATAGCCATCGTACCGTCTTTCTGTGGTTTGATGAGGTGGGCATCTGTCAATACTTTCCAAGTGTTCCAATTCTGTTTATCATAGGGTTTGTCTTCGCTAAGATGTGCCTGAAGCAGACGAGGCTGATGGAACTGTGGCTTGACGTCGTAGTCGAAACCTACTCCTGCCCATCCGTTGTTATGCTGCTGTTGGAGGCTCACCTTATCGCCCACCAGATACCAGTTGGGAATACCGAAGATGATCACATCTTTCGTGCTTTCTGGCAGTGGCGGGAAGAATATTTTCAGGTCAACGACATCACCCTTCTTTGCCTTGATGCTGAAATGCTTGCGGAAGGTGTCGGGCTCCGTACGACGTATGCGATACTGCACACCCGTCTCACTATCCACAAGACAGGTCTCCTCAGACGTCAGCCAGAGGTGGGTCACCTCATCGGCAGGCATACGGAAGTAGCAGTGCATCACCGTCTCGCCGCCCTCGGCAGTCAGTCGCCAGCTCATCGGCATATATGGTTGGTCGTCGAGTGGCATATTGGCAATTTCAGGGAACAGCTGCTGATAGTCTTTGACGATTGTCACGTCCTTGGCTTCGCAGTTATCTTTGATCCAGTCGTTGTTCGTGGAGTGCCAGACGGCAGAGGTCTTTTTGGTCTTTTTATCCGTGCTCACTTCTGGACGAGGAACAAAGACACCGGGACTGGAGGCCAGCACTTTCACTCTTTGCTTTTGTGCTTGCACAGAAAGGCAAGCTATAGCCATCAGGCTAAGGATCATGATACGTTTCATATCTCTTTCGGTTTTTTGTTAATACTCCTTGTATGCATGAGCTCATCGCGATATTCTTGGTAACAGGCTGGCGACTCCTTAGTACCTAAGGGTGCATGGGTGCCGTAGAGCAGTATCTTGCCGTTCACACGTTCGGCAATCCAGCGGTATTGCAGTTGCTGGCGCATATCCTTCAGTTCAAAGAAGAACTGCTGGTGCGAGAAACTCAGCAGATAGCCTGGTGTCTCGTCGCTATACCAGCAAGCCACTTGCAAGAGTCGTCCGAAGACATCTATCTCTTTATTATCCGGGAACACATATACACTCGACACTACATTGCTGCCGGCGGGTTGTGTACACTGCAGTTCACCTTGTTTCACATGGTTATAGGCTGCCATCTTGGCAATAAACTCATCCACACGCGCTGGGTTCTGGTAGGGCAAGGTGTCCTTTGTCAGTTCAGCTGAAGCATAGTGAAGATGATCGGTATAAGCAGGGCTCACCGTAGGACTCACAGGAATCGTCTTCTGTTGTTTGCCAGAATCACGCAATTGTTTTTTCTGTTTCTTGGCAGGTTGCTTCTTGCCTGTTTTCTTATTAACGGTCTTCTGGCTGGATGTTCCCTCCTTCTTGGGTTCTTTGGAGGTTGCCACATCAACAGACGCCTGCGGGGATTCCACCTTGGCCACCACGTTGGAAGCCGTAGGCATCGTCTCCCCTGTAGGCATCATCGTTATCCCTATACCTATTATTAATAAGACACATGCGGCGGCAGCCACCCACCACCAGCGGCGCACAGGACGAACCATAGGTGCATTCATCTGCCCCTTCATGTCGTCCATGAAGCCAGGAGGTAACTGCGGTGTATCAGCGTATTTCCGACGCAATGCCTCACGCAAGTCCGTGTCTTTATATTGTTTGTTCATATATTCTTCGTTGACAATTCCGACGTCTGAAGTGTCGGACACAGTTTCTTATACAGTTTCTTTCTCGTTCTGTACAGACGGTTGGCCAGTACCCCGGCCTCCACGCCCATGATGTAGGCAATTTCCGTCAGCGGACGGTCTTCGTAGTAGTAAAGCGTCACGAGCATCCGCTCGTCAGCAGGCAGGTCGTCTACCATCTGTATCAGTTGTTCAATGCGCTCTTCGCGACCTGTCGACAGTTCTGCCTCCAGTTCCTTGTCACTGATATCTGTCTGCCACGCCTCACTGTCTTCCATCGAGACTATCAGGGGGCGCCGCCGCTTCAAGAAGTCCAGCGTCAACCGGTAAGCAATACGGCAGAGCCATGTAGAGAGCGAAGCACGTTGCGGGTCGTAGCTATCGATATGGTCGAAGGCCCGCATGAAGGTGTCCTGTGTCAGTTCTTGAGCATCCATCACGTCGGGCACCTGTCTCACGACCATGGCAAAGATACGTTGCGCATAGCGACCGACCATCTCTGTCTGCCCCTCACGCCGTCCTCTGCGGACTGCCTCCACGATGTCTTTCTCTGTTAGAGCACTCATCAGTGATTCGGTTTCATTCATTATACGACAAGTTGAGGGAAATATCTTGCATTTCCCTCAACTATTTGAATGTTATTAAGTTTTTTTAAAGATCCTCTACTCTTCTTACGTTACCTGTATCAACAGGGCACCCCAAGAGGAATCGGTCGATAAAGGCTTGTACTTCCGGCCATTGGGTCTGTGGCAATTGACAATGTCCATGCTTACCAACGATACTCCAGCCCATTCGGTCGGCAATACCAAAGCGCTCCCAGACCTTGAGGGCAGCCTGAGCAGAAGGGAGCATAGAACCATCCGCCAGCCATTCGAAATCGGGATTGCCCAGCAACAAAAGGGCGCGTGGACATACCATTGCACAGAGTTCGTGCTGGTCGTAAGGCAAACGGTAGACGCTATCGCCGTGGAAGTTCTCCTTCTGGCTCTCCAGGAACCAGTGGTAGTCGGTCTTGTCAAGGTCCTCCAGATTCTTGCCAGCCAGTGTCGACTCGTGAGACTTACGCCAGGCAGCAGCACCACCGCCACCAGGTTCCTGGGCAATGGTCAGTGCGATACGCTCGTCGAAGGCACCACAGTAGAGGGCCATCTTGCCGGCATACGAACATCCAGTCACGCCAATGCGCTTGACATCTATCTTAGTCACCTCCGGTCCTAACTGCTTCAGACCGTCAATCAGTCGACTCATGCCCCATGCCCACTCACTATAGGCACCATTGTCCTTCAGGCCGGGATAGAGACGGTCGAAGTGGTGCTCTCCCCTGTCGTGATGGCGGCCAAACTGTTTGTAGTCGTTGACCTGTGCTGAAGAGAAGGTCGTGGTAGCAATGGGACGGTCTTCAAAGAGCTGGCGGGGAACAGCAATCATATCCGTGCCAATCATCAAGGCATAAGGGGCCTCTCCTACCTTTGGATAGCGGATAACGGACTTCAGCGTCAGCGTTTCCTGACCAACAGTCACATCGACAATCAGCGTATCACCATCCATGCGAGCCTTTACCTGACTGGCCTCCACGGCGGGTTTAGTACCGATTCCATAGTGTTGGATCATGTGACCGATATCACTGCGTCGCTTTGTCCAGTCACTGAAAGAGGTGACTCCCTCCAAGGCGTCTGGCAGTTCGCGGAGAACAGGCAACTGGTCAGCTGCCGGCATCGTAGGTGCCGCATAGTGAGAGCCTGTACGTTCTACGTCATACACCATGGGGATGACCGGCTTTTGCGACCATCCAGCTACAAATAAGACGGATAATAATGTGGTTGATAATAGTTTTTTCATGATCATCATATTTTAGTAACAGAATAGGTAGTCGTTTACTTTAACTTTTGGAAGAGCTTGTTCTTTTCCAATGTCCAGTCTTTGCGCTGCAGTAGTTCTGGTTTCTTGCCAACAAACATTTTTGCAGCATTCTTGTCGCCCTTCAGCTGCCAATTCAGCCAAGCTAAAGCAGGAATAGTGAACTCGCCGCCATGTGCCTCACGATAGGTACCACCATGACCTACAGGGAAGTTGATGGCACAAGCAGGTACATGGCTGATACGCTTGAAATCGTCCATACCATTACCATAGGCAATATCTTCCGGGCCACCGAGCATATACATAATAGGCGTGTGCAGTTCCTTCAGTTTCTCCTTAGGAGGCATCGGCATTCCACCGACAGCCTGTCCGGCATTCTGTTGGTTGAAGAGTCCGCTATTACATATCATAATCGTCTTGATACGAGGATCAGCACAGTTGAAGAGTGTCTGTAGTCCACCACACGACATACCAGCTACACAGATATTCTTCACATCGAGTTTCTGATAATAGGGAGACTGTGGGTCCGCATTTTGTGCAAAAGCCCAATCGATGCTTTCTATCTGTTGCTCTGAACGTGACATCGGACCTTTATACCACTCGTCAGTCATAGGAATATTACCAGTTGCCAACACGATGAAACCATGTGAAGCTATCTCGTTCAAGAAATTCATATGTTCCCAAGGTGAATTGGCACAAGCACCATTACCCCACACCAGAATAGGCAGAGGGTTCTTTGCGCTAAACTTAGTCAAGTCCTGAGGCACAAAGACGGTATGCTCCTTCAGTCCCTGCTCTTCTTTCATGATGGCTTTAAACAGTCCTGTTCCGCCATTCTCCACAATACGGCTTTGTGGCTTATGACAACAGCCGCCTTTACAATCTTCACCCTTACGAACACAGTTCAAGAAACAGACCATCTTCTTCAGGTTCTCTTCTGTATACATGGCAGGACCACCGTGACTACCCTCTGCAGGGAAAGTCGCTTCCGTCTTCACACCTGCAGCCTTCAGCAACTCATAAAATTTCTTTCCCTGGCAGCAAGGTACGACATTGTCTTTCTCGCCATGGAATATGATAATCGGTGGATTCTGTTTGTTCACATACTGAGTAGCACTGAGACTAAGGTACTTATCCGGTTCCTTGTCAAGTTTGGCATTCAACAGCACATCCTCGGGGGAGTTCTCACCCATCGTCATGTGCTCACCACAGTCCATCGCCGTCAAGTCAACAGGACCAGACCAGTCACAGGCAGCATTCACCACGCTGCTCTCGTTGGTATAGTTGCCGACGGTACCTTCTAAGTCAATGTCAACAGTACCTACCTTGGTCTGTTTCGTTCCACTGGTTGTAGCCGTAATAGATGCCAGATGACCGCCAGAAGAGAATCCACTGGTAGCAATGAATGAGGTGTCGAACTTATATTTCTTAGCCTCACCACGTACAAAGCGCACCACGGCACGGATGTCGTGAATCTGTGCAGGCCACTTTGCATCCATGCTGGAACGGTGGTTGGGACATACCACCGCATAGCCTGCATCCAATAGTGACTTCACAATAGTGCCGAGATCAGCCATCCCTTTGCTACTGTTCGAGAACCACGCACTGCCATAGATATGGATTACGACAGGATAGCTTGCTTTCTCTTGTTTGGGAAGATAGATGTCACAAGTGTGATACGGCTTATCATCACCAGCATAGTTTACGTCCTTCCACTGCTGACTTGTCTCAAGGTTTACTTGCGGTGCCTGGAAACCACCAAAACCTCCTGCCGGCTGTGCCTGACAGTTGGCTGTGAATGGCCAGCCACTAATGGCCAGCCACATGAGCATCATAGATAACTTTTTCATCATATTAGTTGTTAGTTGTTAGTATTACTTATTAAGTTGACGGACATATTTCACGGGTTCTCCACCATTACGTTTCAACACATCAGCAAAGTCTTGGGGCTTGATAGCAACAGGACCACGCATGAATTCCGGAATATTATAGCACTTCATGAACTGGCGGTGATAACTAGGGTCTGCCTGTGGTAACTCAAAAGGTTTAGACCACTTGCCATTCTTATCAAGATGAGCAAAGAACGGACGTGTATAAGTGCCATCGTCACGGCGACTGCTAAAGACCACCCAGCGGCCGTTGCTTGACCATGAGTGGTAGCTCTCCGTATCGGGTGAGTTGATTTTATCTATGGGCTTAGCCTCTCCTGTCTGCAGGTCAATCATCCACAGGTCAGCATCATGGTGCCATATATGGAATACGCCATATTCACCCATTGTGAACATCAGGTAACGACCATCAGGTGAGATACGAGGCAGCGTAGCACTCATGCCCATGCTGTCGGCAGCGAGAACAAGTTCTCGAGGGCCAAACTGCATAGTTTCAGGATTGAAACTTTTCCGGTAGATATTATACTTAACATCTTTGGGACGTCTTGTAACCTCTGCATTCACTGTTGAAGTAGGACTGCTCATTTCTATGTGAGCACTGCAATAATAAAGTGTCTTTCCGTCAGGTGCCCAAGCAGGAAACACCTCCAATTCGGTGGAGTCATTCTCCAGATTGGTTACCTCATCCGTCTCCACGTCATACGCAATAAGATCACTTTGCGCATCGTACACCTCTATCTTATTGGAATGAACAGTATGGAACCGCTGTGCCGTTTTGTTCGTGGAGTACACTATCATATTCAACCACGGATGCCAGGCGGGATAGACACCTGCTGAGAGGATGGAGTCGTTGCGCATATTCACTTTCTTCAACTTACCGTCATAGGCAATGATCGTACCACCATTATTCTGACGGGCATGAAACTGCATACGTGCAGGATTGTACTGCTGGAAATGGTGACAATTGATACACTGGCCGTCTTTCTCGAAACTGCAGAGCACATTATCATAGATGACGCTCTCGTCATAGTTTTCCAAACAGCGTTGGTTGATGGTCAGCGCCTCGTAGCTGATGAAAGAAGGGAAGATAAGACGATAACTCAGATAGCTATCGATGCTATCGGCTGACACAAAGAAGCTGAAGGGTTTGTAGTGTGTCCACCGGTCTGCCTTACGGGCATATACATCAATCGTAATAGTACCGCCCTTTGCTTTCTCAACGAGTCTGCGCCAATCGTCAGCCTCTGGTTGTGCCTTCCCCTCAAAAATCATTTCCTCATCACCAACAGCATAACGGGCTACCATCTCATCGGCAGCCTCATCAAGCTGGAAGGTAAGTGGAGCGATATTGAAGGGAATGGTGACATCCTTATAGTCGGGGTATATATTAGGAAGACGGTCTATCTCAGTAAACACTTCCGGTACAGAAGGCCCTCCACACGACATGATAGTCAGGCAAGCAACAATATATAGGATATTTCTACTCATTTTTAATCTCAGTATTTTCTTGACAACCCGATAATATTAGTATTCTGGCAGATTGGCCATTGCATAATAATCATAGAAGTAAGTATCCCCAAAGAACGGATAGAGTTCTTCACGAGCTATCCTTACATCTTTACCATCATAACTTGACATAGCAGTGGCAAAGCGATTGAAAGACTCCTTGACTTGAGCATCAAAGGGCATTTTATCCAAATCCTGGCGTCCTTCAATCATCCCATAGAGATATGCAGCCTCCTGGAAATACCGTGGCATGGGATCATTCGGATGCAGATCTATGTAGTTAGAGAAATGAAACCAGAACTGCTTGATGTCCTTCGTCCAGAGTGTAGCTAACAACGCCTGTTCCTGAAATAGGGGGTCACTATTGTCATCACTTCTTACCAGTTGATTCATCAAGAAACGCTCGGTATATCCTTGATCGCCACCCAGCACATCCGAATAGTGTAGCATGTGGGTGATGGGCTCGCGTGCAGCATCCTTAGCAATCTGTTCTGGATGACCCACGAGTGCCTCAGCCTGCTCGGCCCAGTCACGATAGAACAGCGTATTTTTCAGGATACCGATATATTTACGTGCTAAGGCCTTGTCGTTCTCAAGTAGCGCGCAGTTGACCAATAACTGATAGTCTTCTGCACGGAATCCAAACTCCACGCCCATCTCCATGCACAGTCGGTTACAATAGTTCAGCAGGCCATACTGGTAGTATATCTGAGGACCAACCACCAGCATCAGACGCATACCGAAAGGTGCAGCATACGCTTTCGAACCGTTTTTATAAAGGAACATCTCATTTCCCTGTCTGCCTAGACGACTCAGTGCCAGGTTGCGCATCATCACAATAGCCCTTGTCGGTTCGTCTTTCTGGTGAATAGCCTCTTCCAGCACGGCGTTCCAATCCGACTGATAGATATGGTGCTGCATAGCCAGTTCGCGGTGGAAGTTTTCGTCTTTCATCCAGAAGGTATAGACACTTCCTACCATCACCATGCCAATCACCACCTGACACAGTAGATAGTAAACCTTCTTCATAGGTTTCGCTGCCTGACGGTTGGCATGATAGGTTACAGCCAACACAACAAAGAAGAGCGCTAACAGATAATAAGGAATATAATAGGTGTGATATTCCTCCGTAATGAAATACAATGGTAGCTCGGCCCAGTAGATATTTGCTATATTCGTCTGGTAGTACACAAAACGATAGCAGAGCAGAGGTACGGCAATAACAAGAAGAAGTGCTACGATGCTATGAATGGCAGCCTGCATACGAGTAACTGACAGCCTCCATGACCAAATAGCCATGAGCAATGTAGCCGCTAATCCATAGATACCCATCAAGGGGTAGCCCACCACACAGGTCAATGCCAGGAAAGAAGTACGTAGTGCATACTTCTCTGGAAAACAGCGGAAAGCCCATAGCAGTGCTGCTACAGCCGTTGTACCGATTGTTGTTATAAAGAAATGACCCCGTAACTTCAGCAGATAAATCCAGTAGCCCTGATCAACATTCGTCAGCAGCAGCAGAGCGACAGGTATCAGCATCACGATAGCCCAGCGGTCGGTGATACGGAACGCTCTTTTCACGATATACATCAACAGCAGCCACCAACAGCAGAGCATCAATACGCCTACCACAGGGTAATAGAGGAACTGGGTAAACCACATGCCTATCCACGAGAGCAAGCCTCCTGGTACTACCAGCTGTTCTTTCATAAACAATGATGTACAAAGAAACAGGTTCTTCTGTTGTATTTTCCATAGCAAGTCAGGTTCGCAAAGCAGCAACAAAGCACCCACTATCAAGAGTGCAAAGAGCCACCCGAATACATAGATTTTTGATGTCAGAATTGTTTTCTTCATTATTGCAGTGATTGAAGATTATGCTCAGTCTGTCACCTCTACCTTCGAGAAATAGTGATTGCGTAAGGGCTTGGTGACTTTCTCACCTTTCAAAGTAATATCTTGGTCTAAACGGATATCAGCAGACGATGCTCCTACCTTTATTGTGTATGTTCCTGGCTGGATGTTCCACTGACGATGCCCGTCATTAGAGTAATAGCCAAACTGGTCGGTATAGAGTTTCATCTCCACACGCTTGGTCTGTCCTGGTTCCAAAGCTACACGGGCAAAGCCCTGCAGCTGGATAGAGCGTAAGGGCTGTTTATCTGTCGTTGGCGAGAGATACACCTGTGCTATCTCCGTAGCTGCCACCTTACCCGTATTCTTCACCTCAAACGACAGTTCAATATAGTTGGAACTGACACGTGCAGACTGATCCATCAGCAGATGCTTGTATTCAAAGGTCGTATAACTTAAGCCATAGCCGAAGGGCCATTGGATTTGACTATTTGACGATTGACTATTTGCGTAATTATAGCAAACAGGTCCATAGAGTTCTTCCTTGGGATAGCTGACAGAGAGTTTGGCAGATGGCGACACCTTTCCATACAGGATGTCAGCCACGGCATGTCCACCCTCCTCACCAGGATACCATGCCTGGATGACGGCAGCACAGCGTTCGGCAAGGTCACCGATAACTTGAGCACGGCCACCGAACAACACCAGGACAACGGGTTTACCAGTAGCCAGCAAGGCCTCGACATATTCCTCTTGCTTACCAGGCAGGCGCAATCCCTGACGGTCGCGGTTCTCACCACATAGCATCACGTTCTCACCCATGGCAGCAATGATAACATCGGCTGAATCGGCCATGGCCAGTGCCTCTTCCTGATTAGCCGTTTCACCGGAGTCTACCTTACGATGTAACAAAGGATACTCCCAAGAGCGCTTGTCACCGACATGCGAGAACTTCGTCTCTATCTCCTCCGTCCAGTCACAACCTCTTGAATAAAGGATGTTGACACTGTCTGGTTGATGGTTCTGCAAGCCCTCCAACAGTGTGATGACATGCGGATGGTCTAAGTCCTGCTCTACCTTCTTCCAGAAGAATGTCATAGCGGGGAATGAATAGTCGCCACACATAGCCCACATGGAGTTAGCATTAGGCCCTGTGACGAGAATATTCTTTGCTGTTGGCAGTTGGCTGTCAGCAGTTGGCTTAACCAGTGGCAGGATGCTGCTGTCGTTCTGCAGCAGTACGATGCTCTGCACAGCAATGTCGTAGGCAGTCTGTCGTTCCTCTGGCGTGTCAAGAACGATTTTCTCATTACTATATAAATAAGGACGCTTGTCAAACATGCCCACACGGAACTTATAGCGCAGCACATCCTTGACAGCACGCTCCAAGGTCTCCTGTTTTACGAGACCAGAGTCAATAGCCTCTTGCAAGTACTTGTAGTTAGCTCCGGAGGGGAAGTCAACATCATTGCCGCCATTGATGGCTGCAGCAGCCTTCTGCATGGTATCCCAACCCTTTTCCCCGTTGAGGAAACCCTCGGGCACGGGAAGTTGGTCGATAGCTGTATAGTCGCTAACCACCATACCATCGAAACCGAGGTAGCCACGCAAGATGTCATTGAGTATAGTACTATCACCCACACAAGTCAGTTTGTTACCCTTCATAGCATGATAGCCCGGCATAACAGCCTTGCTGCCTGCTACTCGAATCATCGTTTCATGGGGTAGCAGAATCTCTTCCATCAGTTCTTTCTCGTCAGCATCACCACCGCCGCCATAGCCGAGGTAATGCTTTGAACAGGCGCCAACGCCCTTGCGCAAATCTCCCTGTTGCAAGCCATTGACAAAGGCTGTACCCATCACAGCCGACAGGTAGCCATCCTCGCCATACGACTCCTCCAAACGGTTGAATGAAGGGTTACGACATACATCGACCATGGGCGACAACGAAAGGAGACCACCCATCTTACGCATCTGCGTGCTGGTCTGCCGTGTCTTCAGCTCAGCCAGTTCAGGGTTGAACGAACAAGCCTGCCCTATCTGCTGGGGGTAAATGGTAGAACCCTGCGTATTGATACCCGACAGCACCTCCTCATGGAACAGCGCCGGAATACCGTTGGGTGTATGGTGCATCAGCCAGTCTTGCACGGCAGCCACCATGTCGCGCACTTCATTGGGATCACGGGGCTTCTGGAAAGCATATTGTGAGAAGTGTCCAATGCCATAGGGTATCATTTCACGACACTTCATGGTGTCCAACTGTCCTTTCTCGTCGAAGAGTTCTTCCATATACATACTCTTCAGTTGAGCAATACGCTCTTCCTGCGGCATCTTCTGATACAGCGCTTCTACTTTCTGTTCTACATCCATATCGGGGGCTGTCTGGCAGCCAGCTATTAGTGCGGTCATGCACGTCATGATAAAACCTCTCATTTACTTGTCTAATAATATTCTTTCATATATAACGCTGCCGGAGCTCCTTTATTTTACCACAACCTTCTTTCCATTCTTAATATAGAGACCAGGCTGTAGATTGGAAGCGTTGACGCGACGCCCATCAAGGGAGTAGACGCTACTATTGGGCACTATGGCATAGCCACAAACAGAACCAATGCCTGCGGGCTGCAGCACACGGTGGCGCAAGGCAGAGCGCACCGCATACCAAGCGGGTTTCTTTCCCATTCCTGAGTCGTAAAGCAGCGGATTAGAGTTTGTGCGCCAGCTGTCGTTGTCCTTGATACCCCAGACAACCATGCTGGGACAGTTATCATTGTCCAACACAATGTCGGTGATAACCCGATAGTTGCGAGCCTGCTCTTCCAAGTTTGCAGCAGTGGTAGAGGGCACCCCCATATCCAACTCAGTGATAATGCACTTCAGTCCGGCATCAGCAAAGCGTTTGATGGTCTTGGCCAATTTGACACTATCAACCTCGCCAACAGAGAAGTGGCACTGCAGACCCACGCCATGGATGGGTATGCCCTTCTCTTTCAGACTGACAGCCAGGTTATAGAAAGCCTGCGACTTCGCCTTGCCTTGCAATTCTACGTCGTAGTCATTGAGATACAGTTCTGCATCAGGGTCTGCCTCATGAGCATACTGGAAAGCCAGTTCGACATAATCGTCTCCAATGGCACGCTGCCACACGCTCTGCTGACGCAGGTCGTAGCTGGCAGGATTGCTGCGCACAGTCGTCTGGTCATCATCCAGACACTCGTTGACAACATCCCATTCGCATACCTTACCTTTATAGTGCGTCATCACCTTGGTGATGTGGTCCTTCATGATTTCCAAGGCTTCCTCGCGCGTCCAGTTCTTATTGTTCTTCTTGCCGTCAGACGATAACCAGCCAGGAACCTGCGAGTGCCATACCAGACAGTGACCGCGGATAGCCATATTGTTCTGCTGAGCGAGACTTACCAGATTGTCGGCACTACCAAAACTGAAGCTACCCTTAGACGGTTGCAAGGCATCCATCTTCATCTCATTCTCACAGACCATCATATTAAACTGTCTGCCAGCCTCTTCACGCTCGCTTTGCAGACTCTTGTAGGTGGCTAGTGCCACACCTATATTCTTTTTGTTTTGCGCAGCATAATAGCACAGCGTGTTTTTATCTTTAGCATCATCTATACCGTCGTCATAGAAAGCACCGATGGTGCTCTCTGACGGGTCTGAGTCATCAGAATCGTCTGTCTTTTCCATATCGTTATAAGACTCCAGGCGGACAATGAATACGACCTGCCCATTCTCCTCACGTTCCACGACAGCCCACGTATATTTATTGGCACGCACATCAAAGTGCCAATCGCCTGTCTGTTTACTTTTGACCGTCATCACGCGGAACTCCGTACCAATGGCGAGGTTGGCAGTCTGCTCGACAGCCATCTCGATGACAGGCATTTTGTCGCTGATAGAGAAATCCTCCATCATGTTATTGTAATTCAGAATACCATCTACCTGCAATTGATCGTAGCTGACAGCACTGGCAACCTTGAAACGCAGGCGTGACAGTGGGCGGACGGTGAGGTTGGCATTTATGTCTGCTGCATAGTTTTTCAGCATCAGCAGACCAATGCCGTCAGCACCAGGTTCTATGGTGCCATAGTTATCAACCATACCACCAATGCTGCCTGTACCACCCAGCACACCTTTGCTGAAGACATAAGCAATGGCTTCAGCGGTATTGGGCTTGGCTCCTAAGGCGCCGCGTAACCGCTGGCTCTCAGCCTCAGCGCGGTCGTTCATCACCAACACTCTACCCTGCAAGATGCGCAATGCACCACTTAAGTAGTTGTTATTGCCTGTGATGGCGTAAGTACCTGTTCCTTCTTTGATGATGCCCAAGAGTGTATTCTCATAATTCTTCGACGGGATAATGGTTCCTGCCAACGTGGCATCACTATTCATACAGCCTAAAAGATAATATACAGCACGCTTGTCCTTCATATAGCCATGCAGCGTCGAACCAGCCTCCATCTGCAACTCGCCAATGCGGAAACCAGCACCGCTGGTATTGGCCTCAGTGGCGATAGTGGCACCTGCATGCAGTGTTACGTGATTGTTTTCCATGGTCTTGTTAACCTTGCCACTATTGATAGCGTCGTTGATATTCTCAGGAGAGAACGACTTGCCGCCATGAGCCAGAATGACACCCCAGAAGCCTGCCTTTGGAGAGTTCTCTACAAAGGGATGGATATGAATGTCACCCTTGAAATTGGTCATATTAGCCCATTGACTTCCGCTCTTGGTGCCCAGATAGCAGCGTTCGCCACCGCCATAGAGGTTCAGCAAGCCACTACCAGTCACGGTAGAACTGAAATAGCAGTATCGGGCCATCTTGACATTCACGATGTCGCCAGCGGGAATAGCGACAGAGGTGCTATACGATTTGTAATCTGACGAAGTATTGTCCCCACTGATGTCAATGGTACGCTCCTCGGCAGAAACAGACTGTACGCCCATAGCCAGCAGGATGCCAGCCATGAGCGCATTTTTGAAAGAGAAAAGTGTTTGCTTGTTTGTTTCGAATTTCATATGATTGTTGTTGCTTTTCCATTATTCATTGCCGCCAAAGCCGCCGCCGAAACCGCCACCAAAGCCGCCACCAAAGGCAGGCATCTGTGGAGCAGGTTCCTTACCGATGGCCAACAGCAACTTGACCAGTGCCCGACGGCGCTGGCTCCACGTTGGATAGTCGTCGGCACGCAGCGTACGGGGCTTGAAACCTGGCATCTGAGGCATACCGGCGTTCTGCATAAAGTCCAGGTTGCTGGTAGTCAGGATGCAGGGCTTTGTTTTGCCATCAGCCAACAGACGGTCTACGATAGCATCGGCACCACCCACCTTGAACCAGCTCTCCATCGTGTCGCCCTCGCCAGGTATCAGTTGTATCATGACAGGCATCATCATACCCTGTCCCCGTTGGGGCATTGCTGACGTGTACCACGCCTCCATACGGTCCAGCTCGTAGGCTACACGCCCATGGGCAATATCCTGTTGTGAGGCGAAGTTGAACGGAGAACTGGGATTGTCGCAGATGCTGTACTTAAAGCCCTGGTCGGGTGACAGGTACATGTTGCTGGGGTCTGCTACGCGGGTTCCGTCAACGACAAAGCAGTACTTGAAGGTATCAAAGAGATAGTCGGTAAGCGTAGTACTCCATACTCCTGTGGAGTCACGCTCCATAGCCACATTCTCGGGCAGCATCTCGCAGTCCAGTTCCACTTTCTGTGCATCGGGGGCTTTAAAACGGAAGATAATGCCCTGTTCGGTGTACTCCGGAGAGATAATAGGTCTGGGGAACAGACGTGCCATAACGCTAGGGGTGAACTGCTGTTCCTTACCAGTCTTGGCAGGAGCTGGCTGCCCGTTCTTCATAGCGTTCTCTGCAGCCTTCTTATTGAAGAGCAGTGGCAGTGTCTTTGCCAGGAAGTATTTGGCATTCATCCAAGTATGGCCGAACTTGTCGTTGGTAAACTCCTTGACGCTACGAATGCCTTTCTTGTCGAGAAACTCCATATAGTCACGAGCATTTCCGAAGAGGAAGTCGTCAGTACCAACGCCCAACCAGAACAGGTGTATCTTCTTGTTGGTATCATCAGCCTGGTCATAGACGTTAGGAATATCAGTAGAGGTAAACGAACTATAAGAACAGAGATACGAGAACTTGTCGAGGTTCGACAAGCCATTAAACAATGCCTGGTTGCCGCCACGCGAGAAACCACCAATGGCGCGATGGTCTCTGTCTGCCTTGGTGCGATAGTTACTCTCGATATATGGCATCAGGTCGTTGATAAGATCTTTGCTGAAGGGGTCGCCGCCAAAGCGGGTCTGTGGCTGACCGGCAGCAGGCAGTCCGCCACCAGCAAGCAACTTCAGAGGATTACCATAGGGCATCACAACTATCATCTCCTTAGCATCGCCTGCTGCCAGCAGGTTGTCCATGATATAGTTCACTCGTCCGACTTTGTAGTACACCTCCTCGGTATCTGTCGTTCCGCTGATGAGGTAGAACACTGGATAGCGCTTTTGGTAGTCGCGCATATAGTTGGGTGGCAGATACACCACTGCATGGTTGGTAGCACCAATGGTCTTCGAATAGTAGTTGACATACTCCACCCTGCCGTGTGCCACATCGGTAATATCATGAGGCAGCGCAACTTTCTTGTCGCGGGAAGGTATCTCCAGCAAGCTGTTTTTGAAACCTTCGTTGGGGAAATACTGCGGATTCTCAGGATCCATCACGCTAACCCCATCGACAATAAAGCAGTAGGGATACATGTCAGGAGCTGCAGGGCCAAGAGTCACCGTCCACAGACCATCAGCGCCACGTGCCATATCCTTACGTCCGGCAAACTGTACGTCGACCATCACGTTCTTGGCTGTTTCATTCTTGTATTGAAAGGTTACCGTCCCGTCAGCATTACAGCGAGGCTGTGCCACCATGGCCATGGGCAACAAGGCCAAAAGGGATAATAAAGTTTGTTTTTTCATAGTTTTCATCGTTTTGTGTGTCTATTGTTATTGAAGTCTTTGCACATTATTTGCCTTCTACCAGAAACTCACCCATGTCAGAAGCTTCTACATCGTTATCGTCGAGTTTGAAGCGCATGAAGTAGGGGTTCTCGCTGGTACACGGCTCCCAGTTGATGGCTGCTGGCGATTGGCTATTAGCCGTTGGCTGACCGTTGGGGTCACTGTACTTGACAAAGTTAGTCCATGCTGTCAGCATCTTCTCTGCCAGGTCCCAGTCGCCTTGTGTCCAAGGACGCCAACAGTGCTTCAGCGACTTAAAGACAAACCACAGGTCGCTGCTATGAAAGGCGCCATTCAGACGAGTGGTTATTTCGGGGTGTTTGCCATCGTCGGGCAGCTTGCGGGCAAACTGATAGGCCCATGCCTTATCGCCCTGACGCTGACGAACCTTACAGAACTCCGCAATGCCAGGTCCCATAGAACCCATATCGTTCAGCGTGTATCCAATCATATAGGGCACGTCGGCAATGGTTCCCTCGCGAGTAGCCGCATCGAAACTCTTCAGCGATACGTAACCATCGACGATGGGACGCTGCATCAAGTACACATCAGTCTTGTTGACCATATTATACAATTGCGGAATGGTATAGAGTATCTCCGTAGAGGCACGGCGCAGCGCCTGCAGGTCGGTCAGTCCTGCCCAGTCCATCACCTTCTTGGTCTCAGCCTCACTCTCAGCAAGTGTAGGATTGTAGGTAAAGAACTTGACAGCGGGAGTAGCAGGTTTAGCCTCTTCACCCTCCTTGGCAGGAATATTAATACCACCGCCACTCATTATAACGGCTTTATGGAACAGGCCACGAGCCAGCGGACTCTCACAGAGTGTACGCACGCTGCCGGCTCCGGCACTCTGTCCGAAGATGGTTACGTTGTTGGGGTCGCCACCAAACTGAGCGATATTCTCCTTGACCCACTTCAGCGACTGTATCTGGTCCAGAATGCCATAGTTGCCACTAACGTGATGAGGGCTCTCTGCCGATAGTTCCGGATGGGTCATAAAACCAAAGATGCCCAAGCGGTAGTTGATGGTGACAAGGACGACATCCTTTGACGCCCACTCCTGACCATCGAACTCTGGCTCAGAACCCCAACCCTCACGATAGCCGCCACCATGAATCCATAGGGCAACGGGCAACTTCTTCTCTGTCTGGCCAGGGGCCTTAGTCCACACATTCAGATACAGGCAGTCCTCGCTGTAGGGAGCCTCATCGCCATAGCCCCATTCCGAGGTATAGAATCCTGGATAGTGCACAGCCTGATAGCCAGGATGTCCAAACTTATCACACACCTTGACACTATCCCACGCCTCTACAGGCTGTGGCTCGCGCCAACGCAAGTCGCCAATAGGCGCTGCAGCATAGGGAATACCTCTAAAGGCATACACCCCAGGGTTCTCTGTCCGCACCCCTTGAACCTGACCTCCTTCAATAGTCAGCACTGGACTCAACGCTCCCTCATCGCTGCAAGTGCAGCTCATCAATAATGCCATCAACGGCATCCACAACAATAGTTTTTTCATCGTTGATAATATCTTTATGGTTAGTTAGAATGGTTTTCATGGGCAAAGGTACGAAAAATCCACGACACTGACCTTACGCCATGTGTCGCGGATTTTGCCGTATGTAACATTTGTTACATTCTTAACTATAACCTTTTCAGCCTGAGTTCAAAAAGTAGTCATATATACGATAGTCATATATTACTCGTCGAACTCATATTCACGAGAGAGGATATCTTCAGAGTTTTCCAACTCACCGCTCAGCACGCCCATTTTACTTGCCATCAACAACTGATTAGTCTTAATCTCAACAACTTCAGCTACGGGAATGATATATTGCTTTTTCATATAATTGCTCTTTTATTTAAAACATTAATTACCATAAACAATCCATTAATTTACCATTAATTTATTACTTAATGATTACCTTTTTACCATTCACAATATACAGTCCCTTTGTAGGCTGAGCGACACGCTGACCAGCAAGATTGAAGTACTGGTTATCAGACTTTGTAGCCTGCTCAACAGCATTGATGCCAGTTGTTTCGTCATCAGCAAAGCCAATAAAATCACGAGCACTTGCAGGTATTGTAAGATATGCCTTACCAGCAGGGATGGTTACGCCATCTTTCACTTTAACAAAACCAACAACACCACCCTTCTTTCCAAGTGCATATTTTGTAGAGCCATCACCAGTAACAGAACCATCAGAAACAGACAAATCATTATCCGTAATCGCTGTTGCGCTCGGAATAACACTGAATGTCTGTTTACCTACTGCCTCAATAATAACGGCATCACCTGCAGGGACCTGAGTTACAGGAGTCAATTTTATATACGAACCCATATAACTAGCCGCATAACCTTTAACAGTGCCCAAATCAACATTCTTACTACTGCTATATGTAGCCCATCCTACAGTTCCTACAGTAAAGGAAATATTCTCACCTGTTTTCTCTGGAACCTGCAAAACTACATCCTTAAAATAATATGTATTAGAAGATCTTAAAACATTCAAGTTAAATGCCACAGAACGCCAACCTGCCATATCACTCTCAAGCGTAACGTCTTGTGTAAAGGTCTTCCATTCTTTAGTAAACGAAAGATCACTACCAAGACAATGCCAAGTGAGATATCCACCAGATGGGCTACTATGAGTCTGTGTATTCACTGTTGCATCGTCACTTGCCTTATATTTAAACTCAATATGGAACTTTTCACCTGCAGGGAGGGCTCCTTCTGGCGTACCAATCCAAAATTGAGAATCCCAGTCAAATGAAGCTTCATTTTTACTTACAATAACATATTCTCCATTTCCATTAGGAGTCGCAACTTTAGAACCAGTATCACCGTCACCATTAACATAGAAAGTTGGAGTTACAGTTTTCATATCGCCATAGATTCCTACGACCTCAGGCGCATCGGGAATCACCTCACAAACCTCAACTTTTTTTATAGAAACCGTAGATACAAGCTTTCTACTTTGCCACATAATAAAATTATCTGTGGCAGTGAGATCGAAGTTTTTAAAATCAATTGATACTGTTTGAAAATCTCCTGAAACAGTGAGTGGTACAGAATAATTAGTTGCTCTATAATCCCATGTACCGATACCGACACTCGGGTAATGACCTTCTGATGAAGCAGTAGTCGTTTTATATGTTATCTTTACCCTATAATCCAAACCCAAAGTAGTTACAAATCCACTACCAATCCAAAGCTGTAAAGAATGATTGTCACCTTCATCAGACGAATTATTAATTACGAGCAAACCACCTGAAACATTTACAGAAGCACCTGTTGGCATACTACCTGACCAAAAGGGAGCACCTGCATTATCTGCCATTGTAGAATAATCCACAGAATAGATAACTGTCTCTTTGCTTTTGCCCCCCCCCACGCACACTATTGACAGGGCCAGGGCAAGAAATGATTTTGTAAAAATTCTCATAAAAATAAGTAATTAGTTAGTGATAAAATTAAAACTCGGCTGCAAAGGTAGACATTTTACATGTAACAGCTGCAAGAAAGAGTAACACAGAATTTGCCGTGTGTTACAAACAAGCATCATACACCACCAGCATCCGTTAAAAGACACAATGCAACAGATGAAGAACAAATAAAATGTTGAAGGATATAGCCCCAAACAAAGTGTTTGACGGATTACACAAAGTGTTTGCATATTAAAACAAAGTGTTTGGAGAGATATACAGAAACACAAACACCTTTGTTTTCATACACCACTTGCATCAGGGAACAATGCATAAGAAAAACGGGCGTCCCCACACACGTATGGGAACGCCCGCAAACATCTTATTTGTTAAGGGTTTCAAATGGTAGACAGAAAATAGAGCCTACTTTTTGAACACCTTCTTTCCGCTATTAATGTACAGACCTGGACGGAGGTTTTCGGCATTGACACGACGACCATCAAGAGTGTACCACGCATCACGTTGAACATTGATCGTTGAACGCTGAACGTTTTCAATACCTGTAGGAGGCACATCCGTTTCTTTCAGCGTGCAGAAGGTGAAGTAGGTAGGCTCGTCGAACATAGCAGGATGAGCAGCGTCCTTCACGATAGCCACCGCCATGTATCCACAGTGCTACGGGCAGTTTCTTCTCTGTCTTACCAGGAGCCTTGGTCCACACGTTCAAGTACAGGCAGTCCTCACTGTAGGGAGCCTCATCGCCATAGCCCCACTCAGAGGTATAGAAGCCAGGATAGTGTACGGACTGGTAGCCTGGATGGCCAAACTTGTCACACACTTTGACACTGACCTTACTTCATGTGTCGCGGACTTTGAACTATGTAACAAAAATACACAACCGTCTTTCTCAACAGAGCCAGCATGGCATTCTAACAAAAAGAATGGCGTTATTCTGACTTGAACAACTCCGCTGGGAGCTTGAGGGCATTCGCCACATCCACAGCATCAAAAGGGATCTTACCCTTGACCATTTCCGGAGCATTAAATGATTTCAGACAGTCATCATAGAAGGTAGGATCATTCTGTGGAAGGCAGAACGGTTTGTGAGCCTTGCCTTTTTTATCTACATAGCAGAAATAAGGCTTTCCATATAGACCATCATCGCGTTTTGATGCAAAAACAAACCAACGTGAGTTACTCGACCAACTGTGATACGTGTCACTCATGTCTGAGTTTACCACCTGAAGCATGTCTATGGTTCCTGTCTTTATATTCATCATCCAAAGATCAGCCTCCTTATGCCATATCGGGAAGGTTCCATAGTCCTGTACTGTGAAGAGCAATCTTTCTCCATCGGGAGAAACCCTGGGATGACACACACTCCGCTCAGTGAACAACGTATCAACCTGCGTACCAAAAGTCCCCGTCGTTTCATCAAATGATATCCTTGCCAACACGTATTTCAAGTTCTTATAGTTTTCAGGCAATTTCACTTTAGGCGAAGTACAGTAGTATATATATTTTCCGTCGGGAGAAAATGTAGGGAAAGTCTCCAGTTGACTAGAATCGTTTAACAACTTAGAACCAATAATCTTGTTCTTTTCAAGATCTGCTACATAGATATCAGACTCCGTATCATAGACTTCCAACCTTTTCTGGGCCATTCCATGAACAGCAGGAACAACCACATTGGCAGAGAACACAACATATCGTCCTGATGGTGCAAATGTGAAATAAGTGGAAGTCGCCACCATGTCAGGGGTTTTTATGTTTAGTTTTCGCAGTCGCCCATTCTGGTTAAGAATCGCCCCACCGCCATCTCCTCTCACATACATCATTGACAACTGAGAACTCTGACTACACGGAGTGTGGCAGTTCATACAGCGATTTTCTTGCAGATTATAGTCCGCCAGTACATACTCCTCAAAACTCTCCACACAACGTTGCTTAATTTGCAATCGACTCCAAACAGAATAGTCAGGTTCTATTAATCTGTATGTAAGGAATTGGTCTATACTATCACCGACTACATACCAATTAAATTTTCTATATACTGTCCATTGTCCGTTTTTCAGAGCTGTCACTTCTACTTCAATTGTGTCGTTCTCCTTGATTAACCTACGCCACTCCTGCATACCAAAACGAACGACACCGCCACGGTTTCTTATTATTAGATTGCCTGCCTTTACTTCCACAGCCTCAGCCTCTCTCACCACAAAATTCATCGGGGCTATATTCACAGGTATGGTAACATTTTTATAATCTGGATATATCACCACATCTTCTTCGCTCCGTTTCACATCATATGGAGTAGGTGTACAAGCCACTAACAGCATCACCATAACTGTTATGCCTATTATGAGGTTTTTCTTTATGGAACAATGCATATACTTAATTGATATTGAGGTTAAAGATGTCGAAATAATACCAATAGGTGTCTTCAAAGGCTGGATTCGCTCTATCCACCATATAATTCTTTAATCGACTCCTAATTTGTTCGTCCTTGATATACTTATGCCATTCACTTTCCGTAGCATTTTCGTTAATCAACCATATGCACAGAGCCTCTTGATAAAGTTTTTTAATGCGCGGACGTTCTGTACAATATAAGTCGTAGTTAAGTTTAAAGTTTTCTAAATCTTTCTTCTGTAACAAACTACATAGCATATAGTCGAGCGCCACCTCATTCTTAGGATTGGACTTTAGCAGTTGTGTTAAGATTTCGTACGAGTTATCACTCGTCAAAATACTATCCTGCTGATTCATGTATTGTGCTTTCAACTTGTAGCACCTATCGTTGGGGGCATTTCTAGCCCAATCACCATAGGGTATTGTTTGACGGAGTAATCCTAGAAATTTCTCAGCAGCTTTCTTATCATTTCTTACTAACGCACACTCAGCTAACCGTTTAATAGCATATGCATTTCGATTGTTTGGAACCGACACACATGACATAAATGCTCCCCTTTCCGCACGTGAGATGTCACCGATGGCATAGTAAAACTCATGCATATTCATATATATCATCCAAGACCTATTTGTTCCTGTCATACTTGTAAAAGTGCCTAAATAGTTGGGATAATATGATAATAGCACATCCGGCAGTTTGCCCTTTTGTACCTGGACTAGGTTGTAGATGAACCGACGGAAGGTGGACGACACCCATTCTTCTATAGATAGCTTTGTTATGGAATTACGTTTCTCCTTGAGAACATTCAAAACAGGATCTGACTCGGCCATTTTTACCACATCGTCCCAATTTCCGATTTCGTAACAATGTATCATACGCATCTCCTTTTCCTTATTAAAGTCTGGAAGATGCATGCTTTCAATTCCTGGATATTTACATAGACCGGAAAAAGTTAGATTATAGTAGCTTCTCAAACAAGGCAACACACAAACGAAAGCCAAAGCTAGTGGTAGCGCAAGCTTCCACACAGCGACTGCCGACAACAGTAGGAAAGGCCATACACCATAGCCAAATAGCCAGTAGCATAGCAATGTTCCTGTCAATACGGTCAATAAAGCGCATGGCCATCGATATTCCATTAATTTGTATAACATCAGGAACATCAGTACTCCCCCAAGAAGGGCATAAGTAGATGACAGCATATAGCCATAATATAGGTGGCACGATGCTTCACGCATAACAATAGCCAAAGCCGCTATTACTGTCATCCACCTATTAAACCCTAGTTTCTTGAGAGCCAAAAACGACAGCCAAAACAACACCGTAAGAGATACCGTAAGGATTGTTGCACCCGCAATATTGTAATAATAGAATTGGGTCAAAAATTCCCCAATTAGGCAAGCTGCCCATGCAGGTTTAGCAAATAAAGTACTTACATACGACCACGACATTAGGAACAATTGATTCTGTCCCTTAAAGAAGAAATGATAAGAATACTGTAGTTGAAAAAAACAGAAACATACCACAGCAAAACCAATGATTACCAATATTGGCCACAAGTCCTTGGTATGCCATTTTCGTTTCTCCATCTGGGCGTGTCGCATTTATTACCTTATCCTCACTTTATCACGACCTTTTTACCATTAACGATATACAGGCCTGGGCGTAGGTTCTCTGCATTGACCTTGCGGCCATCGAGAGTATAAACTCCTATTCTTACCTCTTCCCTCTTACTTCTGACATCTTCAATGCCCGTGACAGTAACAGTTTTCAGCGTGCAGAAAGTGAAGTAGGTTGGCTCGTCGAACATGGCCGGATGAGCAGCATCCTTGAGGTACCTGCCTGTGCCAACGTTCTTGATAGACCAGCCCTTGTTCTCCACATACTCAATATCCCATCTTGCACCATCTTTGATATCAAAACCTCTTTGACCATTCAAACCGTTGAGAAAACAGCAATTGCCTGTAACAGCTTGTGAGTTCAGATAGGCAATATTATTATCCACTAGGTAGTCTTCGCCATCAGTATTGATAAGTTTCAAACCATTACCCCTTCCAACTTTGACGACTTTGAACAGATATCCCTCAGTAGCAAAATCGTCGAAGGCGGTGTCAAAGATGTCGTAGCCCAGTGCATCTGCACCAGCACCATAAAAAGCCTTATTCTCTGCCTCATCGACAACAGCAAAGTGCTGGCCTATCAATTCAGACACATCACCTGTAAAGCGCTGGTCAATCACAACAGACTTATTATAATCGCCAGAATTACTCATCACCTCCAGAACTTTTGCAGCATAACGCTTTCCGAAGGTGCGATAGCCAGCAGCAGAGAAGTGCCAGGGATCAACGCCATTACCAGGGATGCCCTCAGCTGATACAACATGACCAGTAGGAATAACCTCAGGAATCTTGGCGACAACATGATTATGCCATGAACAGCCACCACCCATATTCTCATACTCTGTCTCACCAACAAAGATGGGAACATCGACAGATCTTAGTCCTAAGTCACGAAGCATATCTTTATATATTTTCTTCACTTTATCTGGCCAGTCTTCCTGTCCGTTGTTCGAACAGCCCTGATGCAGCAAGATGCCCTTGATGACACCAACTTCCTGAGCTTTCTTGGCCATCTCGATGATGCGTCCGTAAGGGTTCTCACCATAATAGTTTCTAGCTATCTGAGCCCACCACTCGTTATAATTGTCTTGGTATTTCTGCTGATAAAGGTCCTTGTCGAACATCTCAATAGGACTGCCACCCATAGCGACAGCGATAACACCAATTTTTTTGTCAGGGAGTTGCTCAACCATGGTACGTCCGAAATAGTCGGAAGGACCAAGCTTACCTACAGGGCTGACGATAGGACACTCAGCAGTATACCAATTACCCTTCTGGCGTGCAGGAATCTTCTTCGTGTTATCACCTTTTACCTTGCGTTCGGGGAAATTACAAGTTGCCAACATCTGAAAACGAGGATCAACCCCTTCATCCTGAACTTCCCAGTCAGCATTTCCCTCCATATTTGACTGACCAAAGCAGATGTAGATGTAGAAATTGGGGTCTACTTCTGCCTTTGCGCCCATCACGGAGCACAGGAACAATATTGCTGTAAGAAAAATATGTTTCATCTTATTACATTGCTTACTTGATTACAACTTTCTTTCCATTCTTAATGACAATTCCACGATAGCCAGCATTGACGGGTACACCCATCAGGTTATAGGCAGGAGCATTGGAAGCATCGTCACTCATAATCTCATCAATACCAGAAGCAGGTTCCGTGCAGGTAAACTTGATTTTATCTATGTTGCAAGTACCACCAGTAACATTAATACGCAAGGTATGCAGACCTTCTTTAAAGGCCGTCTTAACATTACCTGTCTTCACCTCGTAAGTATCCTTACCCTTATTGGGGACCTTTACCATAGGAATACTAATCTCATTGCCTTCACTATCTACCAGCGCCATTGTAAACTTTGAACCAGTGACATCCGATGATACAGTAGCTTCATAAGAGTATTTACCTGCCTGATTGACTTTGACCGAATATTCAGCCCAGTCACCATTTCCAGCATTGCCCCAAGCAAAACCATCAGCAGTAGCAACGATACTACCGCCCTTGCCGTTCACAAAGTCCTCAACCTCAACAATTCCTGGCATACTATATGTCGGCAGAAGATTGAACTTTATGTTCTTAATATAGAAGCCTCCCTTTTCAACAAGCAATGTAAATACATGCTTGCCTGCCGTTAGGTATTTCTTAATAGAGCAGCGTACAGGCTTGAACTCGGTAGTACTGCCAGTATTGGGAACATCGGTAAAATCTGTAAGGAAGTCTATGTTGTCGAAGGTATATTCTGCCAGATGGAATCTGCCACCAGTTTTCGTTGATGCAACTTCTATATCCATTGTATAAAGACCTTCCTCCTTCACGTCAACAGTGTAGTCCATCCATTGATCATCTTGGGTGGCGGTAGTACTAAACTTGCTCCGTGACTTGAGAATAGTGGTACTTACCTTATTACAAGAAACTCCAGAAAGGCCCTTATCAAACTCTCCTCCAATAACAGTTCCTGGCAGTTCAGGAAGTGCCTCATTATAAGGCTCACGCTTGACAGTTCCAGAAAGCACCTCGAAGTGGCCATAACGCTCGTAGGTCTCACCATCGGTAGTAGTCACCACAGCCTTCAATTCTTTTGTACCTGTAGAACTAGTTGAATATTCGGCAAGGTAGGGAGCCTGCGTCATGGTAGTAATCAGTTCATCGTCAACATAAAGGTCAACCTTCTCGATAGTCTTGGTGGCCATACGAGCACGTACCATGATGGGCAGCACATCGCCTGTCGCAACTTTCTGAGAAGCAGGACGGATATAGATGGAAGCCTCCTTCTTGGTGCCGGGGAAAGGACCAACAGCATTCTTTGCTGCATCGGTCTGCATATACTCCTTAATCCAGGTCATGGCAGAACGCTCTGCACCATCTTTATATAAGCCCGAAATACCCTTTTCAATTACTTTACCACTTGCATCTTTCTGGTCAATCCAAGTACTACCATAAACATAACCCCATAAGGTAACGCCGGCACAATAGTCGGCTTCCCACATCAAAGGAATATGTTGTTGATAATTCCACTTCTGATTACTATCATTGGTATCACCAATGTCATACTCTGTGATAAACATCGGCATTTTTAGTGCATCTTGCTGCTTCTTCAATGCGGTTTTCAAGTCGTTTGCGCTACAACCACCTAATTCATGTGCCTGATTGCCATAAGCATCAATAGGTGCACCAGCATCACGCAAGGTCTTCACCAAAGTAATATAGTTATCAATATCCCAACGGATAGAGTTATAGTCGTTGTAGATGAGGATGGCATCCGGCCAGCGCTCGTAGGCCATCTCGAAGGCCTTGATGAGCCAGTCGTAGCCCGTCTTACCGCCACCGCCAAACGACTCTTTCACCATGGGGTTACCCTGCTGGTGCATACCCACTGCCTCGTTCACCACGTCAATCATGGGCAGCGTCGCATACTGAGCCTTGGCATGGTCGAACCAGTTCACGTAAGCAGCAAAGCGCTCTGCAGGTGCCAAATTCTCCAGCCAACCAGGATACTGAGCGCCCCATACCAATGCATGGAACTTATAGGTGAAGTTATGCTGTTTGGCATAGTTGAAGGCATTGTTAGCACCATTCCAGTTGAATGAGCCGCGAGTACCTTCTACAGAAGACCACTTTGACTCATTTTCGCAGGTAATCTGGTTCCATAAGGTATAATACTGTGGCACGCCACCACCAGCTTCGACCTGACCTCTGGTCGTAATGTTACCTAAAAACTTGTAGGGATTCTGTGACAATTGGGCAGAGACAGGCTGCAGGAACAGGCCTAATGCCAGAGTCAATAAACTTTTCGTTAGTTTGTTATTCATTGCGCTTGTTTTAAGTTGTTTTCATTTTTCCGGCTGCAAAGGTACAAAAGAAATATGGAACGCACTTTGCAGCGCGTTCCACACACTTTGTCCCATGTAACACATGTTACATTTAACGCAAGAATGTCACCCTTTAATTAATTAAATATACCTTCTCTTTACCTCTATACGTAGCCTTTATCGTAGCACGACCGGCAACAACCGGACTAATGTCAAACTCAACAGCACGTGGGGCTTTCTCACAAGTGGCCTGTACTTTAGAACCGGCCTTCAGCGGAGCATAGAGCTGGTAGCGGTTACACTCGGTATAGCCGTTGGCATTGGTCGACATGATGGGCTTCGCAGGGATGTTCAGTTTCTGACCGTCAACAGTAATAGTCACCTCAGGAACGAAGGCAGGCTGAGCACCTGCGCCATCCTTGGCAAAACCTATTCCGTGGAGATCGAAGAGGCCCTGTGGACGCTGTGGTTCCTGGCGACGCCCCCAAGGACCACGCTGTGGCTGTTCGGGCTGTTTAATCTCCGGACCTTCTACTACGAGGTAGATAGCATGTTTACCTGTCAGACCCTCCAAAGCGGGAACCGATTTAGATATCGTGAGTGCCTTATTTGCGGTGAAATTGGCAGGTACATCAACCACAGCTACTTCCTCACCCTTCCAAGGGTTATCCAGAAGCACATGAATCTTAAAGGCGCCTTTGCCACTGGTTGTCAGGTTGATATTCAACTTGACACCGTCACCCTTCTTAACACCTTCGAAGGCCTTCACGCCCTTGGCGTCCTGAGCCAGACCGCCAAAGCCAAAGTACTTGAAGCCGATGATGCTGCCATTCTGAATGCCGGCAAGATCCATGGAGTTGTTCCATACGTCGTGGTTGTCCTGCATCCAGTTATTGCTGTTAGGACCATACATAAAGCAGGCATAACCAGCACTATAGAAATTATATGGTGGCAGACCGAAAATCTGGAAACCTTCACTGGTCACCTCAGCACCAGTATACTCGTTACCATCGGCAGCTTTGGCTGTCCACACATTATCCTTGGCATAAGGGTCGTAAGCCGTAATCTTCACCACCCCACCCTTGGCAACAGGTTTCTTGTCCCACGTAATCTTCACGGGAGCAACCATTGCTTGACGGGCATTGCCGAAGCCACGGGGAGGACGGTGGTAGAAGACATACCACTGACCATTGATTTCCTGCAGTGAACCATGAGTGTTATGAGCAGCATTGGTCGTAATCAACTTTGATCCATCTTCATTGAGGACGACACCACGAGAGTCTACCAATACGCCACCAGAGCGCCAAGGGCCGAGGGGAGAGTCACCGAAGGCATAGCGCAGGGCTGAGTTGGTATTGCCCAAGCCATACTCCTTGCCAGAGTAGCCAGAGAACACCATCACGTACTTGTTGCCTACCTGACGGATGCTGGAAGCCTCGAAGAAGTTGAAGTCCAACGGGTTCTGTCCCTTATAGAGAGCCTTGTACTCACTACCGCCCTTGTCGAGCAGACGGCCGTCAGCACTGCTGGCAGGAATAAAGGGGTCTATGATTTCCGTACCCTCACGCTTTGTATACATCGTGTTCTGGTCAAGTTCAACAGCAGTAGAGTGCTGGAAGCCATAGAAAACATAGGCACGATATCCCTTGTCAAAATCCTTGTCCTTCTTATTGGTGATAGTCTCAATGAATACCGACGGATCGAAGTCGATGAGTGAGCCTGGCAGACACTGCGTACCGTCTGCTGTCAGGTTGATAGGTGTGAAGGGACCGTTTGGACGGTCGCCCTTACATACCATCGGTACACGGCGCCAGCCACGACTGTGGGGATAGAGCCAGTAGGTCTTCTTGCCTGTAGCCTTATCGACCGTCTCTACGAGGTCAGGGGCAAACATAGTGTCCCACTGACCACCAACAAACCAGGTAAAGATAGGTCCTTCGTCACGCCATTGGCTAAGGTCTTCAACAGGTGCCGACCACATGCGGATATCTGGTCCGCAGTAGGCTGTATAGGTCACATCATGTGAACCAATAATATAAGCACGATACTTTCCGGGGTGGTCGGGATCCTCAAAGACGCGAGGTTCACCATCGGGCAGATGTTCCCACAAAGGGAGATAAGGGTTCTGTGCCATGGCTGCCACAACAGTCATGCACATCATCCATGTTGATAATAAGATTTTCTTCATAGTTAGTTATTACTTAAATTGCCAATAGTCGAGACGTACGTCACCCTGTGCCTTGTCGAAGCAGAGGTAGAGGTCGTGAACACCCGTAGCACCATTGACCTTCGTATTAAATGCCTTATATTTCTCAACCGTACCGGTACTCTTCACAACGGCGGTAGCAATAGCGGGACCGTCCTGACTGTCGAGGCGCAGCGTAACGGTGCAACCAGCCTTGGCTGCAGCGGCAGCAATGATGCTAAACTGCTTAGCACCCTTGCCAAAGTCGACACCACGCAGACGGATGTACTCACCGTTGTCGATGTCGAAGATATACATATTACGCTTACCGGTAGACTCCGGCATGTCCTTGACAATGCCAGTATTCTCGATACCCATCTTGGCAGACTTCAAGCCAAAGCCCCACGCCATGGTCTCAGCCTCCACACGCTGGTAGGGATTTAACCACTGCAGCTGTTTCATGGGCTGCTGGTCGAGCCAGTAAGGAATCTCCTGGATAGTACCGTCGGCATTGTATGTAATCTCCTGTGCCGACACCGAGCGACGCTCGTGGTGAACAAAGGTTTCCAGGTGCATCAATTCGTAGTTCTGACCGAAGACATAAGAGTGCCCTTTGAAGTCGCAGATACCGGGGTGGTTGCCACGGTCACGCTCTGTAGGACGCATGATGTAGCCCTTTTCTACCCAAGGACCTGTGGGTGAGTCACTCATGGCATAGCCCAGAGCCTCCGGACAACAGGTACTGGCAAAAGCCATGTAGTACTGGGCTTTTAACTGTTGGCCATTAACTGTTGGTCTCTTATAGAACCACGGACCTTCCTGATAGTGCTGTATGGCCCACGTTGCCTTCTCGCTCCAAGGTGCGCGGAGGTTGATCTTAGCACCTGGCTCCTTGACAGGACGCATCTTGCCGTCCTTGGGGTTGAGCACGAGGATATCGCCATCGGTGGATATCATGTCCTTGTTCAGCTTGACGCAGTATGTCTGTGGGTTGCCCCAGTACATATACGCCTGACCATCGTCATCGATAAAGACGCTGGGGTCGATGTCATCCCAGTGTTCCTTCTGCCATACCAGCGGTTCACCCAGCGGATCGCGGAAAGGTCCGTAGGGTGTATCGGCAACCAGCACACCAATGCCATGACCATGCAGCGGTGCATAGAGGTAGTACTTGCCATTGCGCTCAACGGTCTGGATGGCCCAGGCACCGTTCTCACGACTGCGCCATTTGAAATCTTTCAGCGAAGCCACAGCGCCATGCTCGGTCCAGTTGACCATATCGGTGGTTGACCACAACAGCCAGTCGTACATAAAGAAGCCGGCAGAGTTGCGCTCATTGGGGTCAGGAATGTCTTCTGGAGAAGCATCGTGAGAGGTATATAAGAATACAGTGTCACCCACAACCATCGGTGAGGGGTCTGCCGTGTACTTGGTCTGGAACAGCGGCATGTTAACCTGTTCAATGCCACGCATCTCCCACCAGTCGAAGTTGAAGAGCTTCGGACCCTTACGTCCCTTGAAGACAAGGTAGAGGTCGGCAGTCTCCGGCAGGGTGACGCCAGAAAGACTACGCTTGGGAGCATTCAGGTCGGTAAGAGTAGAATAGTTCAGGTCGAGGGTCAGCGTCTGCCACTTCTCCCAACCACCAGTACCGGGCACATTCACCGTGCCGAGCAGTCTTCCTCCGAGGCTATCCAGACGAATCTCTATCTGTCCGCCACGCAGCCCACTGGCCACACGGGCCATGAACGTACGGGGAATCTTGTGTCCGAAGGCAACATTCTGCAGTTTGATATAGTCACCGTTATGGATATCGGTGACATACACGCCAACCTCCTGGTTTTGTTCGGTCTTTACACCCTTCGAGAACGCCATGGTCTCGGCCTCTACCTTGCGGAAGGGGTCGAACATGGCAATAGGCTTCACACCCTCGTCGGTAGGCATGATGGTCGGAAAGCTACCATCCGCATTGTATTTGAACTCTTCGACAGCCACACTACGGCCAAAGCCGCCACCATTGGGCAGCTTGCCGGTGTGGTAGAAGAAATAGGAGTGACCTTTGTAGTCGGCCACGCCACAATGGTTCGTAAACGACTTCGTATCAGACAGCGGCATAATCTCGCCAGCATACTTCCAAGGACCTGTGGGGTGAGGTGCCGTACTGTAGCTGATATGCTCAGGAACACCACCGGCGGCATACAGCAGGAAATAGCTGTTGGCCACTGACTGTTTACCGTTAGCCTTAGGATTCTTCATAATCCAAGGACCTTCCACATACGAGTCCTTATACTTCTTACCTCTCTCACGCTTGCTCATGATGGGACCGCCAAAGGCTTCCTCCGTCATGTCCAAACGTCCCAGTTCACCACTATACGATATCATGTCGCGGTTGAGCTTCAGGTAGTAGCACTGCGGGTTACCCCACATGAGCCATGCCTGACCATCGTCGTCAATCATCACTGTCGGGTCGATATGATCCCAGGAACCGTTCTCGAAAAGCGGTTTTCCGATGGCATCACGGAAAGGACCCGTGGGAGAGTCGCTGACAGCCACACCGATAGCCATGCCACCAGACAGTTTGGAATGGGCACAGATATACCAGTAGAACTTGCCGTCGCGCTCGATGGTCTGCGAGGCCCATGCACGGTCGTCAGCCCACGAGAAGCTCTCCAGGGCCAGCGGTGAACCATGATCCTGCCAGTTGACCATATCCTGGGTAGAGTAGACGCGCCACTCCTGCATCCAGAAAAAGTCGGCATTATCCTCGTCATGGCCTGTATAGACATACATAGTACCATTATGTACCATCGGTGCAGGGTCACTGGTAAACCATGTCTGCACAAAGGGGTTCTGCGCAGCTACGCTGCTAATTGACAATTGAGAAATGATAAATGAGAATACTAATCCGAGTCGTTTCATTATAGTGTTTTGATTAGTGATTACGGATATTCCACTTTGAGTTGTCACTGCTAAAGTCGTAAACGGCCAGCGTCGGTGTACTGTCGGCAGCCGAATAGAGGCAATAGCGAGTGTTGACGCCCTCCATGCCAGGAATCTTCTTAGGCATGATGCGGTAGGTGCCGTCTGTCAGCTGCTCGATGCGCCAGAGTTGCTCATCGCCACCGTTAAAGGCGACAGTAGCAAGCTCCTTGTCAGCAGTAGCTGTCAGTGCGCGGTCGGTACCGGCAATGGTAATCTTGAAATAAGGATTGCTCAAGTAACCGCCAGCCTTCTCCACAGGCTGGATGTCCCATCGCTGGTGAGGACGGAACATATAGTCGCTGCAACGTACGGCAACGGGGACATCTGCTGCGGGCCAGGAGCCGACAACCTCCTCCAACTTCTGGTTGGGGACAGGTTTGATGGGCTGTTCCATCTGGTTGCGGTTGCTCCAACGCTGGCGCTCCTGTTGGATGCGCACAAAGTCGACGGCCATCTCCAGCGAATAGCCACGGCGCTCTGACTCGATGGCAAAGGTACCGCCACGGAAGCGATCGCCAGCAACAGGCCAGCCATTCTTCCACACGATAGGACGGACGGCGAGGACACTACGGCCACCCATGTCGAAGTCTGCCTCCCAGTGGAACGACATCACCTCAACACCTTCGTCGATGATATAACGGCCAAAGTGGCCGGCACCAGTGGCTCGGTCACCGGCGGCAATCACCATACGACCACCGCCATGGAACATGTCACGACCGACATTGTCTACGTAGGGACCTTCCACCGAACGAGAGCGGCCCACCACGATATTATAGGTAGAGTTGACACCATCACAGCAGGTGCCATGGGTTCCCAATAGGTAGTACCAGCCATCTTTATACATCAGGGCGCTGGCCTCACAATCGATGGCAACATCCTTTTCTACGTTGCCCTTGACGCGTTCGCCAGTCTTGGGGTCGAGCTCGATGAGGCGGATATTGCCGAAGTAGGTGCCATAGGTAGCCCACAGACGACCAGTAGTAGGATCGAGCAACAGACAGGGGTCAATGGCATCGCAGTCCTCCATACCGTCGGACGAAGCCACCTCAATAGCTGTCGACCACTTGAAGTCGGGCGACTTCGGGTCGAGGGTCTTATTCCACATGGTAAGGATGCGACCGTTATGTCCACCGAAGAGGCCACCACCCGTAGCACCATAGATGCAGAGATAGCGGTCACCAATTTTCAGCATGTCGGGGGCAGCACCGCCACCTGGGCGCTCTGCACCACTATGCCATGCCCAACCGTCGTCGGAGATGATGCCTCCCCCACCCGTTCCGAAGGTGTACC
This sequence comes from uncultured Bacteroidales bacterium, assembly GCA_902798425.1. Lineage (GTDB taxonomy): Bacteria > Bacteroidota > Bacteroidia > Bacteroidales > Bacteroidaceae > Prevotella. Next base: position 99,045 of record CADBWR010000003.1, read on the forward strand.
ACTTGCCGTCACACTCTGCGAGGGTCGAGGGGTCGTGGATATAGGGAGCACCCACTTGTGCATTGGCGGCAGTAAAAACAGCAAGTGCCGCCAAGAATGTATATAGTCTTTTCATCTTATTGTACTTTGATTGAATAGTTCTTTACAGGGTTACCTTTTTCGTCAATGAAACGGGCACACAGATCGCTCAGACCAGGACCGTTGACCAGTGCAAAGCGCAGGATGTTGCGACCCTTCTTCAGCGACAGACGCTGTGATACGCAGTCGTCTTCCACCATACGGCGGTCGCCGTCCAGTGTCAGCACGCGCTCACCGTTGAGCCACCACATAGAGGCACCATTGGAACCAATGGCCAGACGGACACCGTCCATGTCCTCAGAACAGTCAATGACGGTGACACCCCAAAAGAGGGAGTTGTAAGGCTGACAGCCGTACGACTCGGCGAAGCGGAACACCTTGACATTATACGTACCGCTCTCTAAAGCATGCCAACGCAGGGTCTGCTTGACCTCCTTGGTCTGGGCAGGACCTGCCTGCATTCTCGTATCTCTCGGTCCACCAGCCAGTGCAATGCCTGTGGCAGTGACTTTCTCACCGTCGCGCGGCAGTTTCTTGTTGTCAAACTGTCCCTTGAAATACTGCTTGCTGAGCTTCTCATTAAGATAGCTCTCTGTCAGAATGGTGTTGGAACGTACGTTGTAGTCTATGGGTTCCAGCAACAACCAGCGACGGATAAAGCCATTGGCATCGGGCTGTGCCGCTGCAGCATTAGCAGCAACAGGCTGGAAGTAGTTGTTGCGGTTCTTGAACTGAATCCAGTTGATGCTGACGTCTGCATCACCCTCACAGGTGACACACAAGTCGGTAACGCCCTTGGGCACATACTCCAGATTGACGGTCTGTGTGAGCCACTGACCCGATTGGTCACGACGGAATTGTCCCATCTGAGTGATGACATTCATCGTCACACGGGCAATGACCTTACCCTTGGCATTCTTCTCACGGATGCAGAATTCAGTATTACCACCGGCCTTGGCATTGACGATAAGGTACGCATCGGTGATAGGAGTGAAGTCTACGTCAGCATAGTGCAGCCAACTGCCTTTCTTAGGCAAGGTTGCCTGATAACTGCGGAAGGTATTGACGGTATCGATGAGCGCTGTCGTCACATCACTGCTGGCAGTGCTGTAGCGGTCAAGCTCTATCTTCTCAGTAGCCTTATTAATACCGACGCCACGCATGGTCTTCTTCACCTCCTTGATGGTACCGTCAGCATTGAAGTACAACTTGTCAATCTGCACAGAGCGACGCTTGTCATCACGGGGCGAGAAAGCGTTCTGATGATAGAACAGGTACCACTGTCCCTTGTAGTTGACGATGCTGTGGTGGTTGGTCCAACAGCCATTCTCATGCTCGGGCATGATGAGTCCCTTATACTCATAAGGTCCCATGGGGTTCTTACTCATGGCATAACCAAGCACCTCCGTATTCTCACGGACATACGGATAGGTCAGGTAATACCAACCATTAGCCTCAAAGGCAAAGGGACCCTCGGCCTGACGGTTGGGCAGGTCTTTCAGACAGTTGACACCCAGCATCTCAAATTCACGGTTACCCCACTTGACTTTTTCCTTGGGAGTATCGTCGGCCAGTTCCTTCATGTTGGGCTTGAGTTTGGCACATCGCCCTGCACCCCAGAAGATATAGGCATTGCCGTCAGAAGCCTGGAGCACACAGGGGTCGATACCGTTGATGCCCTTGATAGGTTCCGGCTCACAAACGAACGGTCCCTCGGGACGGTCGGCGATAGCTACGCCGACGCCAAAACCACGACCGTCTTTAGGGGCTGAAGGGAAATAGAAATAGTACTTCCCATTACGCTCGATACAGTCAGGAGCCCACATGGAATAGGAGTCAGGACGCACCCAGGGTACTTTATTCTGGGTGACAATCACTCCGTGATCTGTCCAGTCGGTGAGGTTCTCTGAGGAGAAAACATGATAGTCCTCCATGCAGAACCAGTCCTGCCGCTGACCAGCAGGTGGCAGGATGTCATGCGACGGATACAGGTACACCTTATTATTAAATACGCGTGCCGTAGGGTCGGCAGTGAACTGGTCGCGGATAATAGGGTTCTGTGCTTGAGCAGCAGAAGCCGCCAAGCACAGAACAATAGTTGATAATAAAGTTTTTCTCATGCTTATTTCTTAAACAGTAATGGAGCCATCTCCCTCAAGCTACGACGCCATGTCAGGAATTCGTGAGCAGTACCTTCAGAGATATAGCCGTGGGCATTGAAGCCAGCAGCCTTCAGCGATTCTACACTCTTGTTGATGCCGGCAGGATTCTCCTTAGAGCCACAGCTCTCGAAGATTACGCGGACAGCCTTCGGATCCTTGATTTCCTCAGGAGCATACTGACCACCACTGAGCAGTCCCCAATAGCCAAAGACCTCAGGACGACGCAGGGTGATGAGCTTGGTCTCCATACCACCCATGGACAGACCGGCCATAGCACGGTTCCACTTATCTGCCTTGGTCAGGAAGTTAGCATCGATATGGGGGATGAGCTCATCGATGAGCACCTTCTCAAACTCCTCGGCAGTAAACTTACCGATGGTACCGAACTTGAAGTCGTTGGTCAGGCCGTAGGCCATAACCACGATGAAAGGCTTAATCTTACCATCGGCAATCATGTTGTCCATGATGATGCCAGTCTTACCCTGTACAGGCCAACTGGTCTCGTTCTCACCCCATCCGTGCTGCAGATAGAGGACCGGATAGCGCTGCTGCTCGAGTTTGCCGTTCTTACCCTTGACGAGTTTGCCATAGCCATTAGGCAGATAGACATTAGCTGTCTGCATCTTACCGGTACTCTCAGACCAGAAAGTAACCTGCTGGATGTTTCCATGAGGAATGTCCTTGCGATAAGCATAGAAGTCCTGGTCAGCAGCAGGAATCTCGATACCGCTCTCCCAACGGCAGCTGCCGAAGTAGTTGTGGGTACCTGGGTCATTGAATACGCCACCATCGATGGTCAGATGATAGTAGTGGAAGCCAGGATCCATCGGACCTTCTGTGGTTCCTACCCATACACCATCCTTATCTTTGCGCAACACCGTACCGCCACGACCACCAAGGCCGAGGCTGACGATGACAGACTTGGCATCGGGAGCTTCAATACGGAAGCGGGCATAGCCCTCGCTGTTGACCTTCGGCCACTCCTGACCAGGCTGGTTGCAAGGATTGGGAACAAAGTCTTCCTTGGGAACAGTATTGTCAAGTTTAGCATCGAAGTTCTTGATAGCATAGTAAGCCTGCTTGGGCTTATAGTTCTCATCGAAAGGCAGCGGATGGTTGTTGACACCCAGCCATGAGTCACGGTCACCAAGGTTCCAGAAGGTCACACAGTCGATGACATCCTTGTGTTTACGGAAAATTTTGAAGATACGGCTGTACTGGTCAGTCAGCAGGGTGTTCATATAGCCTGCAACGGGCTTGTTCTCACCACGAGAGAAGCGCAGCTGACCGCCCATCTCGGTATTCATACGGATATCGAGTTCGGTAACATGGATGTGCTTCACAATCTTTGCATACTTGGTGATGGCTGCATCGATGTCCTCCTCAGTGGGACCATAGACATTATAGTGTCCCTGCATACCGATGCCATCAATGGGAACACCGGCATCCTTCATCTTCTTAACCATATTGTAGATGCGGTCACGTTTACCTGGGTCGCACTCGTTATAGTCGTTATAGAACAGCAGTGCATTGGGGTCTGCCTCACGGGCAAACTCAAAAGCCTTGGCAATAAACTCATCACCGCAGAGCTTGTAATGGCGGCTCTCACGATAGGGATTAGGAGCCTGACCACGACGGCCAAAGCCGCCAAAACCGCCACCACCGTCAGAGATAGCCTCGTTTACGACGTCCCAACAATAGACAACGTCCTTATAACGGTTCACTACAGTATGGATGTGTTCACGCAAACGCTCATAGAACACTTCCTTCTTCACTTCCCTACCCTTCTTGTCAGTGAACATCCAGTCAGCAAACTGAGAGTGCCAGCAAAGGCAGTGGCCACGCAGTTTGATACCATTTTGACGGCAGAAGTTGGCAATCTTGTCGGCCCGTTCAAAGTTCCATACGCCCTCCTTGGGATGTAACTCGCCAGGTTTCATGTCATTCTCGGCGGTGATGCTGCTAAACTCAGCTTTCACCAAGTTTATTTGGGCATCGTCACTGACATTACGCTGATTAAGGGCAACACCAATCATAAAGTAGTCCTTATAGGCATCCTTTAGTTTTACTGTTGGATTGGGATCGGCAGGAGCGCCCCACTGCGCCCAAGAACTCAGGCAATTCATGGCCAAGACAATGGCCAAAGCTGTCTTCAAAGTCTGTTTCATTTGTGTGATAATTAAGTTAGTTAATAGCTCATATATTTACGCTTGCAAAGTTACAAAAAGAAAGTAACACCGGCATTAGCTGGTGTTACAAACTCTTTGGATTATGTATCATGGATAAACAATCCTACCATTAACAACTAAAAAACAACTGTCTGCGACGTCCCACTATAACGAATGGTCTGCTGTTTTCCATCGGGCAGTATAACCGTAAACTGCCGATTTTGAAGCATACCGGGATAGCTGCCTTGACGGTCTCCGATGGTCAGTGTACGACTGCGGTCATTCCATTTGAAAGCAATCGTGCTGTACACTTCTTTCTCGTAGTTATAGTTGTCACCTTCATCTTCATAGAGTGTAAAGCTGCCATCTGCTCCGGGGTAGATGCGCAACTCCAGATGGTCCCAGGACTTCTCGCCGACATACTGCATCTCAGGACCGAGGGGCAGAATACTGCCGGCGCGTACAAACATCGGAACACGATCCAGCGTCGTCCCGATGGTTACACGCTGGCCACCCTTATACACTTTGTTCGTCCAGTAGTCATACCACGTGGCACCCTTAGGCAAGTACTTCACGGCGGTCTTCGTAGCCGTAAAGTCCACATTTCTTACATCATCCTTCTGACCTCTTACATCATTGCGGTCCCATCCTGTCATGGCATCAGTACGAATAATTTTCTCCTCGGTATACTGCGGAGTGACGATAGGAGCAGCAAGGATGCTACGGCCAAACAGGAACTCGTCAGTCATATCCCAAACTGTCTTGTCTTGCGGAAAGTCGGCAAAAAGCGGACGCATATAGCTGTCGTTGTTGCTGGTCACCTGCCAGGCTGTGCTATATAAATAAGGTAGCAGACGATAGCGCAGACGGATCTGCTTCTCGATGGCGTCATAGACGGGTTCACCCTTTTTACCAAACTGCCAGATTTCACGGGGTGCATCAGCACCATGGCTGCGGAAGACTGGACAGAACAGACCATACTGCATCCAACGCACATAGAGTTCTTGATACTGTGGATTGCGGGGTGCTGAGGCAGGGCCAAGGGTATTGTAGGCATTACAGAAGAAACCACCGATATCGGTATTGAAGTTGGGATTGCCCGTCAGCGAGAAACTCAGACCGGCAGGTACCTGCTTGCGCAGCATGTCCCATGACGAGTTGACATCGCCACTCCACATATTAGAGCCATAGTGCTGCTGACCAGCATAGCTAGAACGCGTCATGATGAAGATACGCTTGCCACGGTCATCCTTACGTTGTGATTGGTAGATGCCACGTACGGTTTCCAACGGGAAGGCATTACGCTGTGAGCGCCATGTACCACCATAGACCGGGTAAGCATAATCTGACTCTCTGGGGTTGAAGAAGTCGGGGTCGGTAGAATCCATCCACCAGGCATCAGTGCCATAGTCATAGAGGCGCTTCAGGTGGTTCCAGTAGATGGCGCGGGCCTCAGGACTGAAGGCATCATACACCTTCACACCCGACGGATAGTCCTTGCGTGGCGGCCAGATATGCGACAGTCCGCTCTGCGGCCATGTCTCAAAGGGCAACAGCAGGTTCTTTGCTGCCAGTTCACGGTACTGCTGGGTCTGCGGACCGAAGCTGGCCCAAATGGAAATCATGAAGTGGGCATGCTTGCGGTGTACGTTCTTAATCATCTGCGGGCCATTGACAAAATCCTCAGACAGGAAGTCCATGGCATTCCACAGATAGTTGGAGCCCCAGTACTGCCAATCCTGGATGATACCATCCAGCGGTACCTGCAAGGCACGGTACTTGTCAACGATGCTCTCTGTTTCCGCAGCAGTCTTATAGCGCTCCTTCGACTGCCAGAAACCGTAGGTCCACAAGGGGAACATAGGCACGTCGCCAGACAGATGGCGCATCTGTGCAATGACACCATCGGCACTGCCACCATACATAAAGTAGTAGTCAACGCCCTTGCCTACCTCGGCATCAAAGGTCATGCCGTTGGCATTGTCCTCAAAGAGCGTCGGTGAGTAGTTCTCCCAATAGAGACCCCAGCCCTTGATGCTTTGCAGCACATTCTGGAAATCCTCCAGGTTCGACTGTTCCATGCGCTTGGTCTCGCCACGACGGTTCATCTTACCATTCTGGATGGTTCCCAAACCATAGATAGCCTCATCCTTGTCGAGGGTGAAGGTCTGACGTGACTGAATCACGTCACACGCTTTTTCCCTGAGCAACACCTTGCCCTTAGCGGTCAGGAAGGTCAGGTTGCCCTGGGCATCCTGTTTCACAGTCAGCGCACTACTCGACCAGGTATTGCCTTTCTGCTTGATGTCTACCTGTTCAGGTTTGGCAATTACGACAAGACTCTTGGTGGGTTCTCCTTTTACAATATGGACAATGGAAGGGGTCATAAACTCCACCTTCACCTGTGCCCATGCAGTGGTGGTTAGCAGCCAGACAGCTGCCATTATCAGACTTTTTCTCATCCTATCTTCAATGTATAAGTTTTTCCGGCAGTGGTGTCAAGGTCATACTCATAGACGGTCGGCAACACCTTGTTCTCAAACACTTTCAACTCAGGAGAATGCAACGGCTGCTTGATAGTGGCCGGTGCCAGCAACGAGTTAGGACAGCTGCCCTTGGCAGGGCGCAGGCCCTTACCTGTCAGGGGTACATACGAGCGCAGGCGCACCGTACCACCAATGGTACTGCGCACTCGGGCCGAGCGAAGTTTTCCTTCGCTCCATTCTTCATCTACGATAAAACCGCCACGGGCTCTCAATCCCTTGACGCTACCCTGCTGCCAGTCGTCGGGCAAGGCGGGCAACAAGTGTACGGCACCATCGTGACTCTGCAGCAGCATCTCACAGATACCGGCTGCCACACCGAAGTTACCGTCAATCTGGAAGGGCGGATGGGCATCAAACAGATTGGGATAGGTACGTCCGTCGGGATACTCTCTCATCTTCCGGTCTTCCGGCAGAATGCGGAGCATATTCTTGATAATCAGGAAGGCATGGTTGCCGTCCAACAGACGAGCCCACAGATTGGTCTTCCACCCCAGGCTCCAACCTGTTGCCTGGTCACCACGCTGTGTCAGTGTGGTGGCAGCAGCCGTATACAGGTCGGGATGCGTAAACGGCGATATCTGATTGGAGGGATACAGCCCATAGAGGTGCGACACATGACGATGCTGGTCGTTGGGATCGTCACCGTCCCACAGCCACTCCTGCAACTGACCATGCTGACCAATCTGCATGGGAGGCAACTTAGCGAGGGCAGCGGTAAGACGGCTGATGTAAGAGGCATCTTCGCCAAGGATACTGGCGGTCTGGGCCGTCTGACTCAGCACGTCGAAGACAATCTGGTTGTCCATGGTTGAGCCTGCCGTCACCGTCGTATGCTTGCCGATAGGGCCATGCTCCGGTGACACCGTCGGTGCAGTGACGAGCCAGCCATATTGCGGATGAGCCACCAGATAATCCAGCAGGAAGTCGGCAGCACCCTTCATCACGGGGTAATAGTCGCGCAACAACTGCTTATCGCCTGTAAACAGGTACTGCTGCCAGATATGGGTCGTCAGCCAGGCGCCACCCGTGGGGAACATTCCCCATGTGGTGCCGTCGATAGGTCCGGCAACACGCCACAGGTCGGTATTGTGGTGGGCCACCCATCCACGGCAGCCATACATCACCTCTGCCGTCTTACGTCCCGTTTCACTGAGGTCACGCGTCAGGGTGAGCAGCGGTTCCTGGTTTTCGACGAGGTTACCCACCAGCGACGGCCAGTAGTTCATCTCGGCATTGATATTGATAGTGTATTTCGAGTCCCACATGGGATATACCTTATCATTCCATATACCCTGCAGGTTGGCAGCCTGTCCACCAGACTGCGACGAGGATATCAGCAGGTAACGGCCGTACTGCATCATCAACGCTACGAGTCCCAGGTCGCTACCATCGAAATGCGCCAGACGCTGGTCGGTAGGCAGCATAGCAGCCTCGGTTCCCGCCTTCACGGTTTCATCCACCACTCCCGCAGTTTTTCCTGCGAGTCTCCCCAGCTCCAGGCTCACCCTGTCATACTGCTCCTTGTAGGCCTGCTCGTGGCGCTTCAGCAACTGCTTGTAGCTTCTTCTCTGCAGAGCAAGCAGAGTGGCGTCATTCTTCTGCGCAGGGTTGCCGCTAATGTCGTGGTAGTTCACATAGTTGGTGGCAGCGACGATATACAGCGTAGCCGTCGTAGCACCGGTGACGCTGGCACCGCTACAGCGACCGTCGGTCGTTATCTTTACACGGCACTCGGCAGTGAGTGCGCCCTTAATACCTTCATGCTCGGCATTCTTGACGGTAGCCGTCAAGAGACCATCGTCCGTAGCAACCTGGTATTCCAAGGGACTACCGAAGTTAACGTCAAACGACAGGGCACCTTTCTTCGAGGCTGTCAGTCGTACGATAACGGCATGGTCAGCAAGCGAAGCAAAGACGGTACGTTCATACTTTACACCCTTATAAATATAAGAGGTGGTATTCAGAGCCGTACCGATATTCAGTTCACGACGGTAGCTCGTCACATCCGTGTGTCCTAACGACAGCTTCACGCTACCCAGCGGCAGAAAGCGCATGCCGTGAGGACCCTTGAAGAAGTTTTGCTCGATAATATTGTGAGCAGCCTCTTCCTTACCGGCAAAGATGCTATCGCGCACCTCTTGCAGATGTGCCTTGGCTGCAGGATTGTTGTTGTCATGGGGCGAACCGCTCCAGAAGGTTTCTTCGTTGAGTTGTATCTCCTCGGTATCGGTACCGCCATATATCATGGCACCCATCTGCGAGTTACCGACAGGCAGTGCTTCCAGCCAATGCGCTGCAGGTTTGTCATACCACAGCGTGTAATCCTGTGCCGCCAATGGCAAAGAACATACCAAGGAAAATAGTGCTAATAGTTTTTTCATCATGTAAAGGGGTTGATTATTGTATTTGCACGGTTAGGCGCTGCAAGTCTTTGTCTGCAGAACTGTTGCCCACAAAAATGTCATACGTACCGGGGACGAAACGCATGGTATTCGTCTCGCCATCCCAGCCCTCAAAACTTTCACGACTGAGCTGTATCGTCTCTGTCACCTCCTGTCCGGCCTTTACGTCGACACGCTTGAAGGCACGCAGCGTCTTCAGCGGGCCCTCCTTGTCAGCGGTATTGCGGATATACACCTGAACAATCTCTGTGCCGTCGCGCTTACCGGTGTTCTTGAGGGGAACGGTGATGGCGACAGAATTGCCATCCACGGTACTGCTGGCCTCTCCCATCTCGAAGGTGGTATAGCTCAGGCCATATCCGAAGGGGAACAGGGCATCGTTGAAGTAGCGGTAGGTACGTCCTTTCATGGAGTAGTCCTCATAGTCGGGCAACTGATCGCTACGCTTATAGAAGGTGACGGGCAACTTACCGCTGGGGTTGACGTCGCCGAAGAGCACGTCAGCAACAGCCGTTCCACCCTCCTGACCAGGATACCATGCCTGAACGATGGCATCGCACGTCTGCATCTCTGGCTCTAAGGCAATAGCCGAACCGGAACAGTTGACGAAGATAACCTGTTTGCCGGCAGCCTTCAGCGCTTTCAGGAAGTCGCGCTGCACCTTGGGCAGTTCGATATTGGTACGGTCGCCGCCCTTGAAACCTTCGATGTTGACAGGCATCTCCTCGCCTTCCAGACTGGGAGCAATACCGCCGACAAAGACGACCTTGTCGATACCCTTCAGCTGGGCGATGGTCTTCTGGTAGTCGATGGGCAACTCACGGGCAATATCAATCTTCATGCCGGCACCCCACGTCTTGACGGTCTTGAAGCGTACCTCTATCTGGAACTTCTCGCCAGCCTTTGCCGTCAGCACGGTACGGGTGGGTGTAGAACGCCAGATGCGATGGTAGGCCTTGCGACTGCCATTCACCAGCACCTCAAACTCGCCGGTACCCTCTACGTTCAACACATACTCGCCAGCCTCTTTCGGGGCAAAGGTTGTCTCATACTTGGCCGAGAAGTCCTCAATAGGCAGATTAGCGGCAAAGACATGCATGCCATTAGTAGTCACTGCCAGCGGTTTGGTATAATACTCGATGGTGAAAGGTTTACCCTTCCACTCCGTGTTCGTCCAGAAAGTACCCTTCAGACCCTTCTTGCCGTCGGGTGCCGTACACTCTGTAGCCAGGTGGCACTCCATCACCTTGTCGTATGTCAGGTCACAGCCGGGGAAATAGACCACCTTTTTCTGTTTGGCCTTGATACCGTCAAGGATTGTTACGGTCTTATTGGGTGTACCATTGTAATTACCCCACATCATGGGTTCGTTATCAGCATTCGGACCAATGACGGCAATGCGTTCTTTTTTATTGAGTGGAAGTATGGGAGCCCCTCCTCGGGAGGGGTTGGGGAGGTTTTGCAGCAGCACGATGCTCTGACGCGCCATATCCAAGGACACCTTGGCAGACTCCTTGGTACTCATGGCGGAGTAAGGTATCTTCGACCACTCCACGAGCGACGGGTCGTCCATCTCGCCGAGGTCAAAGCGACCTTCCAACAGTCGGATGACGTGCTTGTCGACCTCTGCTTCGGTAATCAGACCACGACGTACGGCCTCAGGGATGCTGCGGTAGGCATAGCCATAGCCACACTCCACATCGGTGCCTGCCAGTGTAGCTCGCGCTGAGGCCGTAACGGCCGAAGACGAGCTCTTGTGCGACTCATAGAAGTCACTGATGGCACCACAGTCGCTGACCACCAGGTACTTAAAGCCCCACTCGTCGCGCAGTATCTGTTGCAACAGACGGTTAGAACCACAGCAGGGGTCATCGTCCAGACGTTGGTAGGCACACATCACCTCACGGACATCACTCTTCGTCACCAAGTACTTGAAGGCCGGCATATAGGTCTCCCAGAAGTCGCGCACCGGTACATTCGTCAGGTTGGCAGTATGGCGGGTGTATTCCGGACCGCTATGTACGGCATAGTGCTTGGCACATGCCCACAGCTTACGGTACTTGTGCTGTCCGGTTGCGCCAATCAGCGGATCGCCCTGCAAGCCACGTACCACGGCATCGCCCATCATACTGGTCAGGTAGGGGTCTTCACCGTAGGTTTCCTGTCCACGTCCCCATCGGGGATCACGGAAGATGTTGACATTCGGTGTCCATACCGACAACGAACGCATCTTCATATCCTCACCACCCAGGTCATAGAGACGGTGGTTATACTGTGCACGAAACTCCGTAGAGGCGATGTCAAAGCACTTATATAGCAGGGCGGGGTTAAACGACGATGCCATGGCTACGGGTTCGGGGAACACCGTGACATTACCCATATTGGCAGCACCGTGCAGGGCCTCGCTCCACCAGAAGAACTTCTTAATACCCAAACGAGGAATGGCAGGACTCTCGTCGAGCATCAGCTTCGCCTTCTCTTCTAATGTCAGACGGCCACACAAATCCTTGGCACGTTCTCTGGCCGACAGGTTCGGATTCTGATACGGCAACTGCTGGGCTGCAGCCGACAAGCAACAAGTCACTGCAAATATGATAAACAGTTTTCTCATCTTCTCATTCATCATTTATCATTTAGCGAATACGTCTTACTGGTGACTCCTCTCCAAAGAGGTACTGCGACTGATAGCCGCCACAGTCGACAACAATCTTCTCGAAGACGATGCCGGGATGGCGGGGTACGATGGTCAGCTCATGGAACTCCTGGGTACTGACAGGCAGTGTGACGGTCTTCTCCACGATGCGGCGAGCCACAGCGGGATAGTACTCAGAGTACATATAGGGCTGACGGTCTACCAGTGTCTTGTTGAAGTTCACCACCTGCGGTTCACTGCCGTCGAGGCTGACGGTATACTCATGTCCACCGACATTCAGGAAGTCGAGTGTAGACTTCACCACCACATGTACCTTCACCTCAGCAGGCGCATTGGCTGGCAGCGCAAAGCGGTAGGTCAGCGAGGCACCGTCGACAGGCTTGGTGTAGGGTGTCAGCGCCACGGCACTACGGGTACGGCCGTAGTCAGGATAGATGCTCCATGCCGTACCGTCGGCAGCCTTGCTGCTGTAGAAGTGTTCTGCCTCCATAGCCACATAGCCATGCACCGCGGTAAAGGTATAGCCGCCTGTCGATGCATCAACGGGAACGGTGGCAGTTCTGGGCAGCATATCCTTAGGGAAGTCGTCGTTCCACGAACGATAGCCAATATGCTTCTGCGTCATCATACCATCCCACTTGCCTCCGGCCATCACCTTGTTATAGTCATGGCAGAGCAGCGAGTCGCGGCGGAAGCAGTCCTTCACGCGCTGTGCCCAGAGGTTTGCGTCGGGCAGACCGGCGCTTGCCAAATGCTGGTTCATAGCCTGTGCATAGTACATATCATAGAGGTTGGCCATCGCCTGTACGGGGAAGAGCACGCTCTGGCGGTAGGCATCGACGACAGCAGCGGGAATCTCCGGCAACAGACGGAGGGCCTCTCGCTCTAAGCGGGCATAGTCGTCAGCCACCTTGCGCCACTCACCAGTAGCGAGGTTATAGGTACGGGCATCCAGCATCTCCGGAGTGACACGTGCCATATACTGGCAGTTGCGGTTGTACACGGCAGCCACCTCACTTGCCAGGCACTCGGCGGTTTCCCCGCCGAGTACAGAACCGAAGAAGCGGACCGTATGCTCCGTCACATTCTGCTGGGTATATTCTTTCGGGTTCCATGCCATGTCCATAAACAGCTGGATGGGATATTCCATCGGTTTCAGGTCACCCACATTCAGAATCCACATACGCTGAATGCCGTGGTCGTAAGCCAACGACAGCTGTTCGAACATCTGCTGTGTCTGGGTGACGTTCAGCCACTTCGTATTACGGGGAGCACCGACATAGTCGACATGGTAGTACAGGCCCCAGCCACCGGGGTGCTTACGCTCCTGGGCATTGGGGACGCGGCGCACATTACCCCAGTTGTCGTCGCACAACAGCATGATGACATCGTCGGGAACACGCATGCCGGCATCATAGTAGTCGAGCACCTCTTTATATAAAGCCCACACCTGCGTGGTCTTGTTGGCAGGCTTACCAGTCACCTCCTTGATAATCTTTCGCTGGTTCTCCACAATGCGCTGCAACAGTTTGGTGTCGGCCTCGGCACTCATCGCTTCGTCGCCATCGCCACGCATACCGATGGTCACCATGTCCTCGGTACCCTTCATGCGCTCAATACCCTCGCGGAAGAACTGGTCCAGCTTCTGCTGGTTCTTCTGGTAGTTCCAGGGGCCCCACTCGCCACGCTTACGGGCATACTCCTGATGGTTGCGGGCCATCGGCTCATGGTGTGAGGTACCCATGATGATACCCATCTCGTCGGCGGTCTTCAGGTTCTCGGGGTCGTCGGCATAGAAGGCCCAGCCCCACATGGCAGGCCACATCATGTTACCCTTCAGACGCAGGATGAGCTCGAAGACCTTGGCATAGAAGCGGTGGTCGCCATAGCCAGTGCCAAAGGTGTTCTTCACCCACGAGGTCAGACAGGGTGCCTCATCATTCAAGAACAGACCACGAAACTCTACAGCAGGCTCGCCGTCAGTATACTGACCTGGCAGGATTCCCACATAGTCGCGCTTCGTGACGGGCACATCCATCCACCAGTACCAGGGCGACACGCCCATCTGATGGCTGAGCTCGTAGATACCATAGACGGTACCGCGACGGTCACTGCCTGCAATAACCAGCTGTCCGTCGATGGTGGTGATGACAAATTTCTCGCGCTTGCCCTTCAGGTCCTTCAGCACCTTCTGTTTCACCCACTGGTCTATCTGCTTATTGCAGCCAACAGTACCAATGAGGATGGTTGGGGTGTTGCTCTTCGTGGGGGTGAACCCCATGACACTTGCGATGTCCTGCTGCAGGTTGGCGGCAGCAATCTGTACCGCCTTAGGCTCCTGGTCACTATAACCAATCGTGGCACCTGCCAACGACAGCGCCCCACTCTGCTCCGCGAATGTCACGAAGCTATTAGCAGCACTGAGTTGCATGGCCGCAGCCATACAACTCAGTGTCAGAAGAAGATTTCTTAGATATCTCATAGCGTATGCTTATTTCTTAAACAAGTGAGGAATAAACTCATGGAGGCCACGGCGCCAAGTCAGGAACTCATGACCGGTACCCTCAGAGACAGAAGAGTCTACCTTGATGTCGAGACCGCGCAAGCCGTCGACAATCTGCTGACTCTTGATGAAGTCCTCTGAACCCCAATTCATATAGAAATAGTGCATCTTCTTGTTGAACTCCTCGGCATTGGCAAAGACACCATTGTAGGCGGTCTTCACGTCGAGGCCGAAGATGGCACCACTGAAGGTACCCATCCAGGCAAACTTGTCCATATTGTTCAGCACGATGTCGAAGGTCTGGTGGCCACCCCATGACAAACCTGCCATAGCACGGTTCTCGCGGTCGGCCTTCGTGCGGAAGTTGGCATCGATATAAGGAATCAGGTCATTGAGCAGTACGGGATAGAACGAAGCACCATAGTCACTCATACCCTGACGGTTGTTGCCGCCACCAAAGGGCTGCTTGATATCGCCGCTCTCCATGACAACAATCATAGGCACTGCCTCACCCTTGGCAATGGCGTTGTCCATGATGTGCTGCATCTTACCCTGCAGCATCCAGCTGGTCTCGCCCTCGCCCATACCATGCTGCAGATAGAGCACGGGATATTTCTTCTTGCCCTTCTCATACTCAGCAGGAGTGTATACCAGGGCGTGACGCCACTCGCCATTAGCTGTTAGCTTTTGGCCGCTGGCAATAGGCTGATGACCATTGAGAGTTGAGTGCTCGGCGAAATAGTAGATGCTACGCACCTGGCCATGAGCAATACCCTGCTGAGGACGATAGTAGTCGCCCTCGGGACCTTCGGGAACTTCCAGACCACCGGCCTCACGGTTGCAACCGAAGTAGGTCTCACTGGCTGGGTCGATGAAGTTCACACCGTCGATGTTCATGAAGTAGTAGTGGAAGCCCACGGGCAGCGGATCGGTGACGGCCATGAAGCCTCCCTTACCATCGGGCAGCATCTCATATTTCTTGCTGCAGATGTCGACAACGACCTTGCGGGCCTCAGGCGCCTGGATGCGGAAGTAGGCACGACGCTGCTTGTCAATCTTCGGGAACTCATTGCCGGGGATGGCATTCTCTACGGTCACAGCGTCGGCAGGCACCTCAATCTTCTTGGCAACAGGCATATTCTTCGGGCGCTTGGGCTCGAAACCGAGATGGCGTGCTACGGCCTCAGCGTAGCGGCAACCCAGCTCACGATAACCGGCAGCATCGAAGTGCAGACGGTCGGGACCATTCGAACAGTCGTCGGAAGAAATCACCTGACAGGTATGGATGGCCTGGGGTAGCTCGTCAATCTGTTTCTTGCAACCGATGCAGACACCTCTGCCACCAGCCTGCACGATGTTACCCACATAGAGGTTCACCTCTTCGGGCTTCAGCTGCAGGTCGCCACAGAGGTTCTCATAGACTTGCTTCACCATGCCAGCCCACTTGGGATCGCCGGTATTGGTTTCGCCCTGGTGCATCAGGATACCCTTGATGACACCGTCCTTCTGGGCCTTCTTGGCCAGCTCTACCAAACGCTTATAGGGGTTGTTGTCGTAAGCAGCCAGCATACCCTTCATCCAACCTGGAGCCTTCTTCTCGGCATACTCCTTGATGCTGTCGGTCAGGAAGCCTTTGATGTCAATGCCACCGATAGCGACGTGGATGACACCAATTTTGATATTCTTGGGAAGCGACTCCACCATCGTTCTGCCAAACCAATCGGCGGGAGTCAGTCCGGTATTCGGACGACACAGAGGGGCAGAAGCCTCGCACCACTCACCCATCTTACGGGCAGGGCGATTGCCGACGGCGGGGAAGTCCACGGCGGGCATCAACAGAAAACGTGGTCCGGGACTTGCCAGGTCGGCAGCCTCTGGACGGGCATTACCTTCCATATTCGATTGTCCGAAACAAAGAAAGATGTAGAAATTCGGATCAACAGCAGCCTGCATCTTTAGAGCTGGTAACAGCGTTAAGAGCAGCGTTAGAATAGTTAGTTTTTTCATTGTCGTTAGTATTTGATAATAATTGTTAGTTGGCGTTAGCTCTAATTACGTTGCAAAGTTAATAAAAAAACACCTAACAATATCTATCAATTGTTGCATTTTCTTTCTTTAGTGTATCAATGCCCCCTTTTATGACAAGAAAACTATTCAAGTATTTTGTTCTACTCACTCCTTCTCCACCTTATTCTCATTTTCTCTCTTTCTGGTTCTTCTTCGCGAGACTGTAGTTCACCTTCAGTTGGACGAAGGGCTTCGGATTTGCTTTTAGCTTCATATATATGTGCGAATCGTTGACAGCCCTGATACGACCATAGAAGGGGCAGTTGACACCTGCGCTCAACTCCATCGACAGTTCCTTGGTGGTCTGCCAGTTGGCATAGAGTCCTATACGCTCGGAGATGAGGTTGAAGGATGCCTTGCTCGGCAGTCGCTCATCTTTCGGGCGGAAGTATATCTTTTCAGAGGCCAGTTCCAAACCACCCGACAGCTTGAATTGAGGAGATGCCTGGTAGCTCAGCATCCAGTTGGCCGCCATACCATTAATGCTCCAGCGTCTGTCAAACTGGTGGCGGTAGATGAACAGAGGCCAGAGAGGCCATCTTATAGCAGTACCTATGAGCACACCGGCACCCAAACCGAGATAGGTCTTCTCGCTACGGGTGACGTGGACGATAACGCCTCCAATTGCTGACCACTGTTCAAAGCCGTTCTCCGAGAAGTTGGGTGTGCCGCTAATGATGAGAGTCATGGGCTTACCCTTCTCTCTGCTTCCCAGCATCAGATTCATCGATGCAGATAGCGTGGCGCCTAAGTGGTGGTGCTCTTGGGGAAAGTCGAAGAGGGCCATACCCTCTCGCCAGTCCGTGTTCAGCCGTGTTGTGCTATAGTTGTAGAAGGGCTGTATACTGACGGAACCCATCAGTCCCGACACCAGCTTGATGCTCGACCTCAGCTTGACGTTCATCTGATGTGTCATTCGCCCGTCAGCCACGTCCTTGTCATTGTCCGTGTCCCATGTGTAGCTGGAATTGCCCACACCGTCTACCGAGGCCGTCAGGCTGAACTTCTCTCTTGGGTTACCCATGCTTATCTGTGCATAGACCACGGTCTGGCACAGCATGGAAAGGAGAAAAAGCCATACAGTCTTTCTGGTCATGCTTAGTTTTTGCGCTTTACAATGATTGCCGACGTTGGCTGGCTACCCGCTTGGATAGCCAGTCCTCGTCACTTAATCCAGTGGAATCTCCGGGTGCTGCACAGCCAGTTCCTTGCCTTCCTGCGAAAGGTAGAACATGTAGAGGATGACGGGCTTGGTACCGCGGTTCTCACCGTGGTGGATGGTGTTCACCATCTCTACAACTGCTTCGCCCTCATGAACGGTTTTCTCCTTGCCATCCTGTCCGATGATAGTCAGTTCGCCCTGCACCAAGATACCGTAGTTCATTACGGGGTGGTGGTGCCATCCCAACTTCTGTCCGGCGGGGAACACATACTTGACGGCTACCAACTCCGGACGGCCCTGGAAATAGTCGGGCAGTTCTACACCATCCCAGCTCTGACTGGTACGAATCAACTCTGTCTTTTCTACTTCTCCAGCCTTTGCTTCGCTGGCATTAGCCTTTTTACAAGAAGACAGCACACTGAGACCGCAGGCGAGGGTGGCGGTCAGCACCACAAGTTTCATATTATTCATTTTCTTCTATGTTGGTTTGTTAAGCAATACTTTAGCAACCAGTTTTGCAGGTACTTACTGCAATTTGCTGCAAAGGTACAAACTTTTTTTTAATATCACTTAGTAAAAGCAAAAAAATCTCATATAGTCCCTTTTGCTACGAGATAGGCTGAGCCACTTGCGAGATAGGCTGAGCCAGTTACAGGACAGCCTGAGCCAGCTGCGTATACAGCTGTGCTGATGAGCTGATTAGCGAAAATGGATGGAAATCGCGAAAAACGTCACCACTCCACCCAATCTCCTGAAATCCCGATATACAAAGGCTTTGCGCTGTGTGGAGTGTTGTTCCAAGACTCCACCAACACTCCCCCTACACTCCACACACTTGAAACCCCTCTACAGAAAGGCATTCCGAGGGATTTAGGTGGAGTGTGGTGTCTTAGACGAAATCCGCAGCTCTTGAAACAACAAAGAAAAAGGTGGAAATCGTTCGATTCCCACCTTCTTGTTATAGTATGCTAACGAGTTGCTTAGAAGAAGTAAGCCAAAGAGATCTGCCAAGCATTGAACTTGGCATCAGCGACCTGCTTGACAGTGGAGCTGACACTCTCAAACTCACCAGTTGTACCCAGAGCAATGTTGTAGTTCAGCTTGGCCTGCAGCTTGCTCAGGATGGTAGCACCGATACCGATGTTGGCACTGAAGTTAGATGATTTTAGTGTCCAGTCGCCTACACCATAGTTCTTGTCACCACCCAGCTTGAAGCCGAACTGAGGACCTGCAAAGGCGAAGATCTCAGCCATAGAGCCCAGACCGAATCCGTAACGGAGGTTGATGGGAACTTGGATGGATTGTGACTTGATGGTTTCATCGCCAGCCTTACCCTCGCGCTGGTCATAAAGAGCTGAAGCATCAATGCCCAGACCTACAATAGGAAGGGAGAACTTGATAGTAGGACCAACAAAGAAACCTGTACGGCTATTGACAGAACTGGGAGCATCCTTAACGGATACATTTGACATGTTCAGACCAGCCTGGATACCCCAGCTAAACTGTGCCTTTGATGGCATTGCGAAGGCAACAGCCATGAGCACTAAAGCAAATAATTTTTTCATAATCAGTTGTTTTTATTTGGTTTTAAATTGTATCTGGGGACAAAAGTAAGGAATAATTCTGATATTTCCAACAATTTTGCCATTTTTTTAATGGCGCTGGCGGCGTACCGACATGCGGGCAGTGCCTGATGAAGCAGAAGAGGACTTGGCGGGCTTAGACTTCTTGACTCTGGCAGAACTGCTGCGGGCAGTACCCTTGCTCTTTGCCTTCTTGGCTGCCTTGAGTTCGCGCGGATCCAGCTTGGCAATAGAGTCGAGCGAGTCCTTGCGGTGCTTGTCGCCAAAGATGTTCTCCTCGAAGGCCTTCAGTTCTGCTTCGATACGTTTCTGTTCGGCAGTCAGCTTGGTGGTGTCGCCTTCGCAGATTTGTGCCAGCGTCTTGCCCAACATGTTATTGGTCTTATAGATGGTGCCCTCGTAGCGGTTCAGCGTGAAGTAGTCGTCCATTGACATGGTGGCAGCATTGTTGAGGTTGCTGGTCATCACGGTCTGACGGCTGAGGAATGGTTCCAAGTCGCTATACTTCACCCAGAACAGGGGGTACTTAGAAGCTTCTCCGCCAAAGTCGTCTTCACGCAGCATGACAGGGCAGAGACTCAACACCTTACGATGGAACGACGAGTTGGCCTGGTCGTAGTAGGCGCTCTCCTTCAGATAGTAGAGCTTGACTTCGGCCGATGGAATGTCGCTGTTCTCCACGCGCAACTTGCCATCCTTTTCTTCATAGAAGATATGATAGTTGTCGAGCACCGTCTTCATCTGTACGCGTGCTGAGTCTGAGAACGACTCGTTGCCGTCCAGTCGGTATTCATAGACGGGGATGTAGTTGTTTAGTGCCAACTTGAAGATATAGGTAAACAGGTTCACCTCGCGGTCCATGGGTTCTACGGGATAGTAGAGTCCGCCATTGGCATCCTTGCTGAGGTCTATCTCGCGATAGATGTCACGGCGCCAAACGACATCCTCCGGCATATCGATTGCCGTGGGGAACATCAGACGCGCACGCATCGACATACCCTGACTCTGCGACTGCTTCTGACCGGCCTTCTGCTGTGTCTGTTGCTGGCGACGAGCCTTGGGCTGAGCCATAGTGCCTCCAGCTATCAGCGTTATCATCAATAAGAACAATACTCTTTTCATATCGTAATATATTCGTTTAATTCGTGAAATTCGTGGTTCACTTAACAATCACCTCCATAGACGCATTCAGCTTACGGGGTATGCCGTCAGGACCGATGGCGTTGACACGTGAGATATAGAAACGGCGGTTGCGCTGAAGCTTGCGGAAGGTCTCCTTCTGGCGTGCTGAGAAGCTGGCACCATCGCTGACCATCGGAACGGCATTACCCATGTTGTCGAAGAAGACGGTCTCAAACGACTGTACCTTGAAGGCAATGTCGAGGATGCCGTCGTCGATGGCAGCACCAATGCCGTCGACAGCCATCAGCTGAGCCTTGGACAGTCCGCCACCTTTATAACGTATGGGCGAACCACTCTCGTCCTTCATAGCAATGTATGGGGTGGGATCGGGCAGACGGCGCACGCGGAACGTGAACTGGCCCATCTGCTGTGCACGGCCCGTATTGGTAGAGGTCACCGTAATCGTTACGTTCTGGCCTACAGCCGTAGGACGGGCAATGTAGCGACCAGGACCTACAGGTTGCAGCGTGCCTCCCGTCATTGTGGCCTGTACCTTGTTGACAGGTACGCCAGGAACTGATACGCTCAGCGGGTTCGAGTAACCTGCATAGAGCACGTTCATCAGGTCGGCGCTGACCGTTGCCGACGGGTCTACTACCGTATATTTCTGTTCAAAGTCGCGCTTGATGATTTCTCCGTTGCCATTCACCATTTGGATGTGTCCGGAGAGGGTGAAGTCACCTGTGCGACTGGTTATCGTCTCATAGATGCCACCAGGCAGGTTAACCATTTTGTCGCCAATGAATATCTGGGGCACCTGTGTGGTGTCGACAGCAGCCATCACGATGTGCGCAGAGAACTTGTCGCCACGCACAATGGTCTGTGAGTTCGGAATTACGAAGGCGTTCAGCGCGTTGACGCGGATATCCTTGACATCGATGTTGCTGACCAGCGTGTGCAGCACCTCACCTTCTGCATAGCGCACGTCGTTCTGCAGCTTGGACAGTAGCGTGACAGCGGCAGCGGCAGGCATGGACTCGAACATATACTCCTGCCAGTTCTTGCCCAGCGACTGTTCGCCCTTTGGAATCTCGGTAGTCAGGTTTGATGCTATCATCTGCTTCTGATGGTAGTCATTAACCATGGTGAGCATCTTCGCACGATAGTTGTTGATGGCGTCGTAAAGCTCCTTGCCACGACCACGGCTGGGCGACAGCATCACCTGATTGGCAGCCTCCAGGTCTTCCTTGTTGCGCAGGTTGCGCGGATCGCCATTCTTGCCATCAGCCTCTATGGCGATAGCTTCCTTCAGTTCCTCGGCCAATTTGTAGAGCTTGTTACTCATCTCCTTGACCTGTTGCGACTTGTCGTACCACTGCTGAACCTTCTGCGGGTTCTTCTTCATCTGTTCGGCAAAGTCGTCGTATATAGCCTGGTTCTCCTTGGTAGCGTTCATCGTGGTGCGCTTCAGGCTCTCCTCAACAATAGAGAAGCCGTTGAGCACCTCGTTAGAGACGTTCAGTGCCAGCATCGCCATCAGTACGACGTACATCAGGTTAATCATCTTCTGGCGCGGAGAAACCGGTCTTTTCTTGATTGCCATATCTTACCTCTTACTTCTTACATCTGACTTCTCACCTGCATAGCCTCAATCATGCGAGCATAGATCTTGTTCAGCTCGACAATCTGCTCAGCCATGTGGCGTGTCTGCTCATTGATTTCGTCGATGGTGCTAATCTGGGCACTGGCACTCTTCAGCTGCATCTCGTAGACGCGGCTAATGCCTGTCAGTGTGCGGTTCAGATTCTCCATCTCCTCGGAGTCGCGTGTCAGACGCTGGCTTTGGGCAGAAACCTCAGCGAGCATCTCGGTCAGACGGTTCAGTTCGTCAATATAGTTAGAGGTGGCCTCCTTCATCTCTTCGCCCATGGTGGGAACAGCCTCAGCGGGAGAGCCGCCGACTACCGTACCGCCACAGCCGACTACCGTACCGCCACCTACAACGCCACCGGCAAAGCTGATGGCACCGCCTTGAGTGTGGTCAGCACCGCCTTGAGTGTGGTCAGCAGTTTCGCTGCTGACATCAGCACCGCTTACTACGCCACCGCCGCCACCATTAATAACGATGGTACCGCCACCAGCAACACCACCAGCTACTACTGCTGCACCCTGTACGGCATTGCCAAGGCTGACAGTGGGAGCACCCGCTGCGCCCTCCTCTTCCATGTGGATATCGAGATCCATACCGTCGGTCGTCTTATCGAAGGGACGGTCGAAGGCTGAGATAAAGAATACGAAGACCTCCGTACCCATTCCTAAGAACAGGAAGAAGTTAGCACCTGGCAGGTGGGTCAGTTTGAACAGCGTACCCAAGATAACGATAGAGGCACCCCACGAATAGGCATAGTTCAGAAAGGTCTGTCCTGCCACGCTGTCCATCCACTTCTGTAAGCGGTAGACGAAATTGAATTTACTGTATACGGTCATTACTTCTTTCCTTTCTTTACTTTAATCTTGTCACTTGTGGTGTTGGCCAGCGAGCGCACACAGCGGAAACCGATGTATGAACGGGGCTGGTTCTGATATTCGTATGAACGCCATGCGGAGCGGATGTAGCTCTCGGGGTCTTTCCATGAGCCACCGCGCACTGACTTCTTCTTCAGACGGTAGGGGTCTTCCTTGGCTGCATTGTAGCGCAACTGCGGGTTGATGTCGTTCATAGCCTCTACACCTGCCTCGGTATAGATGGTCGAACACCACTCAGCTACGTTACCCGCCATGTCATACAAGCCATTGCTGTTGGAGCTATAGATACCTGTACGACTGGTTATCAGGTTGCCGTCCTTGGTATAGTTACCATTGTCGGGCTTGAAGTTGGCAAAGAAGCAGCCATTGCCGCTGACTACGTCCTGATTGTCCCACGGGAACTCGTTCTGGTCCTTGCCGCGGGCAGCATACTCCCACTCAGCCTCTGTCGGCAGGCGGTAGCGCTGTACGTAGCGTGCTGCTGCACCCAGTCCGCGCAACAGATACTCTGTGCGCCAGGCACAGAAAGCGTTGGCCTGTTCCCATGTCACACCCACTACAGGGTAGTCGTTGTAAGCAGCATTGGAGAAGTAGTAGCGCATGTAGCTCTCGTTCTCTGCATTGGGGAAGTCGTTGACCCAGCAGGTGGTGTCAGGATAGATATTAATGATATAGGTGTTGAGGAAGTCCCAGGCACCAGTGTACTGGCGGTTGATGGTCTCGCGGACTATCTGACCTTCGTCATTGATGTAGGCAGTGTCCTTGGAAATCCATATCTGCTCGTTGGGATTCTCGCGAATGTCGGTATTCAGCACGCGCTCGGCATGTGTTGTGCGGTATTTGCGCTTGGCAGCTTCCGTGTAGTCATAGATTTCGTAGCGATAGTTCATCTGACGCCAGTCCAGCATTTTCTCGCCTGTTACGGGATTAATGACGTACAAGCTCTCAATGGCACGCTGCTCGTCCTCGTTAGGCTTGCGTGGCAGAGGCTTCTTCCAGTTGAGGTAGGGCTTTACGGGGTCGCCGTTCTTGTCTTCCTCAATCTTGTAGGTCTCGTCACCACCATAGGCGGGGTCAGCCAGGCGCTCACGCAGAATACTGTCGCGTACATAGTTGACAAACTGACGATACATGGAGTTAGTAACCTCACGTTCGTCCATCCAGAAACCCTCGACAGAGATGTCGCGTACGGGAGTCTGCTTGCCCCATAGGGAGTCTTGCTTGTCGATACCCATGCGCAGATGACCTCTCTTGATAAGTGTCATACCGTAAGGAGCGGGTTCGCTGAAGGCACGGCCGCTCACACCAGTCACTTCGCCACCTGCTGACGATGCCATCTTACTGCCGAAGCAGCCAGACAACAGAATCACCATGGTGGTGCTCAGTGCTATACTCAGTAATTTTTTCATATCTCAATTCTCAATTATCTATTCTCAATTAAAGAATGCGTACGCTCTGATGGCGGTTACGTCCCTTCTTTTGGAAGTTCAGATCCGTCTGGTAACCCACAAACAGCTCGTGAGAGCCATTGCCAATCTTCAGTACCGAGGTGTAGACCTCGTAGCTGTAGCCGATAATGATGCCGTGGAAGAATCCGCCGATATATCCTGTCACGGAGTTAGATGGGCTGTAGCCCACTCCGACATACATCATCTTCTGCTCATGCGTGTACTTCAGACGTGTCGTCACGTTGACGCGGTGGCTAGTACCATCGGTATGTGCCAACACGGAGGGGTGTATTGACAATAACGGATGACGTAGCCGAATATTGTATCCAGCCGTTAAATAATATGTTCTGGCAATGTCGATAATGGAACGGTCACCCAGTTCTATGGAAGGTGCCGTAGCGTGTAGGACGGACAGTCCGGCATACCACGGACCATGGGTGTAGTACAATCCGGCAGACAGGTCTATGGCTACCCCATTGACGTCAGTCTTGCTGAATGCCGGGTCGTTGCTGTTCTCCAAGTCAAGGCCGCTGCCCTTGAACTTCTCACTCAGAATGCCGCCCTGCAGACCAATGCTCAGCATGCCACCCAGCAGAGACTGCTTATAAGCATACTGTGCCACCAATCGCTGGTGTGAGAACAGTCCTATCTGGTCGTTTACCAGTTGCAGGCCCACACCATGGTAGTGGTTCAAGAAATAAAGGGGCATGTCGGCGGCAAAGTGCATGGTGCGTGGTGCATTCTCGAAACCTGTCAGCGTCATGGCATAGGCTCCTGTAACGTTCAGCTTCGACTGCTTGCCAATAGCTGCAGGGTTATACGACGGCTCCATCGCCCAGTAGTGAGCGAAGGATGGCTCTTGTTGGGCCATAACACATGTGGCTGACAACAACAGCAAGACAAATATCGTTATTTTCTGCTTAAGCACGTAGTTAATAACGACATCTACACCTTATTTATTGTATTGGAAGAGATAAAAACACCCGAGAAGCGAGGAGCTGTTTCCGATTTCTTTACACTAGATCAAAATGAATCTTAAATCAGCAATTCTTGTTCCCCTAATCAGCCATTTTCATCGTCGTATTAGGCCTGTTCATCGCCCAAACTAGCTTTTTCACTTCGTGCGACGGCCGTCGCAAATATATTCGATGGCCGTCGCAGATATTTTTGATGGCCGTCGTACAATGCAAGACAGCGTGACTGAATGATAAGAAAGAAGTAGTTGGACGACAAAGTAAGCTATAAAAATAAGAATTATCGTACAAAAAATAAAGAATTATTTGGTTTTCTGTACGAGAATCCGTATATTTGCACCCGAAATGGAACAAATGATACCATACAAGGAGTTAAAGGCTTTGGGAAATGTGCCTATAGGCATCGAAGTGTTGCAGAGCTTGTATGCCGACTATCGGTCGCCCAACATGCATATTGCTATGCTTGAGAAGAAGGGGGTGTTGATTCGTCTGAAGCGTGGCCTGTATGTGGTGTCGCCCGAAATTAGCGGCAAGGAGCTTTCTGTTGGTCTTATTGCCAACCATCTTTATGGTCCCTCATACGTTTCTCTTCACTGGGCATTAAGGCGGTATGGGTTGATTCCTGAACGAGTTTATTCCGTAACTTCTGTTACCACCCGCCATACACGTGAATTCGAGAATTCTTTGGGACGTTTCACTTACAAGGGAGTCTCCAAGGATTATTTTCCTATTGGCATTAAGATTCAGGAAGAGGCTGGCGTGAACTATCTGATGGCTTCGCCAGAGAAAGCGCTGTGCGACATGCTGATGCAGGAGAAGTATGTGCCTGACCAGTCAATGTCAAGGCTTGGAGTGTTCTTTGAAGAAGATATGCGAATTGATATTGATGATTTGCGGCAAATGAATCCAGAGATAATTCGCCAGTGTATGGAGACAGGTAATAAGAAGCAAATATTATCCAATGTTTTAAAACTGATGCAGCGATGACAATATTCGATGAAATGGTAGCGGCACAGAATCCGCAAAATCCTGAAGAAAAGATTAATGTTCAACATGAGGTTATGCAGCAGATAGCTCTGTCTGGACTTCAGCGTGGTGGCTTCTTTGAACATGCAGCTTTCTATGGAGGCACTTGTCTGCGCATATTTCATGGCTTACGACGATTCTCTGAGGATATGGATTTTACGTTGACAGAAAAGCGTAATGATATCCATTTGGAAGACTACTTTCCGCAAATAATCGAGGCCTTCAAGTTTACAGGAAGAGAAGTGGATATTATAAAGAAAGAGAAGAAAATCTTTGGCAAAGTTGAGTCAGCTTTCTTAAAGGACAATACCGATGTTTATGATATCGCCTTTAGAACAGAAAAGACTGTAAAGGTTAAAATAGAATTGGACACCAATCCGCCTCTAGATTTCGAAACAGAGCAGAAGATACTATTTAAACCTTTCTCATTCATGGTTCGTTGTGTTACACTGTCTGACCTGTATGCGGGCAAGATGCATGCGTTGGCATTCCGAAACTGGAAGACACGTGTAAAGGGGCGCGACTGGTACGACTTTGAATGGTATGTAGGCAACAATATTCCTCTTGACTTCAATCATCTGCAAAAGCGTATTCAGGAGTTTAATGGTATAGAGTTGACAAAGGAAGAGTTTCTTACCAACTTGAAAGAACGACTGGCCACAACCAATATCGATATGGTAAAGCAGGATGTACTACGCTTCTTACGCACAGATACCCATACGCTCGACATCTGGTCGAACGACTACTTCCTACAGTTGGCAGACAGAATCGTGTTCAAGTAATAAGTGAAGTCCTTAAAAACAAGTGTCACGCCTAACGCGCAATAAGTCTGTTTGTTAGGCGTGACAGTGACACTTGAAAACAATGTAAAACAAATAGGGTTCACACTTACGGCGCAATATATCAATAACTTACGCGTAAATGTGAACCCTAAAATCTACTAAATATTCAGTTAATGCTATGTAGTGTACTGAATAAGTTGACAAAATTTGAGTTCAACTTATGAGTAGAAAAGTAAAGAAAAGTAGAGAAGAAAGTCTCGAGATTCTTCGTGAATATT
>CADBWR010000004.1 GCA_902798425.1 uncultured Bacteroidales bacterium
ACTCGTCCCATGATAGGGACAATTCCGTTTTTCTCCTTGCTCTTGTTGGCATAGAAGAGAATGTTGAATGTGCTTCTTGACATACTTCAATCCTTTTTTAATTCGGGCTGCAAAGATAATACCAATTTTCGAATCGCTTTTTCGGCAAAACTATGCAGTTCGTGTCATTGAAAACCAATCGGAGTGAAGTGCGTCATTCTGCGATTTTACACCCTTTGGATTTAGAAAAGTTTAACTGTCAACGAGGTCGTAAACGGGTTACGATTTGGCAACCTAACTCCTTCATCAATCCTCCCAAATTTGCACACCATCATTTTTCAAAATTCCCCATTCTTATTCGTATTGCCCTTATTTTAAGGCCGATTTGCGTTAATCTTCTAAAATTACTTTGCCACGTCAGCATTATTTTGTAATTTTGCAGTTCGTATGATAGTTTGTATAGCAGAGAAACCCAGCGTAGCAAAGGATATAGCACGCATCATCGGAGCGACAGCCAGTCGCGACGGATATATGGAAGGCAACGGCTATCAGGTGACATGGACATTCGGACACCTGTGTGAGCTGAAGATGCCTGAAGACTATACGCCCATGTGGAAGGCGTGGAGTCTGACAGCACTACCCATGATTCCTCCACGTTTCGGCATCCGACTGAAGGACGACGAAGGCATCAAGAAGCAGTTTGCCGTCATCGAGCGACTGA
Source organism: uncultured Bacteroidales bacterium (assembly GCA_902798425.1). Lineage (GTDB taxonomy): Bacteria > Bacteroidota > Bacteroidia > Bacteroidales > Bacteroidaceae > Prevotella. Next base: position 701 of record CADBWR010000004.1, read on the forward strand.
TGCAGGCTGCCGACGGCATCATCAACTGTGGTGACGCCGGACAGGAGGGTGAACTCATCCAGCGTTGGGTGATGCAGAAGGCAGGAGCTACATGTCCTGTACAACGTCTGTGGATCTCGTCAATGACTGACGAGGCCATCCGCGAGGGCTTTGCCACGCTGAAAGACCAGTCAAACTATCAGTCACTCTATATGGCAGGACTCAGCCGTGCTGTTGGCGACTGGCTGTTAGGCATCAACTGCACACGCCTGTACACGATTAAATACGGTCAGAACCATCAAGTGCTCAGCATCGGACGTGTACAGACCCCCACCCTGGCACTCATCGTGAACCGCCAGAAGGAGATTGACAACTTCAAGCCAGAGCCCTACTGGGTACTGGCTACCGTCTATCGCGACACAACATTTACGGCTACCAAGGGAAAGTTTACCTCGAAAGAAGAGGGTGAAGAAGCCTTCAAGACCATTGAGGGCAAGCCATTTACCATTACACAGGTGGAGAAAAAGAACGGTAAAGAGACGCCGCCCTCACTCTATGACCTGACCTCACTGCAAGTAGATTGTAATAAGAAGTTCGGATTCTCTGCAGAGACCACGCTGAACATTATCCAGCAGCTCTACGAGCAGAAGTTGACGACCTATCCGCGTGTCGACACTACCTTCCTGCCCGACGATGTCTATGCCAAGTGTCCCCAGACCATGAATGGTCTGTTTCAGGTGAAACATGCTGGCACGGCGCCTTATGCCGAGCTGGTACGTCCATTAGGCGGCAAGGCACTGCCAAAGTCCAAGAAGGTCTTCGACTCATCGAAGGTCACCGACCACCACGCCATTATCCCGACAGGCATGGTACCCACGGCACTCACCGACATGCAGCGCAAGGTCTTCGACCTCATAGCGCGACGCTTCATTGCCGTCTTCTACCCTGACTGCAAATACGCGCAAACCACTGTGCTGGGCGAAGTAGGCGTCGGTTCCCCCGATGCCATCGAATTCAAGGTCACCGGTCGCACCATTCTCGACCCAGGGTGGCGCACCGTCTATGCCAAGGATGTGCAGTCAGATGATGATGAGAAGAAACCCGACGAGGAAGAGCGCACGCTACCCGTCTTCCAGAAGGGTGAGAGCGGTCCGCACCAGCCTACCCTCACGGAGAAGATGACCACGCCACCACCTTATTATTCTGAGGCTACCCTGCTACGTGCCATGGAGACTGCCGGCAAGCTGGTCGACGACGAGGAACTGCGCCGTGCCATGAAGGAAAACGGCATCGGTCGTCCGTCAACACGTGCTGCCATCATCGAGACACTCTTCAAGCGAAAGTACATCCGCAAGGAGCGTAAGCGTCTGGTGGCTACGCCCACAGGTATCGAACTCATCGACCTCATCCGTGAAGACCTGCTGAAGAGTTGTGAACTGACGGGTATCTGGGAGAAGAAACTGCGCGACATCGAGGCACAAAAGTACGACGCCCAACAGTTTATCTCGGAACTCAAGCAACAGGTAACGACCATCGTCAACGACGTCATCAGCGACCCCACCAACCGCCGTGTCACGGTTCTCCCCGACGAAGCGGGCAAGAAGAAAAAGAAATAAATTTAGGGAAGCAATCAAGTTGCTTCCCTAAATTATATTCTATCCCTTTGACAGGTTATTTCAGCACCACCTTCATGGTACGACTGGTACCATCGTTATAGTAGACGGTCGATACAAAAAAGCCCTTCCACCTCATGGAAACACGCCGTGAGATGGGAGGACCGTAAATATAGAATGTTTAGTTTGTCTATGCGTTAAGGATACTCATCGTTACAGGCCTTCTTCGTCTGTATCGGCAGTGCCATCCCATGACATTCTGACACCTGACCCACCAACATTACCGCTGGTCATGAGCACACCTTGTGTTTTGACTGTATAAACCTCTATAGTCGGCTTCATATATGTCTTCTTCATAATCTTGTCCTCCCTTACATTTACTTAACCACAAACTTCTTTCCGTTTCTCACATAGATGCCCTTTGGCAGGTTCTCACCCTGCATGCGAATGCCCTGCAGATTGTACACCTCGCCTGTCATCTTCTTCTCTACATCCACCTTGTTGATAGCGGTTGTCTCACCATCACCAAAGTCGATGCCGAAGAATTCGCGAGCGCCAGCTCCTGCATCATACTTAACACTCAGATATGCACGATATGGCTGTACCTTATTTGTGCTACCATCCACCTTGCGGAAGCCAAGCTGGCTATCCTTGTAGCTTAGAATGTAGTTGGTATTAACATTTGGCTCTTCACCACTTGTTGCAGGAACGACGTAATTAGTTGTATAGTTTTCCATCAGCAGGTTAGCATTTGATGATGGTGCAACTGCATCAGTCTTTGTGAATGTATAAGTATTTGCGTCAGCGACTACTAATACAGGGGTATGAGCTGGCAGTGTGGTAGTAATCTCTGTAGCGGTAATATTATCTCCAGATGTATAGCTCAGCGTATAGCACCTTGGTGTAGAAGGACTAGTAGGAATCGTAGTGGTGTAAGGCAGTACCAGTGTGGCGGCACCAGCAGCGGAAACGGTTAGATCGTAAGATGTTGAGCCATCCTCTGCAACTTGCATGTCTCGACGATCTCCTGTTTGGCCTTCAGTTCTCCATTTCAGATATTTGCCATCAACCATGAGCTTGAAGAGAGGGATTTCTTCTTTCGCAACTGTTAGAGCGACAGGACTACCTACAGCAATTCCTGAATACACTTTGATAGGAATAATATTGGTGACGCCATTTGTAGCATCTACTTTGAAGCGTTTTTCCGCATAAATATCATAGGTCGAGCAGTTTGTGAAAGTGTTATTGCCACTAAGGATTAAAGCTCCATCTGATCCCGTAAAGACCACGCCTCTATCTGTTGGTGCCATGCAGTTTTCAAATGCACAGTTTTTAAGAGTAAGTACTGCACTGCTGCTACTTTTCTGATTAACCACACCACCATTGTTTGTTGTCGTCAGATTCTTGAACTTTACGTTGTTCAGTAATGTGGTGCAGGCTTTTGTTGATGTCTCAAGGAAATTGCTGCTATTAGTAACAACGCTGCTACCACCAATGGTCAACTGATAGGTATCAGAGCCAATGGTAAGATTCCCATCTGCCTCATTATTCAGCAACCACAGACTAGAGGTCAAACTACTTGTAATGCTTATACCTGATTTTGAAGGAACAACGGTGATGGTCTTTGCACCTACATTACATCTGCTAGTAATAGTAGCATCGCCATACAGCGTAATGGTACCGGTTCCGCTAGCTGCAATAGCATCGAAGGCAGCATTTAACGTTTCGTGATAGGTCGTCGTACTATTGGTTTCCAACTGAACACTGTAACTTGCTATTAACTTAAGCGGATTAGTCTCACTGCCACTACTGCAAAATTTACGGCCATTATTTGCCTTCATATCACCAGTTTTATTAGTGAGCAGCAACGTGAATGTATTATCTACCGCATTATTCTTAAGTGTAGTAAGTGCATCGCCACTGATAGTGAACTTATTGCCGTCAGATCTGTCGCTAGTTCCATTAACAAGGTATGTGGTGTTTACATCGCCAGTTGTAGCACGCGGAGCGATGCCTGTGGTTGCAGTATATGCAGCAACAATGTCTGCTACTGCTGTATTTTCTGTCCATGCGGTTGAAAAATTGGAAGTATTGCCATAATTTGTCGCTTTAGCAACTACCCAAATAGCGATGGCATCACCACCACCATTGCCGGAATTTACATTTCTCAACACAAGTTTGTTCACCTTGTCAAGATCAGCTATGGTATACTTTTGCAAAACGAAAAGTCCTGCTTGCGCATTACACTCTGATTCAGCATTGGTTGTGCTGGCTTTTTTAGGATATCCGCTTACCCATTCAGTATTTACGGCTTTTTGTTCTGTCGCAGCATTTGTACGGAAGCAGACATCTAGCTTCGGAGTAACGTCATCCGCCCACGCACTAGTCACTCCCACCATCAGCAGGAGTGCGGTTAAAAAGAATTGTAGTTTTCTTGTCATAATCAATAAGTTTTAAGTTTTTCTTTGTGATACGAAAAAGGCTGGTGGTTTACGCAACCACCAGCCTTAAATCATTGGCGAATAGTCTTTCTACCATTCCTCCAGTTCGCGGGCATTGATGACATCGTCATCGAAGATGCCGCTGTCGCCACTGTCAATAACTACGTTGAGATCATCGCCCACCTCAGTGATAGAACCACAGAGCATCTGCTGAACCTCTAACTCGTAAACCTGCTGAGCAGGGATCATATATATCTTTTTCATTGTTCGTTCCTCCTATTATTTAATGACTACTTTACGTCCATTCACGATGTACAGTCCACGAGTAGGCTGGGCAACACGCTGACCTGCAAGATTGAAGTACCCTGCTGTGGAAGTTAATTCTTCACTCTTAACTCTTAACTCTTCACTAATTGAAGTTACATCGTCGTCGAAACTCAGGGACAGTTCGCGGGCAGCTGCGCCACGACCGTCTGCCAGGAAGGCACGGTAGTAAGAAGTCTTGGTCTCAGTGCCAAACTTAGCGAACGAGGAACCGTCTGACGTAATACCATAGTTGATGGTCGAGAGGTAGTCGTCTGTTGGTTTCTCCTCGACAAATGAGCCTACCCACTTCAGTTGGTCACTACTGTTGCCGACAGTCTTAGCTTTATAACCGCTAAGGTCTGCTATACCGTCACGTCCTACGAAAGTGTAGACTCCAGCTGTTTCAGCATGGATGATAACGGGAGTCCAGTTGGTACCATCCGTAAATGTATTGCTGGCAGTAGGATCAGCAATTCTTGTAAATGTAATCTTTCCATCTGTCAACGATCCAACTTTATAGAAGGAGATGCCTGCTGGCACGTCGCTGGCATTGGCTATCTTCTTGAACGGCATGGCACAAGAGTTATAGCCAGCTTTCAGCACACGGCTATAGGTAGCGTAGTTTGTGCTCTGCGAACCCTTGACATCAACCTTGGCGCATTGGGTGGGATTGACTCCGTCAACAAAGGTATAGTTATACATTTTACGATCGAAGTCAATCAACTTTTTATGCATTGTCGGGATTTTGGTCATTACGTGAGCGTTCGAGCCGGTGCCAAAGGAAAGCATCAGCACCTGATTGTCCTTCAGCGCGCTGAAGATGTCCTCGGTGGTTGCGTCCGTCGGATTCAGACGGCGGGCATATATGTAATTGTAGTTGGCCGGCAGCTTGGCTGGGTCGACGGCCTTCACCCATAGCTTGCATCCGGCCACGGTTGTGATGTCGCTACCATTATTCTTAGTCTCTATCCAGCCATTGTCATTGCCGTTGTTGGTTGAGCTGTTGTTGGCATTGTTGGTGCCGTCATTCAGCAGGCGATAGCTGTCGTTAATCTGCCAGTTTTTGGTTTTCAAAGAAGGGTACAATTCCAGAATCTCACCCAGGGTGTATATACCTACTCGACGGATAGTCACCGCGCTGTTTGCCGTCACACCAGCAAAGACACGGGCGCCCGTCAGTGTAAAGGATGGCTCGTCGACATTGTCTGTAAAGTATTTGCGCAACGATTTTGCCGCATCATCGTTAGGGTTCTGCAAGAAAGAGCAGAGAACGACGGTGTTGCCGCCTACAGAGAAATTCATGGTGCTACCTGCGCTCTTTTCTTCATAGTCACTTTCACCCAGAGTCAGTTTCATCATGCGGCACTTGTTGTAGGTGTCGCCACCTGCAGCATATTCAATAACGCCAAAGATCTGGCCAGGCTTTACAGACTTTCCTGCAAAAGTAAACAGCAATTCCACGTCGTTGCTCGAACCTGCGGTAAAGCTAAGTATTTTCTTTCCGCTGTCATCGGTAGCACTTGTTTCAGTTCCTGCTACCTTAATCGTTGCGGCATCGTCAATAAAGTCGCCAGCCCACGCACTTGTTACTCCTACTGTCAACAGGAGTGTCGTTAATAGTTGTTGTAGTTTTCTTGTCATAATCATATCGTTTTAAGTTTTCTTTGTCATACGAAAACGGCTGACAATTTACGCAAATCGTCAACCGTTGTTTTTAGAGACAAGAAGAAAGCGACAAGCTACAGCCCAAAGTCACCATCTTCAGCCTCAACATCCAAGACCTGAAATCCAGTAGCGGAGGCTGCCAGCAAACAATGTCTCACATCCAGTAATACTTGTTTCAGACGAGGTGCCATATATTTCTTTTTCATCATTCTATGTATAAATGCTGGAAGTTAACGATGCAACACCTTGCGTCCTTTGGTAACAGAAAAGCCTCTCAGTGCCGGCAAGCCTGCAAGGTTGTAGTACTGGCCCATGAGAACTGCCCTCTTGTTTCTTGCAGTGACAATAGACGTAGCATCGCCAAAGACAATATCCAGGAACTCACGTGAAGAATTGTCTGTTGTCAAGTAGCAGCGATTGCACAACACCTGAACTGTACCATTCGCCACCCTAACGAAACCTACGCCACTCGCAGTGTCTTTCAGAATATAGCAGCCCTGAGGAACCGTAGTTGTTTCATACACACCCGTCAGAGCCCCTACACTGTGCAGCCCGCTGCCTATTGTCACGGCACTTACTTTGGCAATATTCGTAAATTTGTAGTTTCCTGCCTCGCCATTCAGTAAGACGGGTGTATTGGCAGGGAGTGTGGTACCCACCATTTCTGTTGCCATAATGCTGTTACCTCCGAGAGAATTCAGGGTATAGGCTTTAATCCCTTTTGGCATCTTCGACTCAAAAGGCAGTATCAGCGTGGCTGCCCCTGCTGAAGTAATGGTCTGGCTGCTGGCTTCCGTCATGTAATGATCGGTATAGTGAGTGCTCTTAACGATGCCATAGCTGTCATCGGACATCTCGAAAAAGGCAGATTTGTCACCTCCCGTGGCAGAACTGAGAACAACAGCGCCTAATGCTGGTGTCTGGTACTTCAGTATGATTGGTTTCACCGGCTCTGTCATGTCGCCCACTCTCAGGAACTTGTTTTCCAGATAGATGTCGTAGGCATTATTTCCTAAGAAAGAAAGGGCATTGACCAAATACACCTCGTTACTGCCAGCAAAGACAACGCCCCTACCCTCATTGGTGGTGCAGTCTACGAACGAAACATTGTCCAAATAAAGTTTGCCGTTAGTCTTCTCGGTAATGATGCCCGAATTATGAGTACTCCAGCAATCCTTGAAAATGGTATTTCTGACAGTTGTTATGCTACTCCCCGAAGCCTCCAGAATATTGCAGCTGTTAGCCAGATTCCCACCATCGATGGTCAACGCATAGACGTCAGAGCCTATGGTCAGACGGCCACTACTATTATTGTTCAGCAGCCAAAGACTATTAGTAAGCGTACTACTGATAGTAATACCATCAGTCTTGGGAACGATACTGATGGTCTTTGCATTCGTATTACACCTGCTCGTGATGGTGATATCATCGTATAGTTCAATGGTACCCTCTGCGCTAATAGCATTAAAGGCAGCATTGAGTGTCGTATAGCCGACACCACTGACACGAGCCGGATAGACACCCTGCATCCACCCATACATCAAGGATCCATAACCCAATTGATCGAAACCGCCAGAGTTATTACCATAGTCGCCAGCTCCGCCATCAGCACCAAAGCCACTCTGTGCCCGCGTCAGCGCAACCCATTCTTCACAATAGCGTGCTGGCAGCAAGTGACGACGAGCATAAGCAGCAAACACTTCCCAGCAAGGTCGTAGCGTGCCACGAGAGGCAGCACTAATCGCCGGGTTAGAATATTCTTTATTCGAATAGGCTGTATAAGGTACATTATTATATACAAATGATTTGCTGTTGTTGCTATAGGTTTCTGCAGTAGGTAGGTTGTATTTTGCCACATACTCAGCCATCTTCAATGCACGATAGTCGTCGTAGGCAAAGAGATCCTCGCCAACGTTAAGCGCCATTTGGCAAAAGGTGCCCAGCAGCGAGACACACAATGTAGCGTGACCTTGGTCACGACCTGACTCTTGACACTGACCAAGTTGTTCATCACTATCAACATCCTGGTGTAGATAAGGAACAGCATTGCGTACATAACCTGCTTCGGCAGAAACAGTCTTATAGTAGTTGAGAGCTTGGTTAACCATTGACTGGTCATCACAAAGAATTCCGACAGAGAGTACTGTTGTCAGCGCCGCCAAATCCCAGTTAAGCCAATAGTGCATGGTGCCAACGCTACCATGGTGGTTAGTAAGAAACAAGTTTGCCAAGTCATAAAACGTGTTTCGCATCCAGGTTTTGAAAGCTGTAAAATCAGCAGCAGCCCAACCACCATAGTCACGCAGCAATTCGGCAGCATTGGCAAATTGGTGACCCTGTATCAGTATGAGATAGAGGTTAGGATCACAGATACCATTCGTCCACCCAGATAACTTCAGAATGCCTTTACAGTGGATTGCCCATGCATTAAGTACAGCAACGGCAGCATCCGCATAGCGTGTATCATCGGAGAGACGATAGCGCAATGCCAACTGGTAAGCTGCTGCAGCATCACGCATAGATGCGGTATAGTTGTTGTAATCGGCATACTGGCCGTGCGATCCATTTGGTCCCCAGTTATTATAGTCCATACGTTTCAGATAGCCATCAAGAAGAGCCGACGTATGTTCCGTATAAGTGAGTTGCGCATATTGGCTCTCTTGCAGATGAGCGTATGCAGAGGATAATGGTTCACTGCCAAGAGAGGCTTTCACGTGGCCAATATCTTCTTGTGTATGAAGCATGCAGGGATGGCTCAAAGTTACTGCTGCCAGCAAAGGACTAACAGCCAAGGCGGGCAGCAGTAGACTGATGGCCGCGAAACACAAGAAGTTTCTAACGGTCGTATTCATAGGGGAAAGTGCTTATTTGATAACAACCTTCTTACCATTAACGATGTAAAGACCCTTCGTGGGCTTGGTCACACGTTGACCACTAAGAGTGTAAGCACCTTCTGCCACCTTGAAGTTCTCAACCTTAACGTCAGAAATGGCTGTAGCACCTGTATCCTTATATGTTACGATCAACTGCGGCACGAGGTCGGCAGCCTTAAAGGTATAGCTGAATGCGCTCTCTTCATGGTTACTAATATCCGTAGCTTCCTTCGTCCAGAATTGTGTAGAGTTATTCTGTTCGTAGGGCTTTTCCAATAGAATAACCAGTTTGTTGGATGTCAAAGTCTTTATATAGTCAGTAACATCGATGATGTTGGTCCAAGCCTCAACGGTAGTATATTCCTCTGTAACATTTTTGTCTGTAGGTGCCCACTGTGCACAACCTTTAGCCTTGAACGTAGCAATAGGGTCATTAGCCAAAGCCGCCGTAATGTTTTCAATAGCATTATTATAGGTGGTAGCACTCTCGTCAATATCAGCGCCATAGCCATAGACGTTGGTCTGACTGTCACCCTTCTTGAATCGGGTCACCAGACGAAGCGATGCGCTCTGGATAATCTCATTGGCTGCGGGAGCATCGAATGCGAATGATATCAGACCATACATCTTATCGTCACCATTGGTACGCAACTCAACGGTGTTACCGCCTTTTGTCTCATCTGCATGTGTACCTGACCATACCCACAGGTCAGCAACAGAGCCTTTGACTACGGAGTGTATGTCTGTAGCCTCCTGGTACTCCACTGTGAGCTGGGGTACGAGGTCGGCAGCCGCAAAAGTGCCTGCATCATTCTGCAGTGTTTCATCAGTAGCCTCCTTGGAATAGATCTGTGAGGAATTGTTTTGGTTCATGGATTTCTGAAAAACGATGGCAAATTTGTTGGTAGTTAGCGAGCGAACGTAAGATGACAAATCTATGGTATTCTGCCATTTATCTACCGTCTTGTAATCATCACTGATAGCATCTGTAGGTGCCTTAGAGCCATCTCCCTTCAGATTGAACACTGCGATGGGTTCACCAGCAATAGCAGCCTCAATAGCGGTTCCTGCCTTTTCGTAATCAGTAGAACCCTCCTCAACATCATAGTCCAATGCAAACACCTTTACCTCGCTATCTCCCTTCTTGTAGCGTGTGGTTAGTCTAAGAACGGCACTTTTCACCTGATTTCCCATAGAAGGAGCCGTAAACTCAAACTGCATAAGCGCATAGAAATTGGTAGCGGGGTCGCTTTCTGACCAAGTTTTGATTTCCAGATTTTTAGCACTGTTCCCTTTCGCATTAATGCTGTTAGAACGTACCCATGTGTCGGCTGTAGGCTGCCCAACATAGGTATCTTGCGCATAGACACTAATCCCGATTGCTGTCAAAGCAGCGAAGAGTAAAACTTTTTTCATAATCACTTAGTTATTAGTGGTACAATCATTACAAAATAAAATACGTAAGAGGCTGTGCTCTTACGCATTTTATAATTACATTTCGTATCGTGCCGTTTACTGATACAACATCAAGGTATTCCAACCCAACTGGTCAAAAGCTCCGCTATTGCCGCCGTAACGGTTATCACCGCTTCCGCCCTCTGGGCGTAACTTGTCGGCCATTTGTTGGATATACTTATGACCACTGACACCCTTATAGTGAGCCAAAAGGATTTCCCATCCTGGACGAACGCCACCACGACCGGCATCGTCAGCCATCATTGTATGAGTGGCCCCATGATTCTTATCACGACAGGTACAATTGGTGCAATAGACAAATTTCTCGAACGGCATTTTCGATTGTGAAACAAGCCAAGCGCCCTCCTTATTCTCCTTATCAGTTCCACTCTTCAGATTAGACAGAGCCACATACTCACCCATTTTCAGAACAGCATTATCGTTGGCTGAGAAGAAATCGAGTTGTGTTACCGATGGGTTAGCCTGATAGAGGCTCCATGCCATCTGGCACAGCTCTGCAGTCACCATCATTGACATTTGGGCATGTCCCTGGTCGCGGCCTGACTCCTGATTCTGACAAATGGTTTCGCCACTGCCAAGAGGGTCGGTATGTGTACCACGGACAAGACGCTGTATACATCCATTACCCTGACCTTTATAAAAGTAGTTTACGACGTAATTAACCATATCGCTATTCTCCGTCAACACACCGATAGAGAAATAAGAGCACATATTCACCAAATCCCAGTTAGACCAATAATGTTCTGCACATACATTACTGCCTGTATGAGTGTCCAAGAAACTGCGGTTACTGCTTGCAAAGACATCCAGCATCCACTGTTTGAACTTCTCGCGCTGAGCAGGCGCCCAACCACTATAATTATAGACAATACCTGCCGCATTGGCAAAAGTATAGCCCTGTGCACCAGCAGCCAGTACCTGGTTAGCATCATTTGACGTGATTCGCACGCAGGTGTTAGCCCAGCCGTTCAGAATCTCTATACTCTTGTCTGCATAGCGATCATCTCCAGTCAGTCGCCAAAGCACAGCCGTCTGGTAGGCGGCAGCAGCATCGCGCATTGCATATCCATAGTTCTCCGAGCCTGTTTCAGTTCCCTTAGGATCTCCACGTACAATTTCCTTTTGCGGATTAGGGGTATAGGTCAGCTGAGCATAGGTATTCGTCTTTAGGTTTTGGAATTCATCCTTTACCACCTGTGGGGCCGTACCATTATCTAGCGACTGCTTAACACGCTGGAAATCCGCATCAGTCCACAATGCTGCATGACTGGAAAAAGTATACTTTGCATCTACGTCCTTCTGCTTTTCATCTTGTGTGCTGAGGTCGACAGTGCCCCACTCGTTTTCACGACAGGAGGTGGCTGTGGCAACAATGCCACAGCAAACCATACCTGCAATCAGAATATTCTTGAATTTATTCATAATTATCTGTTTTCAATTATCCATTATCCATTTATTCAAAGGTCACTCCATCCACCTCAGTTAGGTATTTTTTCAGATCGTCCATAGTCTTGAAGGTCTGTACCCAATAGATATTGTAAGTCACCTGATGATCGATAGTACGCATGTCAGCATACTTCAACTGGAAGACACTGAACTGTACAGCCTGGTCAGTAGGCAGCAGTCCGCCCGTTCCACAGGCTACAGTTGAGAGATCATAGATAAAGACGCGACTGCCGTCTGAACATAGGTAGTTGCTTGAGTATTTGTTATTGCCACCACCGATAGACTTATAATCCAATCCGTTGAGCATGCCCTTACCCACAGCATCGAAATTGATATTTCGAGAGGTTATTTCCTCATACTTATCCTTCACATCATCCATCTTAATAGCAAAGATAGGATAATTGCCTGCATGCAACCAAGCTGGCGTAACACCCTTGATATCGGCACGTTGGTTGGTAGCATTCTGATTATAAGTGGTAATGGTGACATATCCGTCGTGCCATACAGTGCTTGTTGAGCTGCCATTGCCGCTTTGTCCCGCATCCTTCCATGTCAAGTTGTCAGGATCCTTATACAACTCACGAATGAGACCAGCTGCTAACGTCATCTTGACACTTGATTTCTGTCCTGTTTCTGGGCAGGATGCAGTAATGGTAAACTCACCAAAGTTTCCTGTCTGGTTGAAGGTCACCACACCATCCTTGACAGTAGCAATATTCTCATCGCTACTGCTCCATTCAATGAGACTCTTCGTACAATCATCAGGAATAGTAGTATAATTCAGGGTCAGCGCTTTTGAGGCAATGGCCAGGTCGAGACCATCATAAGCTGCATCGATGGTAACACGCTGCGGCTGTACCACCTGTTTAACGGTAAGTGGTGCCGAAGCAGAAACACCAGAGCCATCAAGGGCTGTTGCTGTAATAGTTACCTTGGCATTGTTGGGAGCAGAAGGCTGTCCAGTTACAACTCCATTGATATCCACTTTGGCAACAGACTCGTCAGAGCTACTCCACTTCACGGTACGATAAGTAGCCTCAGCAGGCAGGATAGTAGCAATAGCTTGAACAGTTTCGCCAGCATAAACCTCACTGGATGAGAGGTCCACGGTGATAGAGGTAGTCTTTATCAGTTCGTCACTGACGCGTACTTTCAGGGTACTGATTACCCCAGAGCCACTAAACATTCCGACGGGTGATATAGATATCATGCTATAACCTATACCAGCACCACTGACAGCGGTCACAGTGCCATCATCGGCTACTGTTGCTACAACCGGATTACTAGAAGACCACTGTACTTGTCGGAAAGTAATATCAGCAGGCTGCATGCTATATGCAAGTTTGACCGTCTCGCCCTTAATTAGTGGAAGGACCGTAGCATCTGCCTCATCGACATACAACAGCTGCTGCAAATTGTCGGGCAACTGAAATTCTATGGAGGCAGGACATTGAGCTGCATATAAATTAGGAATGTCCAGGTCATTTTGGGAGCAGGCTGTGAAGGCGGCTGTAAGGCCACAGCATAATATACAACCTGCGAATAGCTTATTTATCTTGGTAATCATAATGATCTGTTTTCAATTATCCGTTTTAATTATTTATTCGACCACCCAGGGTTTTGATTCAACTGTGGATTTAACTGCAGCTGATCACTGGGCAGAGGAAGAAGATAGTTTTTCTTGCTCCATTGACGATCGGTATAGAGTATGAGACATCCCTCACTGTCCAATTGACGACCGTGGTTAGGCCAGTTGGTTTCAAACCATGTGCCAGTAATTTTGACACCAGTCAAGTCTTTTGACATCTCGTCAACAGCTGTGGCCCATCGTTTAAGGTCATCTAAGCGGAAGCCCTCCATAAAGAGTTCTACTGTACGCTCACGGCGTATTTCCTCACGCATCGAGAGGCCATTTGATGTCACAAACGAGTTAGAAAGCTTGGGCATATTTTTGTTGACACGCTGACGTACTAGATTCAGCGAGATATCTAGGTCTTGGTCACTGATATTCTCGTTGATTTCATAGGCTGCTTCCGCATAGTTCAACAACACTTCGGCATAGCGAATGACTGGGTAGTCCATCGACTCGTAATAGTCATCAACCTTGCGCTCAACAGCCCACTTCTTGCAAAGATAGCCACTGCCGGATGTCACGCCAGCCGTACGACAGTTAGACAAGTCTGCATCTGTCCATGTAGTACGCCACTTGGAGTCATTGTCCCAGAACGTATCCCCATTAGCCAACATATTGCAACGCATGCGGTTGTCACGGTTCTGGAACTCTGTTGTGGCACCATTATAGCCTGCAAATCGAGGACTCTTGCTAATGGGCAGACCATCGTCGCAGAGATACATATTAGCCATCTTACGCGTAATCCAGATAACGTTGCTCGTTGTTACAGCATGTGTCACATTCAGTGCAAGCTTGTCACCATCGCGATGGCGCGTCGTCATGATGTACTCTTTATTGGCACTCTTAGCGATACCTGCAGGATTACACTGAGCAGCATCCTCAAGGATAAACATATAACGATAGCTGTCATTTCCTAATTCGGCATTGTAGAACAACTCGTAGTTTCCAGCATCGATAACAGCTTTTGCAGCATTCTTGGCAATGGTCAGCAACTCCGTTGCACGGGAAGTGTTCTGGTTGTGAAACTTCTGCCAAGTACCCTCATAAAGTGCTACACGACTCAATAGTGCATTGGCGGCACCAGAGGTAACACGTCCTTCTTCAGCCTTATCAGGCAGCAGTTCTGCTGCACGCTGCAAATCCTTCACACACTGATCTATCACAACACCACGATCATCTTGAGACTGATAGAGACGTTCTGAATCCATATCGACTGGTTCGGTCAATAGGATGGCATCGCCGTAGAGTTGTACCAATTCGAAGTACAGGTATGCTCTGAACCATAAAGCCTCGCCCAACGGTGTAGCAATTGCGGCTTGATTACTAAAGTTGCCCGCATGTTTAATCAACAAGTTCGTATAGTAGATGCGCTTATACAGGGAATTATAGTTTGCATCGGTAGCCTCTATGGAATTAGTACCCTGATTGTAAGCATTAACGATGGTTGAGCAAACAATATCAGAACGAAAATCACTATGAGGACCATCACTAAAACCATACTGGTAAGTATTGCCCGACTGGAGGTCACGCGTCCAACCGTAGAACTGGTTGGCAAAGAGTTGGAAATTGTCAGCCTTTTCCCATACCAGATTATCACCGATTTCTGCTTTCGGGTCGAGATTCATACAAGAAGTAAGGCCACAGAACACACAGATAGCGCTGATATATTTTATATTTACTTTCATAATCATTGTCTCCTTTCTTTAGAATGTGAGGTTCATACCAAACGTGTAATTACGAGTAAAGGGGTAGCGGCTCGTACCACTTGCCGTGCGTGGAGCCTCGGGATCCCAGCCATCCTTAATCTTCGTAGTCTCCCACAGGTCTGTACCCGTGAAGTAGATACGTATGCCTTGAAGCACTCGAGTCTGGCGGACAAGATTCTCTGGCAGCGTATAACCAATGGTAACATTCTTCAGGCGCAGATAGCGTGCATCTTGGGCTGTCAGTGAGTTGGCCTGATAGTTATAGTTATTGATGTTTCCATCATTGGTGTACGGATTGTAGTAGTTATCATCACCTGTGTTTGTAGGACTCCAGGTATGACCGATACTTGCCGTCGTTGTATTGGTATAATTGGCACGCATAGGCACGGTAAAGTTGTTGATGGTACGATAGACGAAGCGGTTTGCAGCACCCTGGAAGACAACATTCAAGTCTATGCCCTTCCACGAAGCGCCAAAATTGAATGAGTAACTAATCTCAGGTGCGTCACTGCCCAGATAGATATAGTCTTTCTCGTCCAGTTTGCCATCACCGTTCTCATCGACATACATATTGTCACCGACACGAAGGTTTGCTGGCATACCAATACCATTATTCTCATAATATTTCGCCTTGTAGGCTTCCAGCTGCTCCTTATTCTGAATCTTGCCAGCATAGCGTAGTCCGAAGATGCTGTTCAGGGCATAGCCTTGGGTCGTCGAACGATAGCCAGAGGTCAATACTGAGGTAGCGCCGTAATCTGTCAACTCGTTGCGGGCGAAAGTCAGCGTACCACCAACATGATATCGCCAGTCCTTACCTACACGGCCGTTCCATGTCAGCTGTCCTTCCCAACCATAATCCTTAAACTTTCCCTTATTGGCCGTGGGAGCCTTGTCACCTAAGGTTGCAGGGAACGAGATACTGACGAGCATATTGTCGTTACGTTTTTGGAAATACTCGATGGTACCATTCAGGCTACCCATCTTTCCGAAAGTAACACCAAAATCAAGAGCAAGGTTATAGTTCTTGATACGCTCCCAAGAACGACTTGTAGAAGCGAAGGTACCATTGGTAGAGATATAGCTCAACTTGTCTGCACCAACGTAAGCACCAGCGCTAGAGGTAACGTTATAGAGCTGTACACCATCGTAGTTACCAATACCACTCTGGTTACCGACCTCAGCATACGAAGCACGAATCTTCAGGTTTGATAGCCAGTTAACGCGCTTCAGGAACGCCTCCTCATTGATGCGCCAACCGGCACTAACTCCCCAAAAGAAATCCCACCGATTCTCGGGCAAGAACTTAGAAGAGCCATCATAACGGCCATTGAACTCCAGGAGGTAACGTCCCTTATAGTCGTAGTTGAAACGTCCGAAGTAAGACATGATACTATTCTGTGAACGATCATTGTCTGATTTAGGAATAGTAATTTCACCAGCACCATTAATCAGTTCCAAGCCTTCCTGTATCTCCTTAGCTGTTGCGCCAAACTTCTTATAGTCTGTAAACTCATACTGAGCACCCAGCGTAAGGCTGAAGTTATGATCCTTCCAGAACGTACGACGTGCATTCACATAGCCAGAGAAACTATAGAAGTCTGTACGGTCGTTTACCTGACGATAGCTCGAATTAGCGACTGTTGGTGAGGTCAGCGTTTGTTTTGTGCCCGTAAAATTATAGAAATTGATCGCATTTGTTGTTATGTCACGCCATTTCTCAGTAGTGGTATATCCCACGTTGGCATTGGCGGTCAGCCAGTCAGTAATATCATAGGTCAGTGTCTCGCTTATATTGATGCGCGACAGTGAGAAGTTATTGTTACCACCATCAACGACTTTTGCCAATGGTGAGCCCCAAGTACCCCATCCGTACGGACGACCATCGATAGTTGTCATTGGCAGACCCGGCATTGGATAGGTGTCCGTCAAGGCTGAGGATATTTGGGTGGGTGTAACCTGTTCCTGGCGTACATAACCGATAACACTCTCTAATCGCAGCTGGTCAGTGAAATGATACTGATCATTGATGCGGAAGGTAAAGCGTTTGTTGTTATTATCGCCATACTTCAATGTAGAGCCTTCGTAGTTATAACCTAACGAGATGCGATAGTTAGATTTGTCATTACCACCGGAAATGCTCAGATTATGCTCTGTACTCCAACAAGAGCCAAAGAGGTTGCCCATCCAGTCCGTATCAGCGAAGACGAAGTCTGCCACGTCGGTAAATGCTGCATTACCAAAAGGATTGGCAGATGTGTCGAGGTCAATATAGCCTCCCTTATAAAGCTGAGCCAACTCAGCATAAGTATACCACACATTACTCTCGTTGCCATCATTACGCAAAGCTGTCTTCACACCTTCTGCCCATTGGTCAATATTCATCAACTCTGGTTGCAGACCAGGAACCTTGAGTGTAGCAGAACCACCATATTCCACTTTCAACTTACCGCTCTTACCTTTCTTCGTGGTGATAAGAACCACACCACCTGCAGCACGGCTACCATAGATGGCTGCCGAACCATCCTTGAGGAAGTTGATAGACTCAATGTCGTTAGGATTTAGGTTGTTCATCTCGTTTACCGATGCCGATACGCCATCAATGATAACCAACGGTTCTGTGCTATTGACTGATACCGAACCACGTAAATTCAGATTCCAGCCAGCATCACCAGGGGCAGAACTGTTACGGGTTATTATAACACCTGCCACCTGTCCTTGAAGAGCCTCCAACGGACTCTCTATGCTTCCTTTTTGTTCAAAAGCCTTGGCATCAACCGTTGTTACGGCACCCGTCAGCGACTCTTTCTTTACAGAGCCATAACCCACGACGACAACCTCTTCCAGGAGTGCTGCGTCTTCCTTCATCTTGACATTGATGGTACTCTTACCTGCTACAGGAACTTTCTGCTCCTGGTAGCCGATGTACGAGAACTTCAGCGTCGCGTTCTTCGACACCTTGATGGAGTAGTTACCATCAAAGTCGGTTACTGCACCACCCGTCTGCTTACCATCAACCATGACGGTCACGCCGATGAGCGGCTCGTTAGTCTGGTCAGTCACCGTACCATGCACGGTGATGTCCTGTGCCATCGCCAGGCAGTTGAGCATGAGCCAACAGCCAATAGCCAATAGCCATCTTCTTGTTTGATTCATAAGATTTGTTTTTTGGTTATATAACGTAGAATTTAGAAATTCATTGCCTTGCGGAGCTCGCTGCGCACCATGTTTCTGGTACGATAGATGCGGCTCTCCACAGCACGCTTTGACAGTCCCGTCATGAGTACTATCTCGTCGGCAGTCTTTTCTTCAAAGCGCGTCATCTCGTAAATCTTGGCATCCTTCTCCGACATCGTTTTTACAACACCTAGTTCAACGTTCAGAATGTCGTTGACCTCAGCATCCGTATTGCTATAGCTCTGCTCCATTCGCCAGAGTGAGTCGTTATGTACCTTATTAATAAATGCACGATGACGGAGATAGTCCACGCGTTTCTGATAGGCAATCTGAATGACCAGCCCTTTCAACTGGTCCTCAATAATAATATCCAATCCGAGCACTTTCATAAAGACATCCTGCACCAGATCCTCACACGTATCCTCAGCGATACATGCCTGACGGAAGATAGAGTAGCACTGCTGTCGAACCGTTTGGTAGGTCTTGCCTATCAACTCTCGATTTGTCTGTTGGATTGTAGTAGGTTCCATACGCTAATAGTGTTTTAGTCAATTATCTGCTGCAAAGATAGAATAAAAAAAAACTGCAAACAAGTTATTCGCTCTTGTTTGCAGCCATATAGTTTAGCAGTCAGTCCAAATATATCAACTTGCTAATTATCAGCAGTTTACATTTTAGTCCACCTAATTTAGCTGTACTTAGATACCTCTTTTCTTTAGATATTCTGCAGGAGTCACGCCCTCCACTTTACGGAATGTAGAGAAGAAATTCGACTTCTTGAAACCACACTGTTCCGACAGTGCGGTGATAGTGAATCGCTTGTATTCTCCAGCATCTATGAGACGCTTGAACTCCTCCAAACGGTAGCGGTTGATAAACTCGTAGTAGTTCTCTTTGAGATACAGATTGAACACCTGCGAGAGCTTGGGGGCAGAGAGGTGTAGCACGTCAGCCAGGTCTTTCATTTTCAGGTCGGCATTGGTATAGACCCGCTCACGCTCCAGGTACTCCTTCATACGCTTGACAATTTCAGCACATTCGTCTTCGTCAACCTTCACCTTTTGGTATTTCTGTAAGGAGTCGATACTCCCTGACTCCTGAAGGGCATCAGCAAATTCTTCACTCTTCACCCTTAACGCTTCGCTTTCTATGAGCGCGTCTTCTATCTCATTGCGTTCTCTCAGCAGCACCTTGGTATTCTTACGCAAGTGCCACCACAGCCACAAAGCCACCGCAGCCATAAAAAGCAATAACAGTTCCACAAAGGACCATACCGATGGCACCACAATAACCTTGTAGTCTGTCTCTGTACCCTTCACACCAGCCATACGGATGGTTAGAACGTGATGTCCCATGAGCAAGCGTCGCACATTGATAGGCTGGCTACTGTCCACCAACAGCCATTTGCCACCATCTACCCGATATTCATACAGACGTCCCTGCTGATTGGCATAGTCCAACAACACCGGTTCGGCTTGCAACACCTGCGAGGTGAAATGCCAAGACAGCCGTATCTGGCCTGTCTCCATCACTCTGCTCATCTCCGAAATATCAAGCAGGTCGCTACCCACACGGATATTGTAGAGCGACACATGATAGTCATACTGGTCTATCCACCTTCTCAACGACTCACGGGTAGCATAGAACAGACCCTGCGAGGTAGCTATCCATAGCGTAGAGTCTCCATCCAAACGGAGTTCACTAATCTGGTCGCCCAGCAGTCCCTCGCCGTCGCCCATCTGAATCAGGTTGCTGCCTTCATAGTCCACCTCTAACAGTCCTCGCTCAGAGGCCAGCCACAATCGCCCTTGATGGTCATCGACCATACCGCGGCACCAACGGTCTACCAAGCTGACAGGCAACTTCAGTTCACCAAACCGCTCCATCTTGCGGGTAGTATAGAAGAGCTGAGGACCATTGCGCATATATACAAGTCCGTCATGGCCTGCAAAGCCTCGCATATAGGGTTCTTGATGGAAGAAGCCTTTAGGAAAGTCTGTCTCGACTATTTCCTGACTGACAGCACTATAGAGCGACATACCCTTGGCACCCGTCAGCCAGCCGTTGCCATCGGCATCGAACGTGATACTGATTATAATACCACCCGTAATGTGCGAGTTCTGCTCCGTGAGCTGGCGGTAGCTGCCATCGCCCTTGACGATGAATAAGCCATCGGTACAACCAATCCACAATGCACTGTCAGGAGCCACCTTGATATCGCTAACACCTGTCTCATCCATTAATGGTATGGGAAGATTGCTCAGGGTAAGTGTCTGGGGATTGAGTACACGAACGCCGCCATCGAACATACCTATTATATATTGTCCTCGCCACCAGACGATATTGTTCACAATATGCCCCCCCAACTCCGCCGGTGAAAAGAAACGGTGCAGATGGTTCTTACCGTCCGTCATCCATAGTCCGTTCTGCAGTCCGAAGAGGCTTTGGTCACCATGAACCAGAAAACTGCGGACATTCAGTCCTAAGGTAGAGAAGCCATCGGGACTGTAAGGTTGGAACAACCCGCTGTTGTGTGGACTATAGAGCAGTCCGTGGCGTACTGTTCCCAGCCAGTTTATACCGTTTCTGTCGCGATAGAAGTTGTAGAGTGCATTGGTGGGCAGGTGGTGCATACCCTCGCCATCCATGGAGAAACGTTCCCTGACCGTCACCCTGCCGTCCTCAGTAGCCAACAGCCAAGCGCCAGTGCCGTCGGTAGCGACAGCTATCAGTCCCTCATGGGTTCTCCTGACGCTGGTAACAATTTTGCCGACCTCATCCAGATGGCGGGCCTGCCGACTTTGAGGGTCATATACAAACAGACCGTTGTTGCGAGTGCCTATGAAGAAGCGCCCCTTGACAATGTCAAACATACTGAGGGCAAACTTGCCACCAAAAGGGGTAGCCAAATCGTGAGTGTCGATGCGTTTCGTTTGTGGATGGTAGCTATACAGTTTGTAACGTCCTAAGAACCAGACGATGCCATGCTCGTCCCTCACATAGTGGCGTGCCACATTGTCCAGTCCCTTACGACTGGGACCCATATCCTGATGGTTCAGTTGCCGGCCATCATAGAACAGGAAGCCTTGCTCGCTGGCAATATATATAGTATCGCCTACTGCCAGCAACTCGTTAGGATGTTCCACCTCAGGGAAGACACGTTGGAAGCGTCCTGTCTTGGATGTCAACTGATACAGTCCTCCCTCAGTAGCGGCAAAGACCCCCTGGCTGCGCGTCTCGCAGAGTCCTGTCACCTCCAGTGTTCTGCCCTTCTCGTTCTGGATGTGAAGCGTCATCAGATTTCTGCCGTCGAACACATTGACGCCACCAGTGGTGGCTATCCACGTATAGCCTTTATGATCGGTTATTACATCGTGCACGCTTTCGCCAGCCAAACCGTCGCGGATGGTCAATTGTTGAAGCATTGGCTGTTCCAAACTGCCGGCAGCACTGACAGATAGCGTGACAGCCGTTACCAGCAAGAGGAGCCAGAGGCGTATGCGCTCTACTGCATCTGCCAATTCGACACGTTTCAGCGTAGCATTATCCTTATTTGTAATAGACCAACTCATCCGTTGTTAGTAGGTTGTTATAAGACACGGCAAAGATACAACAAAAAAATCAATTTCACAAACAAAGGTACAACAAAAAAGCGGTTCCTTCACAAGAACCGCTTTTTTACCTTTAAAAAAACTAACTAAAAACGTACTAACTAACTTATACAAACTAACTTTATCAACTATTCTTGAATCACAATACACTTATGAAAAAACCACTTACAACTGTAATACGGATAGCCAACGGCACTTACGCAGACTATGCCGTCTTTATCTCCATAAAGGCACACCAGGTCAGGTAGCCAGCGCAGAGCAACAGCACGCAGATGCCTGCCGTAATAGTGTCTGCAACATCGGTGGCAAGACCTATCAGCGGTGTCGCAGCACCACCGCCAGCCACAGCGGTAATCATCAGACCGCTAATCAGGTTGGCCTTAGATGGCTTAGCCTTGACAGCCATTGAGTAGATGATGGGGAAGATACACGAGCAGAGGAAGCCAATGGCTCCAATCTGCGCCAATGCCCACATCTCAGGCAGTTGGACGAAAGCCAGCGAGAGTATAACGATAATGCATGCGACGATATTGATGCGGAAGTAGGTCTTTTCCGCTATCTTCGTCATCAACAACACACCGAAAAAGGCGCCAATGGTGCGGTAGATAAAGTACACCTGTGGGGCAATGCCAGCTGCTTTCAGCGTCCATCCATAACGGTTAATCATTATTTTCGAAGAGACGAAGTTCGTACCCACATCAATGGCGACGGCAAAGAAGATGCCAAAGAAGAGCAGCAGGATGGTGGGGTCTTTCAGCAGGGCGAAGGTGGCGCCAATGGTATCCGATGATGTATTGTCGGGAATGGTGGTTTCGTGGGGGATGGGCGACACGATGAGCCAAAGAGCAGAGAGCAGCGTAATGGCCCCCAGCACAGGAAATGCCAAATACCACCGCTGAGCATCGCCGCCACCCAGCACATTGACGGCAAAGAGCAGAATAAAGGGACCACAGAAGGAGGATACGGCTTTTACAACCTGTCCTGCCGTCAGCGAACTGGTCAGCATCTTCTCGTCAGAAACCACATTCTTGATAAGCGGATTCTCAGAGACCTGCAGGATGGCGTTGCCTATGCCCAGGGCGGCATAGCCCATCAGACAAGCCCAGCTGGTGCCCATCAGAGGTATCACCATTCCCACAATGGTTACCGCCATACCCAAAAGAACCGTATTCTTTCGTCCCCACTTGTTCATCTTAACACCTATAGGAACGCTAAAGAAAAGGAACCACACAAAGACCATCGACGGTAGCAAGCCCGCCATGGTCTGACTCCAACCAAAAGCCTCGCGGGCATAGTCACTCGATATTCCCACGATGTCACAGAAGCCCATCACGAAAAACGAGAAGAGCACTGCCCCGATATTTGACAATTGTTTTGCCTTCATATACGCATTTTTTCTATAAATACGAATATGAAGGCCTTC
Organism: uncultured Bacteroidales bacterium; assembly: GCA_902798425.1. Classification (GTDB taxonomy): domain Bacteria; phylum Bacteroidota; class Bacteroidia; order Bacteroidales; family Bacteroidaceae; genus Prevotella. The sequence continues at coordinate 24,050 of CADBWR010000004.1, forward strand.
TTACTTATTTTTTCCAGTAGACAACATAGCGGCAATGCTGCATGTTGTAGAACGGTTCAAGGGGCAGCGAACCGAGGGGGACATCAGGATAGCTGCCGTAATCGAAGGTATAGTAGTCGTTATACTTCAACGGATTGCTGAAGGGGTGTTCTACCGCTTCCAGTCGACCACCCATTACGATAGGGCCCTTCAGTAAGGCGACACGCGAAGGGTCGTCCTTGGTGGCTTCTTCGTGCAAGGGCATACCCCATTCTATCTCAACACGCATGGTGTTCTTGACCAATACATAACCGTCCTTTCCTGCTTTCACCTTTTTGCCATTCACATTCATATACGTTGCCCAGTAAGGATAACGGACCTTCAATGATAAACCTCCCTCTGCCCCTCCAAGGGGAGGGGTGACAGTAATCATGGTCTTATTTGATGCGGGGAACGATGTGATTTGACGGACAATCGTACCATTCCAATTCAGTTCCGAAGGAATGAAAAGATTCACATAGAGCTCGTTGTCGGTATGGAAGTAGATGCTCGACTGGTATTTTGCATGGCTTTCAAAGCCAGAACCCACGCAGCACCAGAAGGAGGAGTCGCGCGTAGAATAGAGGCGATAGCCACCCGTCATCAAAGGAGTGAAGTAGCAGACCATCGACGTCAACGTATCCTGTTGTCCCAAGATGTGGTTGTAGAGCGCCCGTTCGTAATAATCGGCAATCTTGCTGTCGGGCTCGTAGCAGAAGAGGCGATCGGCAAGTTTCAGTAGGTTATAAGTACAGCAGTTCTCGCCATCGTAGCCCGTGAGATGTTTGCTTTGTTTCTCAGGTTTGAAGAGATGCTCCTTATCCGAAACCTCACCGGTCACAAAAGCATGGTCGTTGACCAGCGTATTAAATAATAAAGAAGCTGCAGCCCTGCTAGACTCGTCGCCAAAAAGTTCGTAATTCTTACACTCGCCAAGGAGTTTAGGAATAAAGGTATTGGCATGATTAGTACCTAAATCTTTATTACCTTGCTTCAGCGGGTCTATCTTGTCATTGTGATAGAAGAAGCGGGCTACCCATAGATACTTTTCATCCTTGGTGATGGCGTACAGATTGTACATCGCTTCATTGAAACCGCCAAACTCGTTGCGGAGCATGCGCCGACGCATTGCCTCATCAAGGGGCTTTAACTTATTGTAAGCCCAATCGCCCAAGCCTTTCGCTACCGTCAGCGCTGTTTCGTTGCCACACATCGTGTATTGGTCAATGAGTCCCTGCAGAATCTTATGCAGCGTATAGAATGGTGCCCACACACTTTTACCCTGGATATTGCGGTCTATCAGTCCCTCACCAAAGGCAGAAAGATACCCCGTGCCATACTGACGCTGTACCTCTGCCAGTCCTTGAACGATGGAGTCAGCCTTTTCGTTCATCTGCAAATAGGCCATAGCCGACAACAGATGGCCAGTAGTGTGGCCGCGCAAGTCACAGTCCATCGACTCCCAGCCCCCCAGATGCTGCATTGTCATATATCCACCTTCTTTACTGGTGTACACACCTGCCGTATTACGGAACGAGTGGAGCAGTGAGTTGACGGGGACAGAGGCTATCCATGCCGAGTCACGCTGCATGTTGCGCTGGAAGCGGGATGGCAACAAGCGTACATCCTTCAAAGCAAACGGCTGACAAACCAGCTGCGCTGAGGCAGACAGCATCGAGAGACAAAAAGGGACAAAGAGAAGATAACGTTTCATCTTACTTTCTTGATTTGAATATTCAGTTCTTGTACAGCAGATTTATAGGTAGCATCTCCATCTGCTTCAATGCATAGCGTGATGCCATCCCATAAGCGTTTAGGGTCAAACCCAAAATAGTCGGGATCATAACGGAAGGTATATTCGCCCGTTTGAACGGCAGCACCAGAAATCAGTACAACACGGGGACGAACCTGAGCATGCTGGTAACTGCCAACATTGCGAGTGCTATCGACGAAGACAGGTTCTACGGTAAAGGTATCGCTGCTTATGCTTGTCGTCAGTTTGATGTGCCTATTGGAGTCGTAGGTAACAGGCTTTCCATTGACACGGGCAGAGACATACTGCATCTGTTTGCCAAGAGACGTCTGATAGCGAGCACGCGTCAGGTTCACCATCTCGCCATCTTGATACCAGAACTGGTCATGCGGGTCCTTACTCTCTTGTCCATCCGCCCGCCAGCGGCTATAATACACACCTCCTTGAGGACGCGGGTCTTTGAGGGCTTTAGCAATGAAGCAGGCAATATAATCCTGTGTTTCCTCACACAAGTCAAAATGTCCCTTGCCTGCATCACAGAGGAAGGATATACGACTATCGGGATACATCATACGAAAAGCCAAAGCGGGACGCACACGGGCTTCCCACCATTCATATTCACCTTCTATCATCAATCCTGGGATATAGTCTATGTTGCGCGTTCTGCCCCACTCCACATTGGCACGACCATAACCGCAGAGATTTGTTCGGGGAGCATCTCCGTGATAAGAGATGACACACAATGTGCGTTCTGCATTCCATGCAGCAAAATTCCAAGGGAAGGTGGCCTGGGCAGAATGGCCAAAAGGAATGATACGGCAAGAAGCCAATTCTGGATGCTCCGTAGCGCGGGCGAAGTCGAGCATCATCTGCTCAAAACGTTCCTGACAAGTTTTTCCGTTCTTGTCCTTGATGCTGACATCCCAGTTCTGCGAACCTTGTTGTACAAAGGCCATCGCTACGCCTAAGGAGTCCATTCGTCGGCAGAACATCTTGCTACGAAACAGCACTTCCTCCGACATATTCTGGTGACAGTAGAGCATAGCACTCACCTTTTTCTGTCCACGAGGCAGTCGCAGGTAAGCACGGTAGCCCTCGTCTCCCAATTGGCAGTCAAACGATACTGTTTGTGCCATAGCAGAAGACATGGAGCACCAGAGAAGAATGAACCAAAGGAATCTTTTCATATACTATTTCGTTATCCGTATCCAGTCAACATCCAGCCAGCCGCGGTTGCCCTTGCGGTTGCTGCATTCTGCGACAAAACCGAACTTGGCGCCAATCCACTTGCCCTCACGCATCGCAAAGACATCGCCAGCATCCTTGTAGTGCTTGCCGTCCATACTATAGGCGAAGCGACACTGTCCGTCCTTCACCGTCAAGCGAAGGTAGAGGTCGAGATAGATGGCGGGAGAGTAAGGAATGGTATCACGGTCAGTAGGCATCAACGTGGCAAGTGTCTGCTGTGTTTCTGTCTGTCCTGCGTCGGCACCCTTGCAGGTGTGGCGCTGAAGGAGGAAGGCATCGCCTTGGCGATGGACAACGAGGGCACTATAGTCGCGACCCATCATAACGAGACCGCCATACTGGTTGTCGTCCTTAGAGGCAAAGCGTACCTTGGCAGTAGCCGTGAAACGCAGTGCCGTAGGTTTCTGCAAAAGCAGGTTGGGAACATCCCACAGCGAGCGGAAATGCTGAGGGAGATCCTGGGTATAGAGACGGTAGAAGCCGTTGGCGGTCGGCATGCCGTAGAGTTGGTTGTAGTTAGCATGCCACTGCCACTGCAGCCCCAGCTGACCATCATTGAACTCGTCAGACTCCTGAGGATTACAGATAGCTGACGACTTCTGATTCTTCGTTAATGGCTTGCGATATTTGGTGTAGGGCTCACCATTGTTGCCCATCATCGGCCATCCGCTGGACCAGTCGACGGGTTGCAGGTAGACCACACGGCCGTAAGCGCCCCTGTCGTTGAAATGCAGAAACCAGTCCTCACCCTGCGAGGTATGTACCCACGCCCCCTGATGAGGTCCATTGACGGTGGTCTTGCCCTGCCACATGACACGCTTCCATTCATAGGGTCCGTAGGGCGATTTGCTACGCATGGCGAGTTGCCATCCTCTCTCGACGCCACCTGCAGGGTTCATAATCCAATACCAGCCGTCACGCTTATAGAACTTAGGGCCCTCAGAGGTAAAATTCTCCTGCCACCCATCAAAGGCGATGCATGGCTTTCCAATGGCGCGGGTACCATCGGCAGAGAGTTCGCGGACGGTGAGGATGGAATTCAGACCAGCGCGAGAGGCTGCCCAACCATTGACCAGATAGCAGCGCCCGTCATCGTCCCACAGCGGACAGGGGTCTATCATACCTTTGCCAGGAACGACACAGACTGGACGGGACCATGCCATCACATTCCCTCCTTTTGAGGGAGTTGGCGAGGACACCATGAAGATGCCCTGGTCCGGGTCTCCCCAATAGATGAATAAGGAGTCGTTATGATGACGGATAGCAGGAGCCCAAACGCCATTGCCATGCTGTGGCTTGTCAAACAGTTCCTTGGGGTACTGCTCCTCTAAGGCATAGCCCACTATCTGCCAGTTCACCAGGTCCTTGGAATGCAGAATAGGTAACCCAGGAATACAGTTGAACGACGATGCTGTCAGGTAGTAGTCTTCGCCTACCACACAGACATCGGGGTCGCTATAGTCGGCAAAGAGTACGGGATTGGTATAGGTTCCGTCACCATTGTCTGGACACCATACCTTTGACTGATACTGAGCCTGCAAGGATAGAGCGAAGAGCAGGCTGAGGATGGTAATGAGCTGTTTCATAGAAATAATCGTTATTGGATAGTTACTTGTAAGGGATGGCGCTGAGCCAGCATAAACCACTCGATGCGCAGCTGCCACTCGGCTTGTGAGCGGACGTCAAACTCGCTCCAGGCAGCGCCGAAGAAATAGTGGAAACGACCCTGCTGGGAATGTTTCTGAATGCCCAATACGTGGTTCTCCATTTGTTTCATCTGCACTTCTGTATCAGGGAACAGCAAGGCAGAATATATCTGGAACTGGTGGCGCTCAGGATCTACGGTAGGGTCTGCATAATGGACATAATCTTTACTCATCACAACGGTGGTGGGGTCGGCAGCGCGGATAGCCAGACCTGCTGCTACGCTGGTGCCCGACGGGAGACCGTCGGGAGCTGTGGTGGTATACCAGACGGTGGCCTCACAGAAGTTCGAACCTTTGTCGAGCGAGAGGATGCGATGTTCTGTCACTCCGTCAACAGTGGGGAAGTTGACCTGTACGGTAAAGCGCAACGGACCTTTGTCTAAGATTTTATAAGAATCGTAGCACCACGGATAGACAATCTTTCCGTCCCGCACGAGACAAGGTGTGCCACAACCCAGTGTGGGGCCTACTCCATAGCAGTCGAGGGCACGCCCGTAGTCGAGATGGAACGACAATCGGGGGTCGTTGCTGTATAGTTCTTCCAGAACGAAATCGGTGGTACGCTTCACCCATACATCGTGGCCGAATCCTTTCTCGCCCTTGCGCTGCATGGCCGGACCATAGAGGCGGAAACCGATGCGGTCGTTCTCGAAGGCTATGTCGTCAAGGCGTTCCGGATACATCCGTCCACCGACGGATGAGCGTATAGCAGCAGGGATACCCTCTTGAATGGTCAAGACGGCCTTGCCATGAGGACGCACATGGACATCGACCAACAATTGACCATCGTAGGTCCATTGCGAAACTCGTTCTATACCGAATGCGTCACGTACGATAACACCCTTCCCTGCCTCAATGCCTAATGGTCCGGCAGGGATAGACACCAACTCCGAACGTTGTGCGGAGGTAGGATTGGTAATGGTTATGGTCTTCTGCGCCTTCACGGATGGAAGAAGGAACATGAAGAAGATGAAAACAGCAATAATTCTTCTCATTAGATGATGGACTTAAAGTGTAATGCGGCACCACCGCTTGACTGTAAGGTCAGTGTGATGGGCTTCCCGCTCTTGACAGTCATATGCTTAACGGCCACCTTGGTGCGGGTGGTCAGGGTGGAATCGTCGTTGTACAGCTCCACCTGATACCTGCCCTTGGGCAAGAAGTCGGTGGGGATATTGATGGTACGTTCCTCCGTATTGGTCATAGCACCAACAAACCACTCACTGCCGGCACGCCGCGCCTGAACGATATATTCGCCAGGAATGCCGTCAAGGGCAATACTCTCATCGAACACGGTAGGACAGTCTTTCCAGAACTGCAACTCAGCCTCTCCCTTGTCGACAAACGGGTTGTCGTACCAGAAATAAAACTGCAAAGGAGAATAGTAGACAGCAGCCATCGCCAACTGGTGTCCTTTGGTATTCTTGACACGGCCGTTGAAGTAGCACAGCGTATAGTCGGCAGGACCACAGAGATAGCGCGTAAAAGGCAGGAGGACATTGTGGGTAGCATCGGGCATTTCCTCGTTACCACGAATGCCCTCCTGCGTAAGCACATTAGGATAAGTGCGCGACAGTCCTGTGGGACGATACTCATCATGGATGTCGACCATGATGTGATAGCGGACACACTTGGCTACGGCATCGTGCAGCCAGGTAGACCATTGCTGGTTGCCTATCTGCACAAAACCAAACTTGATGCCGCTAACACCCCACTGCTGATATAATGGTAGTAGTTTGTCTAATTGTTGATAGAGGGCACGCTGATTGACATAGACCCACACGCCAATGCCCTTACTCTTGGCATATTGGCAGATGTCGGGCATGGTGAAGTCGCGTGACGCAGCGACAGCAGTAGCGTCAGAGGACACCCTGCCCTCCGGACCGTACCAGCCGGCGTCGAGTTCCACATAGTCGAAACCAAACTGGGCACAGTAGTCGATACTCTGCATAATACCCTCTTTGGTGAGCTTGCCAGAACGGAACGCCTTGCCAGGACGTACCCACGACCAGTCGTGCTGCATGTCTCGCTCACTATTGAGATTAAGGATGAGGTCTTTATGATTGATGAGGTCGACAGCCTTCTCTGCCGCCATAACAACCCGCCACGGGGTATCGTAGGGGGAGATGATATCGGCAGAGCTATACATGGCTATCTGCAACTCGTTCTCCTGCTTCAACTTGAACTTACCACGGGCATAGTCCTTCATAGATGCTTCCAGCAGGGCGACATACAAGCCGTCGGAGGTCTGTAGCAGCAGCGGGCGTTCGCTCTCAAACCATTCGCCCTTCAGCGGGCGCTTGTCGTAAGGTCCCTGTGCCCACTCTTCATACCACGCCATCGTACCGTCAGGCATGCGGAAAGAGGTCTGCTCGCCCGTGACATGCAGGAAGAGACCATTGGACGTCTCGGGGAAATGGTAGCGGAAAGCAATACCTTCATCATAGGCACGGACGACGATGTCCATGGCGTAGTATTTGCGTTTGTCATAGCCCTCGCTGATGGCGCCCTGTCCATTAGACCCTTTCTCATAATGCAGGACGAGTTGGTTATAATGGTCACGCACCTGTCGATTCTCACCATACAGCGGGGTCCATGTGGTATCAACGCTCTCCATGCTGTCTACGCTTTCCAGTGTTAAGTCGCTACACCAGTTCTCATGAACGCCACGCGGTACGGCAAGTGCCGACTCAAACAGTCGGTTATCTATATCTACGCCCAATAGGCCATGCTCCACCACTACCTTATTATTAAAGGTCAAACCATAGGTCATACCCTCAATGGTGATAGTATACTTGCCGTCGGGCGACGACAGTTGGTGGGCTGCCATGCTCAAAGGAAGCAGGAATGCCAAGATACACAGGACTGTCTTTCTCATCATTTCGTAAATATTAAGTTTTCCACATGAGAACCGACAAACATAGGCACATAGTCGCTGGTGGCATGCCACTTGGGTTTGCCAGGCATTGCGTCATATATCAGGCGGCCATTGATTTTCAGCCCCTCGAAGGTGACATTCTTCACCTTATGCTGTGCATCATAGCCAGAGATGACAGACATCTGGGGCTGTTCACCATAGAGACGGATATTGCGGAACAGCACATTCTCAACACCCTTACCTGCTGCCATGCAGTATTTCTGGTTCCATGCTACCTTCACCTGTGCGATGCTGCCTCGACGGATACCCTCTATGCGGATGTTGTCGAAGGTAACATCCTTCACATAATTGCCGTCACCGCAGTTGATAGCCAGACAACCCTGGTAGTCTACCTGCTGCTCGTTCTGGCAGATAATGTCTATATTGTCGTAGCGCAGACGGACGATGCTGTCACCTACGGCAGGGTCGCCATGCAGTCCGATGAAGATGGGGTGAGCCACATCGGCCCACAGCGTCGAGTTGGTCATGCGGATATTGCGCACGCTGCCATTAAAGCCTTTGCGTGTGGCATAGGCCGTGGTGCAGTCGTCAGAGTTGCGACAGAAAACTCTATCGAAGAGGATATCACTGCTACCGCCGAAGACATTCAGTCCGTCACCCCACTGCGGATGAGAAATGGAACGTACGTCGTGCAGCGTGACCTGTGAGGACTCACCGATAGGACAAGTATTCACCACCAGACCGTCTACCGTAACATGCTTCGAACGATAGACATGACAACCCTCATATCCGTTCTTCGGACGAGCGATGCCACGCCCTAAGATGCTGACATTCTCTGCATCTTCTATGGCAAAGGTGCCCAAGAAATAACTGCCACCATCGAGATAGACCGTTGTATTCGACGGCACCTTGATTGTCTCTTCCGTATACAACCCTGCGGGATAATAGCGGAAGGCACGGCCCTGTGACTTGGCAGCTTTCTCGGCAGTCTCCTTAGTGACAGCAGGCTTGGAGGTGAACACCAGCAGATTGCCTGCTGTGTCGCCATCCAGTTCTACGCTGACATTCTCCGGCTGGAACAGCAGGAACCGCAGCGTGCTGTCGTTCTGCACCTGAGCAATCGTTCCACGGTAGTCGGGACGGATACGGGCACTTTTGAACTTCTTATGTTTGCTGACGACCTTAACAAAGACATCACCCGTAAAGTCAAAGACCACATACGACACCTCGCCGCCGCGAATCTTGGCACCATAGGTATCTATCTTCGTCCACTCCTGCTTGCCGCGAGGCTGGAGATAGACATCATAGTCGTCCTTCAGCGGAGCACCCTGCGGAGCGGGATAGGTCACGATGCTATGTAACTTCACACCCTCCTTGACGCCTTTAACACTAAACTGGTCAGCCTCGGGATTTCTTTTGACCTCACCCTTCTTCTCGGCTTTCTGCTGCAAGGCAAGAATCTTTTTGGTATATGGCATCTTCAAGCCTTTACGCTCCACATAGTGGTGATAGGGTATCGCATAGATGCAGCGGATGCGGCCACGTCCCATCTCACCTGGTTCAGTCCAGTCGTTATAGAGCCCTGTATAGTCCGTCCAGGTCTCGAAAGGTACGTCGTAGCCGAGGTTATACTTGGCGGTATACTCCATACCCTTCAGCAGACGGTTGTCGAGGGCGCCCCACAGATCGTCGCCTTGCTCCCACGCCATCTCGCAAATATCACACATGGCGCCCAGTCCCAGTTGGGCATGGCCTTGGTCACGTCCTGTTTCTTGGCACTGACCAGTAGCACTGACATAGCCTGGCAACGAGCCGTTGTCGTGGCCGTGGAGATAGATATCGACGGCATGCTGGTAGAGCGCCTTGTCTTTCAAGAAGATGGCAGCAGCCATGCGGCAACGGTTGACGATATGTCCCCAGTTACCATTGGCATAGGGACTATAAGCCTCAAATCTGTCGACCACCGGCAGGACGGCACGATGCACCATAGCAGTCCATGCGGCAGTCTGGTGGGCCTCCATCAGACTCATGGCACGCAGCAGCCAATAGACCTGAATCGTACACAGCGGAGCGTCGTGCCCTTCAAAGCGCTGAAGCGTATTGGCATAGGCATTGATAATCATCAACGCTGTGGCCGTGTCGCCAGCCTTGGCACTTTGCCAGGCTTGCCACATATCCCGTTCACTGCCCCCTTTTGTCTTGCCGTATTGTCCGTCACGGGCCACGATCTCGTAGGGACCAGCCATCTTGTAAGGGTTCTGTGCCCGCAAAACAGGAGAAAACAGAAGCAACAGCACTGAGAGAAAGAATTGTCGTATCATCGTTGTTTGTTTCTTATTCATACGATTGCTGCTGCAAATATACGCAATAATCTGCTTTTCAACAAATATTACGTAAAAGATTGTTGTCATACGTATTGATAAAAAAAGAATTAATAGAATGAAGAAATTGTTCTTTGCCGCCCTGCTGGGCGGACTGATCGCTTGCCAACAGCAGCAAACTGTCAACATAGCTGTAGACCAGCAGCTCGACTACTGTGCCCACCAGGTACATCGGTCACTGGAGACACTGCGCGACAGTGCAGGGGGCTACGACTACACGATGGAGCCGAGAAATATATTGCAAGAACAGGCAACATGGAACTGCCGTCGGGCAAGTGCGGAAGAGTGGTGTTCCGGTTTCTGGCCGGGCATTCTGTGGATGGACTATTCATATACTAAAGATGAAGACGTCCGCAAGGCGGCAGAAGGGTATACCGAGGCACTGTCGTTTCTGGGTACGCAACCTGTCTACGACCACGACTTGGGGTTCCTTGTTATCAACTCCTTCCTCAAAGGGTATGAGACGACAGGCAGCAAGTCGTACAAGCAGACGGCACTGGCTGCTGCCGACACCTTGGCAACATTATTTAATAATAAGGTAGGAACGCTGCTGAGTTGGCCCCGCCATGTGAAAGACTATGGCGGACACAATACCATCATGGACAATATGATTAACCTGGAACTGCTGTTCTGGGCTGCAGAGAATGGTGGCAGCAGCAGATTGAAGGACATCGCCGTGAAGCATGCGGAGACAACAATGAAGCACCACTTCCGCGAAGACGGCTCCTGCTACCACGTGGCGGTCTACGACACGCTGACGGGTGCATTCATCAAGGGGGTGACGCATCAGGGCTATGCCGACTCGTCCATGTGGAGCCGTGGACAGTCGTGGGCCATCTATGGTTATACCATGGTATACCGCTACACCCAAGACGCCCGTTTCCTGGCGTTTGCGCAGAAGGTGACAGACATCTATCTGAAACGGCTCCAAGAGACCAGCAACGACTGGGTACCCCTATGGGATATGGACGACCCACGCGGTCTACAGGCTCCTAAAGATGCATCGGCAGCGTGTGTTGTTGCCAGTGCCCTGCTGGAACTCTGCCAATATGTAGATACCGAGAAAGGCAAAGCATACAAGGATGCTGCCATCCACATGCTCAGCGACCTCTCTACAGACCTTTATCAAAGCCGTGAGAAGAACGTGGCCTTTCTCATGCACTCCACGGGGCACCATCCCAACGGTTCAGAGATTGATGCGAGCATCATCTATGCTGACTATTACTACATCGAAGCCCTGCTCAGGTTGAGGACGATACAGGACAAGGGCTGACAGCCGAAAGCGTGAGTCCGTAGGACTTGACACAATAAACAAAGGGAGTCTGCGTTATATGAAAGTATGCGTAGACTCTTTTTATTGATAGGAATAGCCCTGGCGGCCATGCTCCTGGTGGGGTGTGGTGCTGAACAGGCTATGAAGAAAGGAGACAAGTTCTATGCCCTTGGTGAGTACTACGACGCTTCGGCACAGTATAAGAAGGCTTATGCGCAGCTGCCTGCCAAGGAGCGCACGCAGCGTGGCAAGGTGGCACTGAAAATGGCTGAGTGCTATCGGAAAATCAACTACACACAGAAAGCGATTGCTGCCTATAACAATGCTATCCGCTATAAGCAGACCGACTCGCTGACCTTGCTGCATCTGGCTCAGCAACAGATGAAGAACGGCAACTACAAGGATGCAGAGAAAACCTTCCAGACATTCCTGGACTCTATGAGAAATGGTGGTTCTACGGAATCGCAGCATTACGAGCAGCTTGCAAAGACTGGTCTGCGCGCTGCACAGCAGGCTCCGGAATGGAAGAAGCAGGGCTCGGCATACACCGTCAAGCGCGAGCGCCTCTTCGATTCACGCCGTGCAGACTACTCACCCATGTTAGCGGGCGAGGAGAACAACCAACTGTTTTTCACCTCCACGCGCAACCAGTCGAAGGGTGACGAATTGAGTGGCATCACTGGAACAAAGAATGCCGACATCTATATGTCGCAGAAAGACGACAAGGGCAAGTGGCAGCGCCCGGAGGTGATAGACTCTGAGCTGAACAGCGACGACGACGAGGGTGCCTGCAGTTTCTCGCCAGACGGACGTACCATGTACCTGACGCAATGTCGCACGGACGCCAGTTACCCACGCTATGCCACCATCGTCACCAGCAACCGCTCGGATGCCGCATGGAGCAAGCCCACCGAACTGGTTATCACCCACGATACGCTGTCAGCCTACGCTCACCCTGCCGTCAGCCCCGACGGTCAGTGGCTCTACTTTGCCAGCAACATGCCTGGCGGACAAGGCGGCTACGACATCTGGCGTGTAGCCATCACCACGAGTGGTCTTGGCGGTGTAGAAAACTTAGGCGCACCCATCAATACGCCCGGCGACGAACTCTTCCCCACCTTCCGACCCAATGGCGACCTCTACTTTTCCAGCGACGGCCACGAAGGAATGGGCGGATTGGATATCTATTACACCTCACCCATCCCCTCCCAAGGAGGGGAGTCTAATGCCTCCCCTTTGGGGAGGTTTGGAGAGGTCCAGCACCCTGGCTACCCATTGAACTCGCAGGGCGACGATTTCGGCATGACCTTCGAGGGACTGCTCAACAAAGGATTCTTCAGCAGCAACCGTGGCGACGGCAAAGGGTGGGACCATATCTACTCTTTCTACAATCCGGAAATCGTACAGACCGTCAAGGGCTGGGTGTATGAGCAGGACGGCTACGAACTGCCACAGGCCCTGGTCTACATGGTAGGCAACGACGGCACCAACCTGAAGCTCAGCGTGAAGGGCGACGGCTCGTTTACCCAACAGATCAAGCCGGGCGTCGACTATGTTTTCTTAGGAACGTGCAAGGGTTTTCTGAACCACCAGGAGCGACTGCGCGTAGAACCCGTCACCGAGTCGGAAGAGTATGTGCTGCAGTTCCCCTTGGCCAGCATTACGGCCCCCGTACTCATCGAGAACATCTTCTATGATTTCGACAAGGCCACGCTGCGCCCAGAGTCTACGGCAGCCCTCGACAAGTTGGTGGTGCTGCTGAACGAGAATGCCAATGTCACCATCGAACTGTCTGCCCACTGCGACTACAAAGGTTCGGCAGAGTATAACAAGCGACTGGCCCAGCGCCGTGCCGAGAGCGTGGTAGCCTATCTGACTGCTCACGGCATAGCTAGCGACCGTCTGAAACCCGTCGGGTACGGCAAGGAGAAACCCAAGACCATCCGTAAGAAGCTGACGGAGAAGTATCCGTTCCTGAAAGAGGGCGACGTCTTGACAGAAGAGTATATCAAGACGCTCGACGAAGAACAGCAGGAGATTTGCAACCAGCTGAACCGCCGCACAGAGTTTGTCGTGCTGCGTACTACTTACGGGCTATTTCCGAAGAAATAACCTCACCGACACCGACAAAGAGTAATCCGAAAAGCACGGTAGCCACCATCAGCAGATTGACGCTGAAGGTCTGGACAGACAACGTCTGTAGCATCACCTCAAACTGGATGGTCAGCAGTTCCCAGCCATGGAAGACAACGAACAGCACGGCAAAGACCACGATGCAGAAGGCTGTCCACAGACGGGTGAGCAACGTGCGACGGGCCGCCAACGAGGCATGTTGCGGCAGCCGCTGCATGACATGCTCCGTGAAACCGTTGTCTGCTATCTGCTGCTGTGCAGCCTGCTGAAAAAACTGTTTTATCAAAAGGTCGTTATCTTCGGTCATATCCATTCTGTCTTAAATAATTTGCTAATTTCTCTTTTCCACGGGACAGGTGCGACTTCACGGTACCCTCCTTCATCTGAGTTATCTTGGCAATACCTGCAATGTCGTAGCCCTCTATGAGCTGCAGGGTGATACACGTGCGCTCGTCAGGTTTCAGCAGTGCCAGAGCAGCGTAGAGGTCGAGCCTCAGATCGGAATTCGAGCCCCCTAAGTTAGGGGGGTGGGGGTCTGAAGAGGCCTTGTTCAGATCCCTGTCGTCCCCTAACTTAGGGGACTTGTCAGACCGTACATAGTCATAGAACACGTTATAGGCAATGCGCATCAGCCACGTCTTGAAGGACGCCAGTCCCCGAAAGGAGGTGATGCTCGTATAGGCCTTGATGAACGTGTCTTGTGCCAGGTCGTCGCTCAACTGCTCATTGCCCATGGTCTGGCTCAGGAAGAACCGACGGACAGGTGACTGATATCGGCGTACGAGCTCGTCGAAAGCCCGTCGGTTGCCGGATACCGCCACCTGCGTAACCAGTACTATGTCACTATTGAGCAGTGCCACCCTTACCTTTTACTTATTCATCAACAGATTCTTTTCCGGCATCACAATCCATGCCACGATATAGAACAGCACACCCGAGAAGCAGGTGCAGATGGTGAGGAAGGCGTATGCCAGGCGCACAGCTACAGGGTCGAAATCCAGATACTCTGCTATTCCTGAGCAGACGCCGCCAAGGATGCGGTCGTTTCCGCGATACAGTCTCTTTGTCATATTCTCGTCTTTTAAAATGAATACTACTATATATATTTACGACTATACTTTAATTTTTACGACAACTTTGACAACAAAGACAACTTTTTTTCTACGCTTGACAAGGACTCCGTAGATGCGGTTGCGTCGTAGGCCATATAAATATGTTGTCCTAAGTTGTCATAGTTGTCGTTTTTAAAAACATGTTGTCGTTAAAAAATCTCTTTGTTGTCTTGCTTCTTGTTTGTCGTCTTCGAGACAAACACCTTGCCCAGTCCGATGCAGAACACCAGAGCACCGACACCAAAACCTACCGTACCGGCAGCAAAGCCTAAGAAGATCATCAGACCCACGCCGACAAAGCACTGGCGCATACCTTTCTTATACTCCTCGTCGACATTGCTTGGCTGTTCGTTCAGCAACTGCTCGGGGATGGGTTGTCCTTGCTGCATGGCCATCTGTGCCAGCCGCATCTTCTCCTTGCGGTTCCTGTTGATGAAGTAGAACAGGGCAACGATGATGAGGACGGGCGAGATGACGAAGATGATGAGCAATACCATCAGCACGAAGAACATGCCGGCAATGCCCTTGTCAAAATGGCGGAAGACGTGGTCCATCGCACCAGAGACATCGTCATCGTCCACTTCATAGGTCGTGGTTTTCGAGCTCCATGGCGATGTCTGCGTCGTCACAGTCACCGTAGACCTGTGCTTGGTAACGGTACCGGTGTCTATACTCGTGGTGTCAGAGAAAGCATCAACACCATTCTTACTCGTTGAGTCCACCAACTCAGCCTGCTGGGGCTGTGGGGTGTGGCGGTGCTTCTGGGCAACAGCCCCGTTGCTTGTGCACAACGCCAGCAACATCGTCAAAGTAATTAAAATCTGTTTCATATTCATATTCGTATTTGTTTTGTATTTATTCCACATGCTATCTGACCATCAGCTCGTCGGTATCAATATCGCCAGAGCCACGCACCAGCTTGTTCACCTTGCGAACAGTACCCTTTATCTCTATGTCGCCCGAGCCCTTCACCTGTGCGTTGACTTCTCCACTCTGGTCAAAGAACACATCGATGTCGCCAGAACCTATCAGGTCCAACTGCCCCCACTGTGTCTGCACCCTGTCCAGCGACACGTCGCCAGAACCTATCAGTGACACGTTGACCTGGTCGCAGATGACATCCTGAAAGCGGATATCACCGGAACCTCTCAACTCTATCGTGAGCGTATCGGTGTCCAACGGCTGGGCACTCAGGAAGTCGCCAGAGCCCATCAGACTGATGCCGAGAAAGTCGGGCGAGGTGACAAGCACCTTAATATCGTCGGCATTGCTATCGCCGAAATGGAGAAAGTGCGAGCCATTCTTCATGCTGATTCGCAGTTCGTTGCCCTCCACCTCAGTCTCTACCTTCATTATCTCGTCAACATTGGGGCCTTGCACCTTCACAGAGAAGGAGTCGGCTTGTATATACTCCACATCCATAGCTCCCGTCATGGAGATACGTTCGAAACCTGTCAATGGGCGGGACACCTCAACATAGCTGGAGACGGTCTTATCTATATGGATGTTGCAGGACGTCAGCAGCGCTACGGTCATCAGAGAAAAAATAATTCTTTTCATACCTTTCTTTTTTGTTCTTTTTACCCATTAGACGTAATTAATCCTAAATTAGTTGCAAAGGTGCAATTTTTTTTTTAATTTTGCAAGCAAATGGCACAACTACCTGCTGCTTTTACGGAAAAGACACGCCTACTGATGGGCGAGGAACGCTTCGAACGCTACCTACAGTCGTTCGAAGAGGAGCCTCCTGTGAGCATACGACTGAATCCGGAGAAGATGGCTGCTGGCAGCTGGCAGATAGAGGAGGCGACGCCCGTACCCTGGTGCCGTGGCGGCTACTATCTCAAGCGGCGTCCCAGTTTCACGATGGACCCTCTGCTGCATGCGGGCTGCTACTATGTGCAGGAGGCTGCGTCGATGTTTCTTGATGAGGTATTGAGACAAACCTCCCCCATCCCCTCCCAAGGAGGGGAGCCCCATTCCTCCCCTTTGGGGAGGTTAGGAGAGGTTCTCGACCTCTGTGCAGCTCCTGGTGGCAAGTCGACCCTGCTGCGCGCTGCACTGCCCAAGGACTGCGTGCTCTACAGCAATGAACCCATCCGCAACCGTGCCAACATCCTGTTGGAGAATGTGACGAAGTGGGGCTACGAGAACCACCTTGTCACCAACAACTACCCCAAGGACTACCGGAAGAGCAAGTTGCTGTTCGACCTCATTCTCTGCGATGTGCCCTGCTCCGGCGAGGGTATGTTCCGCAAGGACGAAGCAACCATCCGTGAGTGGAGCGAGCAGAACGTAGAGAAGTGCTGGCAGCTGCAGCGCGACATTGTCGACGATGCCTGGCACTGTCTGAACAGCGGTGGACTGTTAATCTATAGCACGTGTACCTTCAATACCAAGGAGAACGAGGAGAACATCCGCTACTTCTTGCAGCACTACGACGACATGGAGGTGGTACCCATCGCCATCCGTCCCGAATGGAACATAACCGGTTCCTTGCTGGAGGGTTTCCACGAAGCCGTCTACCGCTTCATCCCTGGCATCACGCGCAGTGAGGGACTCTTTATGTGCGTGTTGAGGAAGAGCCTCCCCACAGTCTCCTCTCAAAAGAGAGGGAAACAAGAGGCGCTGAATATTCTGACATCATCCATCAGCCCTCAGCCATCAGCCCTCAGCCATCATCCATCAGACATCAGCCCTCAGACTTCAGACGTCAGACTTGACCTCTCCTACCAACAGGCCATCGCCTACCTTCGTGGTGAGGCTCTAGTACTCCCTGAGCAGACGCCACGAGGAATGGTAGAGGTCAGCTTTATGGGGCACCCGTTGGGTCCCGTGAAGAATATAGGCAGCCGTGCCAACAACCTATACCCTAAAGAATGGAGAATCAGAACAACACATATACCTACGGAATACGAACCCATACTTAAACAGATATGAAACAATACTTAGACATACTGAACAGAATCCTGACGGAGGGCACCCAGAAGGGCGACCGCACAGGAACAGGCACCATCAGCATCTTTGGTACGCAGTCGCGCTACAACTTGGCAGACGGTTTCCCCCTGCTGACCACCAAGAAGCTGCACCTGAAGAGCATCATCTACGAACTGCTGTGGTTCTTGCAAGGCGACACCAACGTGAAATACCTGCAGGAGCATGGCGTACGCATCTGGAACGAGTGGGCTGACGAGAATGGCGAACTGGGTCCCGTCTACGGTCACCAGTGGCGCTCATGGCCCGACTACAACGGTGGCACCATCGACCAGATACAGTATGTCATTGACCAGCTGAAGAACAACCCCGACTCACGCCGCATGATTGTCTCGGCATGGAACGTGGCAGAGGTCAACGAGATGGCGCTGCCTCCTTGCCATACCATCTTCCAGTTCTATACCGCTCCGATTGCCGACAGCCAAGAGCTAACAGCCAATGGCCAAAAGCCCAAACGCCGCCTGTCGCTGCAACTCTACCAGCGCTCGGCAGACACATTCTTGGGGGTACCGTTCAACATTGCCAGCTATGCCTTGCTGCTACAGATGATGGCACAGGTGTGCGACATGGTGCCTGGCGACTTCATCCACACTACGGGTGACACGCACCTCTATCTGAACCACTTGGAACAGGCTCGTCTGCAACTGACGCGCGAGCCGCGCCCACTACCTACCATGAAGATCAACCCCGACGTGAAGAACCTCTTCGACTTCCACTACGAGGACTTCGAACTGGTGGGCTACGACCCACATCCGCACATCAAGGCTGAGGTGAGCGTGTAAGATGTAAGATGTATGATGTAAGATGTAAGATGTATGATGTAAGATATGATGAAAAAGATTACAATAGCTATTGACGGCCATTCGTCGTGCGGAAAGAGCACGATGGCCAAAGACCTGGCCCGCACGGTGGGCTACGTATATGTCGACACAGGAGCCATGTACCGCTGTGTCACGCTCTATGCCCTGCGCCACGGGCTGTTCACTGCCGACGGCATCGACGAGGAGGCACTGCGCCAGCAGATGCCCAGCATACAGATATCGTTTAAGTTCAATGCCGAGACAGGGCGCCCCGACACCTATCTCAATGGTGAACTCGTGGAGAACGACATCCGTACCATGGAGGTCAGCAACCACGTCAGCCCTATCGCCACACTGGGCTTTGTCCGCGAGGCCATGGTGGCTCAGCAGCAACAGATGGGTAAAGACAAGGGTGTCGTCATGGACGGTCGCGACATCGGCACCGTCGTCTTCCCCGATGCCGAACTGAAAATCTTCGTCACCGCCAGTGCTGAGGTGCGTGCCCAGCGCCGCTACGACGAACTGAAAGGAAAGGGTATGGAGGCCGACTACGACGACATCCTGAAGAACGTTCAGGAGCGCGACTACATCGACTCTCACCGTGAGGTGTCGCCCCTGCGCCAGGCTGACGACGCCATCCTGCTGGACAACTCACACATGACCATTGCCGAGCAGAAGGAATGGCTGCTCGAACGTTTTAAGGAGGCTTCACGATGACCATCAATATCATTGCCGCAGTAGCCAAGAACCGCGCCATCGGTTTCCAGAACAAGCTGATATACTGGCTGCCCAACGACCTGAAGCGTTTCAAGGCGCTCACCACAGGCCATACCATCGTCATGGGGCGCAACACCTATCTCAGTCTGCCCAAGGGTGCCCTGCCCAACCGCCGCAATGTGGTGCTGTCGACCACCGTCGGCGAGTTGCCAGGGTGCGACGTCTACCCCACCCTTGACGCGGCCCTCCAGAGCTGCCGTCCTGACGAGGATATATATATAATAGGTGGAGCACGTGTCTACGAGCAGGCCATCAGCATGGCAGACCGCCTCTGTCTGACCGAGGTCGACGACACACCGGCACAGGCCGACGCCTTCTTCCCTGACTATAGCGAGGGGTGGCATGTCGTTCACAAAGAAGCGCATCCAAAGGATGAACGTCACACCTTTGAATACGCCTTTACAGATTACGAGCGGACCCGCTAAGGAGTCCGCTTATTTTTCCCCCTTCTTGTCGCAGCGCGGTCTGCCCCTTACTCCTCAGCAGGTTCTGCCGGTTCGCTGATAGGCAGCTGGCGCTCGAAAGCCGAATGGAAGGAGATGAGCGTCTGCGAACTGCTCAGTCCCAGGGGCTGCAGCTGGTCGTGGATAATCGTCAGCAGGTGGTGATTGTTCTTCGCATAAATCTTGATGAACATATCGAAGTTGCCGGTGGTATAGTGGCACTCCGTCACCTCGGGAATCTTCTTCAGCGCCGCCAGCACCTGGTCGAAGTCCTCAGGGTTCTTCAGGTTCAGCCCAATATAGGCGCACGTTTCATAACCTATCTTCTCAGGGTCAATGATAAACTGCGAACCACGCAGGATGCCCATCGCCGTCAACTTCTGGATGCGCTGGTGGATGGCTGCGCCACTCACGTTACACACACGGGCCACCTCAAGGAAGGGCACACGTGCATCTTCACTAATCATGTGCAGGATACGCTGATCCAACTTGTCAAGTTTCTGTATAGCCATACTGTCTTCTGTTTTATTTTATATATTCTTATTTCTTTTTACTGTCTGCCTTTTTGTCTGCCGAGTAGTTGATGTTCAGCGCTCCCACCTTGCGCAGCTCCTGCTTCACATCGTTGATGATGCCCATCTCCGTGTCGCGGTCGGCACGGATGCTCACCGTCAGGTGTTGGCGGTCGTCGTCCGACATGGTGCTACGCACCTTTTCTATCTCCTGCCCTATCTCAGCCACCGCCACATAGCGGTCACCCATCTGTATGCGTGTCTCGTCAGCGATGACACGGCCTTGGGCATCGACGGGCTTTCCGATAAAGATATACACCTGTCCGCGCTTGTTCACCTCCTTCGTCAGTTCAGAGCCTTGCGGCACCGTATACTGCACCTTCGGGTCTACGTCACGCATGTGGGTGACAATCATAAAGAAGAAGAGTACCGTGAATATCAAATCCGGCATCGCCGCCAAGTTCAACCCTGGCACCTTATTACTCTGTCTCCTTTTAAATCGTCCCACTTTATAATGCTTAATGCTTAATGCTTAATGCTCCACTCCCCTCGCCTTTAGGAGAGGGGTTGGGGGTGAGGCATCCCTCCATAATCTTCATGGGCTTGATTCCCAATTTCCTGTATGCCCCAACAATGCTGTTCTGCATCTCGAAGTAGGCATTATAGCTGGTATGTCGCCCCGTCTCCACGGCAATGGTGTAGTTCTCCGTCTGACGCGACGCCAGAAAGGACTCCACCTGCTCGCTCAGTTTGCCGAGCGTCACCGGCTGACCGTCACATGTCAGCTGGTCGTTATCGTCGATGCTGATCTGCAGCACGTTCGACCGGTTCACGTCATGCTGTTCCTGTCGCTGGTCGTCCATAGGAGCCAGTTGGCGTCCCAGTCCGTGGTCTGTGTCCATGGACGACGTCACCAGGAAGAACACCAGCAGCATAAACGATATGTCCGCTGTCGATGTCGTATTCAGTTCGGGAATCTCCCGCTGTCTGCGTTGAAACCTCATACCTCTTACCTCTTACTTCTTACTTCCTGTTGCTCAACCAGAACGAGCGCACGGTAGACACGATGGTGACTACCACGGCAACGGTTATGGCGATATACATCAGCCACAGCATTACCTCTGCCAAAAACAAACTACCTGCCTCAGCCATTGTTACGCGCTTTATATTTGACAACAGCGTCCATCAGTATGATGGCACCCTCCTCCATCTGAGCCGTCAGACGGTTAATCTTCGAGAGAATATAGCTGTAGAAGAACTGCAGCACCACAGCCACGATGATACCGAAGATGGTAGTAATCAGCGCCACCTTCATACCCTTGGCCACAATCGTCGGACTGATGTTGCCCGCCACTTCTATCTGGTCGAAAGCCATCACCATGCCTATCACCGTACCCAGAAAACCCAATGACGGTGCAATGGCAATAAACAGACGTATCCACGAGCAGCCCTTCTCCATGTTCGACAGCTGCACCTGTCCGTAGTTTGTCAGCTGGCGGTCAATGTCCTCCACGCGCTCACGGATGTGCATCAGCGCCTGGTAGCAGATTGACGCCACTGGACCACGCGTATTCCTGCACAAGTCTTTGGCACCCTCCACATCGTTCTGTTCCAGACGGGCATCGACATCTTTCAGCAAGCGCTTGGTGTTCACCTCCGACAGTGTGAGGAAGACGATGCGCTCTATGCAGAATGCCAAGCCAAACACCAATGCCAAGGCCACCAGCGACATGAAACCTGCCGAGCCCTCCATGAATTTCTTCTTCAGTTGCTTGTGCAGCCCACCGTCCGCCGTTTCCTCGTCGGCACCACCCAGGTCTGCATCCACCAGCGCCATCGCCGAGTCAGCAGCCAGTGTGTCGACAGCCAGACTATCGGCAGCCATGGCAGGCATTGCTGTCCACAGACAAGCGACCATTGCCAGCAGCATGATGATTCTTCTCATAATCTTTTTATATTGTTAATATCTTGCAAAGTTACAAATTAATTAAGAATTAAGAATTAAGAATTAAGAATTATTTTGTACCTTTGCAAAAATTTTGCAAGAAAGTAACCATTATGGAATATATGTCTCAGGAGGGCTACGACAAACTCGTTGCCGAACTACGCCAGTTAGAGAGTGTTGAACTGCCACAGGTCAGAGATGCCATTGCCGAGGCCCGCGACAAGGGCGACCTCAGCGAGAATTTCGAGTACCATGCTGCCAAGCGTGAGCAGGGCCGTCTGCTGGGACGCATCCGTTTCATGCAGCGTGTCTTGGAGAATGCCCGTGTGCTCGATACCACCCACCTCTCCAACGATGTCGTCGGTCTGCTCAGCAAGGTCGAGATGACCAACGAGACCAATGGCAGTCACATGACCTACACCATTGTCAGTCCCCACGAGGCCAATCTCCGCGAGGGCAAGATTTCCATCAAGTCACCTATTGGCCAGGCTCTTCTCAACAAGAAGGCTGGCGACACCGTCGTCGTCCGTGTTCCTGCCGGCATGCTCAAGCTACGCATCGAGAGCGTTTGTCTCGGTGCTTAACGACAAGCCCTGGCGTCGTCATTGGCGCCAGGGCTTGTTGCGTTATTGTCGGCAGTGCACACGATGGTGTGATTATTCATTTCTCTGATTGCGACTTCTCTATTCTTCTTGCTCATAGCCTCTTTCCTGTCGTTGCATCAATTCGAGTTAGTCCTTTTGTTCTGCAAAAGTAGCAAATAAAATCTGAACAGCCAAACAAAAAAAAGAGAATTAAATAAAATCGTGCCAGGTACTAGGTCCCTGTCACAATTCTTTTTATAAAAAGTATAAAATTGGGGTTTATCTCGAATTTTATTTGTATTTTTGCATCGTCCAAACCTAAGTCTGCGGGGCTGAAGGAGGACAGCTACATTGCGGAATAAGCGACACTGTACGCTTTGTTTTTGGTGACTTGAACTACCACAATCAATTCTCAGTCAAAGACAATAGCAGAGGTGACGCCTACGGGTGTATATAGGTATGCAGCCGGGGTGTGCCGAGGGTACTTGTACCCTCACGCACACTTTTGGGTGTATTATATACTGACCGACGTGGGTATCGACTCTGTTCATTCTACTGAGAAGGCTGTGGTAGGCCAAAGTCACGGAATGGGCAACAGGAGATACCCCGTTTTTCGTATGTGGTTCTAACAATTGATTACTAACCATTCTGGCGCTTGGGTATCAGCTGGAAACAGTTTGTACGTGGCTGATGATTTTTGAACCAAACTCCGATATTAATGCAATCGTAAAAAAGGCTTCTCTTTACAGAAATGTCTCTCAAGATAGCACCAATTTATTCAAAAGGGAAATAAAAACATTATTTGACTTCCTTGATGATCATCAGACAGAAGAAACTCAAAAGGGGTTTCTAAAAACATTCCTTGAACACACTTACTATAAAGATAATTATCTGATTATTGGCGACGAGAATCGTAAAGATCTTGCCATTTTAGGTGGTTATGATACGTCTGCTAATACCAATGTTTTTATCGAGACCAAATCAACCACTTCTATCGAAATGGTTAAAAAAGACGATTTGAGAGCTAAGGCTTTTTACGAGAGCATACTATATTATATGAATGAACGTAATGGCCGAAATGACGAACTGAAATATATCATTATTACCAACATGAAGGAGTGGTGTATAATAGATGCATTAGATTATGATAGAATATTTTGGCGAGATAATGGCTTTAGAAATAAATATCAACAGTTTAAGAATGGTCAACTTTCTTTCAAAACTACAGAACAATATTACGAATACATTGCAGCCCCATTTGTAGAGCAATCATGTTCTACACTTCGATATTCATATTTCAATCTAAAAGACTTGTCAATAAACAAGGACGGTAATGCTAAACAAAAAATCAGCAGCATATATAAGATACTATCTCCAAGTTTCTTATTAAAACAATATGAACGTAATGATAATAATCATCTGAATCGTAAATTCTACACCGAATTGCTTTACATTATGGGGCTTGAGGAAATAGAAGAAGATAGTAAGAGGATAATAAAAAGAAGAAGTGAAAGACATGAAGGTGCCTTAATAGAAAATGCTATTGAGATGATTAAATCCAATTCTATTTCTTATTTGCCTGTAGAAGGTGATACAGAGGAGGAAAGGATATTTAATGCAGCTTTGCAACTATCTATTATTTGGATAAACCGTTTGTTATTTTTGAAACTTCTCGAAGCCCAGCTTTTGATATATAACCAAAATGAAGAAACCTACAAATTCTTAAATAGCAGCAAATTAGAAAATTATTCTGATTTGGACACACTGTTTTTCAGAGTAATGGCTGTCCCTGAAAATGAACGCACTCAATCATTGAAGAAAAAATACCCTCATGTTCCATACTTGAACAGCTCTTTGTTTGAAGTTTCTAAGTTAGAGAACCATGCCACTCGACTTTCTGTTCTTGATAATAATGCTGATTTGCCGCTATATTCTGGCAGTGTATTAAAAAAGTACATAAAACACACTAAGAAGAAGCTTTCCTCATTAGAATATCTTCTTCTGTTCCTTGACTCTTATGACTTCGGTGCAGACAAAAAAACAGATGATGTTGTTGACTCTGATCTCAAACCACTTATTTCGGCATCGGTGCTAGGATTGATCTTTGAGAAAATCAATGGATATAAGGACGGCTCCATATTTACTCCTTCAAAAATAACAATGACGCTCTGCAGAGAAACCCTGAGACGTGCTGTAGTAGACAAGTTTAATCATGTTAAGGGGTGGTCATGCCAAAGCATCGAAGACTTATACAATACTATTGAGGATAAGCGGGAAGCAAATACAATCATTAATGGGTTGCGAATATGTGATCCAGCCGTTGGTTCTGGCCATTTTCTGGTTTCTGCATTGAATGAGTTGATAGTCATCAAGTCTGATTTAGGTATATTGATAGATAACACCGAAAAGAGACTCCGCGATTATAATATTGATGTACAGAATGACGAGTTGATTATTACAGATGATATAGGTGAGCAGGTCGTTTATCAACGTTCTGTTCACTATACAGACAGTCAACGTTTACAAGAGGTTATTTTCAATGAGAAAAGGAACATTATAGAAAACTGTCTTTTCGGTGTTGACATAAACCCCAACTCAGTGAATATCTGTAGACTACGACTTTGGATAGAGTTGCTGAAAAGTACATATTATGACAGAGAAACTGGATTGCTACAGACGCTGCCAAATATCGATATTAACATTAAATGTGGCAATTCATTGGTATCTAAATTCCCTATAGTATTAAACGAAAGGATTAAATTATCTTCCAGTTTATCCAAGAAATTAAAGGCTAGTATTTCAGGATACAAGGCTCTTGTATCTGAATATAAGCAGAGAAGTGACAAGAGTAAACGTAATGAAATCAGTAAAAAGCTAACTGAAATCAAACGCTTATATCTGCAGACTGGAGAATTAAGCTGGATATATAATGACGAAGTAGTTGACTACAAAGACCCCTATCATGACTCTTTAGAGTGGATGCTGGAATTTCCTGAAGTATTGGACGATGAGGCTTGTTTTACAGGCTTTGATGCCATTATAGGTAATCCACCCTATATCAATATGCAGAAACTGGGTAAGATGTCAAAGTTCTATCAGAAATTACCTGGTAAGACATCGCTTCAAAAGAAATTTGAAACTTATAACAATCATGGCGACATCTTGACTTTGTTTTTTGAACTGGGAAATATGTTGGTACATGAGGGCGGTCTTGTAAGTTATATAACCTCAAATAGCTGGATGAGAACAGAGTTTGGAGAAAATACGCGAAAGTATCTTTCAAAGAAAACTAATCCTGTGTTAATAGCAGACTTTGTTGGCTTTAAAGTTTTTGAAAATGTAACTGTTGAAACAAACCTTATAATCTTCGCTAAAGGAGAAAATAAACACAAGACGCTTTCTGCAAACATCAGCAAGGACGATTACAAGTCACTTGACAACTATTTAAGAGACAATCTCATAGAATGTGATTTTAACACCTCCGACTTTTGGTATATCCAACAGCCACAAGACCAAAAAATTATGAATCAAGTGATGAAGGTGGGGAAGAAACTGAAAGATAAATCATGGAATCTGAATGTCAAATTCGGAATTAAGACAGGAAATAATGATGCGTTTCTTATTAACAGCAAGCAACGTCAAAAGATATTGGATGGTTGTGAAACGGAAAAAGAAAGAGACCTAACAAATAAACTTATTCAAAAGGTATTAAGAGGAGAAGATGTTCGCAGATACGGTTACAGATGGAATGATCTTTATCTGATAACCACATTCCCATCGATTAAACATGAGATACTCCTATATCCATCCGTTCAGAAACATCTTACAACATTCGAGGCTGAAAAATTAAGAGCGCATGGATACGGATGGATTGCCGATGATGAAAAATTACTGGCATCCTATTGCCGACAAAAGCTATATCAGGCAGGCAAAATAGTTAAGATTAATGAACAGCCTATTGTGTTAGGTAATAATCCTAATAATCCAGAGAAATCAAGAAAAAAGACTGCGCACAAATGGTTTGAACTTCAAGACAATATTGCCTTTTGGAAAGAATTCGCTAAACCAAAACTGATATGGAAACGCATTGGCTCTGATGTTCGCTTTGCATATGATGAAACAGGAATCCTAACTCTTGACAGTACTTGTATTGCAGTAGGCAATAGGATAAAATATCTCTGTGGTATTTTCAATTCCAAGATGGGACGATATCTTTTGAAATATACGCCTAAAACTGGAACAGGAGACTCACTTGTGAGTGTTCAGGCATTTCACCCTATTTACGTCCCTATACCTACACCAGAAGATGAAGAAAAAGTATCGAAGTACGTTGACAGTCTTTCTGCAACTCCTAACGATAACGATACTTTTCTCCTTGACAAGTTGGTATTTAAGATTTATGGCATAACAGATGACGAAACTATAAAATACATAGAATCAAAAATAAGTTAGACATCTCTATATTAATGTCTGGCAATTTTTGTCTCAAATTGTGTGTGAGAGACAACGCTTGATAAACTATGTGAAGATTTCGAGGATGCGTTTATAGCAATCCCGAGGAGGAATAGCCCTTGACATTCTTTAACGACAAATTCTTTCCCGTTCATTCTTAAATGAGCGGGAATATTTGTACTTTTGCAAGTCGAAAAAAAGGTAAAAAGATTAGGAACAATCTAGACCTGTCACATTTTATGACAGAGCAAAAGAATTAGAATATATGACAAAGAAACAAGCAATACAGCTATTTGAGGAGCGCAAGGTGCGCACCGTTTGGGATAGTGAACTGGAGAAATGGTACTTCTGTGTAGCTGATGTGGTGGAGGCACTGACTGACAGTGTAAACCCAACCGACTACATCAAAAAAATGAAGAAGCGTGACCCGGAACTCACCAAAGGGTGGGGACAAATTGTCACCCCCCTTTCCATTCAGACTGCTGGCGGAAAACAAAGAGTTAATTGTGCAACGCAACAGGGCATTTTCCGCATTATACAGTCTATTCCTTCTAAAAGGGCAGAGCCTTTTAAACAGTGGATGGCACAGGTGGCCAGTCAACGTATAGACCAAATGCAAGACCCAGAACTAAGCATTAATCAAGCCATTGCCGACTACAAGCGTCTGGGATATAATGATGCATGGATTAACCAGCGCATCAAGTCAATAGAGGTTCGCAAGGAACTGACAGATGAGTGGAAACGTACAGGTGTAAAAGAAGGATTGGAGTATGCCTCGCTGACAGACATCATAACTCGTGAATGGAGTGGCTTTACCACGAGAGAATATAAACAGATCAAGGGACTGAAGAAAGAGAATCTTCGCGATAATATGACCAACCTTGAGATAGCACTCAATATTTTGGCAGAAGCGTCAACAACAGAACTTTCCAAACAGCGTGACCCCAAGGGATTCAAAGCCCAGAAACAGGTTGCGAAAGAAGGTGGTAGTGTTGCAAAGGCAGCACGAAAACAACTGGAGGGTAAGTTAGGGCGTAGCGTGATTTCCTCGGAGAAGGCAAGCGACTTTTTACTGCCAGAGAAAGACGAAGAGTAAATAGAATAGAAGTTGTGACAGGGACCAGGTACCTGGTACTTGTTTCACAAGCAGGGACATCCTCATTTGGCGGAACAAAGGTACAAACAATTTTTCATATAAAACATTTTTTTCATTCGGAGACTGACAGACTGACAAAACCCCGATGCCCAGGGCGTTTGCAGTCTTTTCAGAGACTGTCAAGACTGACAAGAGACTGACATGTCTATCAGCTGTATTTAATTCAAATTCTCTAGAGAATTTAATCCAAATTAGCTGTAGTAGCGATAAATTCTCTAGAGAATTTATCGCTACTATAACTATTACGGTTCAAAATCTTGTCAGTCTATTGTCAGTCTTGACAGTCTTTAAAATGGGCCCAATCCCAGTGTACATCGGGGTTTTGTCAGTCTGACAGTCTTTAACTCATTTTTTGCCCATGTGCACAAATAGGGTTGGTGCTGCTGATGGTGTGAAACAGATACTGTTTCAATATAGTTTCTCTGCTCCAATCGTGCCGCGGTCATCCTTCTTCACCTTATTCTTATAGCGCAAGATTTCCTCCTGCTCCAGCTGGCAAAAACGCTCATAGTCAGCCGTCATGGCTTCTGTATCGTACTGCTTATCAGCCTTCTCATCGTATTGCAAGTGTTGCAGGTTAAAAGCCGCAAGCATGTCGCGCTGGTGGGTGTCACCATTGGAAAGCGTTACATTACGTTCTTTCAGTTCGTGCTTGGTGAAACTATTATTCGTAAAGTCGTATTGACTGGCGGCATTCTTAGTGTCTACTTTCACTAAATCGCCACCCAGCGACTTCACCTTGTTTTCCAAGATGCTAACAAACATTGAAGGCGCATGATTGGCAACCGATTTCCCAAAGCGTTTCTTCTTCTGAATCTTACCGGTCTTCTCGTTCACCTTAGTTTCTTTGGCTCTTGTAGTCCAACTGCTGATGGGGTTGTTCTCCACAATAAACGTATCGCCCTCTTTCAACAAAGCGTTAGCTCTTTCTATATGTTGCTGTTTACGGATGGCTGCCTGTTTGCGACGTAGTTCAGCCAACTCGCGGCGCAGTTCTTTGTAGCGATTGGAGTCGTTCCAAACCAATTTGATGCCACGCTTGATGGTACCGTCCTCATTGAAGTTCTGCGGATTGTTGGCTCTGCGACTGCGGTCTATCCTCCTGCTCAATCGGGTTATCTCCTCCTGAATATCGTCACACTTCGAGGCCAGTTTGTCTATGCTTACTACGTTCACACCACTTACGGCAACCGTAGTAGGACCGAGGTCGATGCCTACGTTACCTTTGCCCAGCCTACGGCCTTTTTGAGGTTTTTCGCCCTCGATGGTTAGTTGCACATAATACTTGTATTGACTGCGCACCAAACGACGAACCACTTTTACCACTTTCACGCTATTGACGCCACCTTTCAGCGCCCACAGCTCATAGTCTGCGTGCTTAGGATTGTGCAATATCTTCAGTGTGATGAATTTAGCATTATTACTCTGTTTGCCATTTATCTTAATAGCCAATTCCATCGTGTCAAGATGTACTTCCATACCAGAGAAATAAACCTTTCCTCCAACAAGCTTCCTTCGGCTCGAAAAAGAATCAAGCTCGCCATACTTCTTAAACGAGATTCGTTTAGCTTTGATGTCATACAACTTTTTGTCCCAAGCAGCCCATATGCTAGCCCCTAAATGGTCTAAAATATAAGTGGTAAAGCCCAGGTCTGCAAAAGTCATGTTGGCTCCAACAGGCTTTTGAGCCAACTTCTCAACAAAACCCTTTATGCTGTATTCGTCAAAAGAAACCATAAAAGGTATTTTGTTGCCTTTCAGTGTCTCATTTATCTGAAACGGATGACTCCTAAAGAAATCCCTCTTTTCTTTGATTGTCTTGCAGGCTTGAAACTCTTTCATTTGCTCAAAATACCTATATTGTCTGAGCAACTTGCCCTGTACATAGTTGTACAATTGGCGAAGCTGCTCATAACGTTTGTTGAGGACATCTGCCTGATACTTCTCAACCTGCAAAGGCAATTCCAATACAAATACTTCGTTCATTTCGTTCTTAAAGCCTACATTTTGGGGTGATTAACACCTTATTGTTGGCGCACTTCTTCCCCGCCTCCCTGTCACTAGCCTACATTTTTGGGTGATTAACACCTGCTGACGAAAGACTTTAATATGTGGGTGTCCTGTCACTAGCCTACATTTTTGGGTGATTAACACCACCTGCCAGCCTTATTGTTCACATTGAGACCCTGTCACTAGCCTACATTTTTGGGTGATTAACACCCGAGATCATCCAGGAAGAGACGCTGGAGTCCTGTCACTAGCCTACATTTTTGGGTGATTAACACCGGGTTTATCTCGCAATGGAACAGGTTGTCCCCTGTCACTAGCCTACATTTTTGGGTGATTAACACCTGGGTGAATTGTTACAGCATATCAATGAGGCCTGTCACTAGCCTACATTTTTGGGTGATTAACACCCCCATCGACGAATACACGATCAACCCCCTCCTGTCACTAGCCTACATTTTTGGGTGATTAACACCATCTGGTCGTGGTACTTAAACCAAGGACCCCTGTCACTAGCCTACATTTTTGGGTGATTAACACCCTGGTCGTTGTAGTCGTTCACAATGTCGAGCCTGTCACTAGCCTACATTTTTGGGTGATTAACACCATTTCTTAGAAAGGGTTTGGTCGCGGGCTACCTGTCACTAGCCTACATTTTTGGGTGATTAACACCGAGTATGAGAGTGAGGACGATTGCGATCCTCCTGTCACTAGCCTACATTTTTGGGTGATTAACACCCATACACCGATGCCGTAAGGATGCAGACGACCTGTCACTAGCCTACATTTTTGGGTGATTAACACCGGATGGGTTACTAGAGTTCAAAACGACTCTCCTGTCACTAGCCTACATTTTTGGGTGATTAACACCCTTCATGCGCTCACGGATTTCCGTTGCAGACCTGTCACTAGCCTACATTTTTGGGTGATTAACACCTACAACCCCATCGTGTTCTATAAATCGCCTCCTGTCACTAGCCTACATTTTTGGGTGATTAACACCGTCGAGGAAATCATCATCGACTTTCGTCTCCTGTCACTAGCCTACATTTTTGGGTGATTAACACCGTGACGTTTACCTATGCCAGCGGCAAGACGCCTGTCACTAGCCTACATTTTTGGGTGATTAACACCCCGAGATCATCCAGGAAGAGACGCTGGAGTCCTGTCACTAGCCTACATTTTTGGGTGATTAACACCGACGAGTGCTTCGACTTGCACGTCCCAATTCCTGTCACTAGCCTACATTTTTGGGTGATTAACACCTCATATTGACGGGCCGTTTGCTGACGAACTCCTGTCACTAGCCTACATTTTTGGGTGATTAACACCCGTGGTGATGGTGTTCGTCAATATTAGTGCCCTGTCACTAGCCTACATTTTTGGGTGATTAACACCTCAACCGTATAGACGCCATACGTTCCGGCACCTGTCACTAGCCTACATTTTTGGGTGATTAACACCCGGGTTTTCCAGTACCTCTGTCTATCCGCACCTGTCACTAGCCTACATTTTTGGGTGATTAACACCCTACCGCGAGCGACTCCACGAAGCCGCCACCTGTCACTAGCCTACATTTTTGGGTGATTAACACCTGCGCGACCTGTACCCCAGCACACCACTGCCCTGTCACTAGCCTACATTTTTGGGTGATTAACACCATTGCGTCTTGTGCCATACACTATGCGGCCCCTGTCACTAGCCTACATTTTTGGGTGATTAACACCACTGAGTGGAAAGAGCAAGGGTTCATTGATCCTGTCACTAGCCTACATTTTTGGGTGATTAACACCCGTCGTTTGGTACGCTGCCGCCCTCGATGCCCTGTCACTAGCCTACATTTTTGGGTGATTAACACCTTATTGCTAATTATATCACCTTGGGAACTGCCTGTCACTAGCCTACATTTTTGGGTGATTAACACCTTTGCAAAGTCCTTTGCGTCCTTGTTGGCGCCTGTCACTAGCCTACATTTTTGGGTGATTAACACCACAACTCTTCACGAGCCACAGGTGCAACGGCCTGTCACTAGCCTACATTTTTGGGTGATTAACACCGGCTTCGGCTTCTCAGTATATGGCGGTTCACCTGTCACTAGCCTACATTTTTGGGTGATTAACACCTGTGAGCGATGGGAATCCGCTTGCAAGCATCCTGTCACTAGCCTACATTTTTGGGTGATTAACACCGCGATATACAGATGGGATAATAGGTTGTATCCTGTCACTAGCCTACATTTTTGGGTGATTAACACCCCCCAGGCCTTCAAGCTCATCAAGCTCGTTCCTGTCACTAGCCTACATTTTTGGGTGATTAACACCCAAGGCGCATCGTGAGGAATTGTCGAAATACCTGTCACTAGCCTACATTTTTGGGTGATTAACACCCAGAACCGCCAGCGCACCACGTGCCAAGTACCTGTCACTAGCCTACATTTTTGGGTGATTAACACCCCTTAGCCAGTCGGCAGTTCTCGGTCACGGGCCTGTCACTAGCCTACATTTTTGGGTGATTAACACCGGTGAAGGGTGGCTGGATGCACGTATCGCCCCTGTCACTAGCCTACATTTTTGGGTGATTAACACCCCAGCGCACCACGTGCCAAGTAACCCTGACCCTGTCACTAGCCGACATTTCTGGGTGATTAACACCCCTATGGTGCGTAATCACCCAGGAATGAAATAAAAAAAGGCCATGATTAGCATACTCAGGGACTTGCTCTATACTCCCATTCCGCAAGCGGAACTGACTGTTATTTTTGCATTCCACCATTCTGCATAATCGTTTGTCGCACTAGCCGCCCACTGGCATTAGCTTAACGTGCGCAAGGCCTGACAAAACCTTTATGCTGCAAAATTACAAAATAATCCTGAAAAAACAATGCATGAAGTCCCGAAAAATACAAATAATTTAAGATGAAACAGATACTGTTTCAGTTGCATCAATTCGGGTTAGTCCTTTTGTTCTGCAAAAGTAGTAAATAAAATCTGAACAGCCAAATAAAAAAAGAGAATTAAATAAAATCGTGCCAGGTACTTTCATACTTGTACCCGGCACGATAATAGGTTTTCCCGAGCGCACGGGACGCTCGGGATTCCTCTGTCTTATCTTACAAGAAGACGTTGTCACCACCACCACCAGAAGGCATCTCTTCGTCTGTGGGAATGAGGTTGAAGTCTTCTGTGCTCCCAATGCCTGAATCAAGATCGTTCAGGTCTGTAACACTTGCTGCCAGCATCTGCTGAGTCTGTATCTTGACGACTTCCAGTTCTGGAATAATATATTGTTTCTTCATATCTTCTATTATTACTTAATCACAACCTTGAGCTACGCTCGAGCTCGTTCACGTTCGGACGAACTCGAGCTTGGCTCAGTTTGTCACTCACTTAATCACGACCTTACGTCCATTGACAATGTACACACCCTTCTTGGCATTCTCCACGTGCTGTCCGTTCATGTTGTAGACACGATCGTCATCGCCAAAGACCTCAGCAGCCTGGTAGACGTGGCTGATACCTGTTGCGTCGTCGAAGGTGTAGATGCGAGCGCCAGCCAGAGTACCCTCGAAGTAAGCACGGAAGCCCTTCATCGTGGTATTGGCGTTACCCTTGGCCAACTTGTTTGCCATTGTGACACCATACATATCAGTCAGACCGCCAGCAGCAACAGGAGTGTAAGAGCCATGGAAGGTAATGTTATTTTTCCATGCCGTTCCGGCTGTCGTGTTCACACCAGTAATCGTGACATTGTTCACACGGATAGGCTCTGTGATAGCAGCAGGCACGTAGATCAAGTAAGGAGTAGCAGCCGTCATCGATGTGACAGCCTCGAACTCAATCATGTTGTTGGCAAAGTTCTTGAAGTTGAACACCTTGGCACCAGCGCCGAACAGCGCCTTGATAGCAGTATTGTCAGCAACGGCGAACGGCAGACAGATGGTGTTCCATCCTGCAGCGAACGTGCGCTGCAGCATAACCGTCTCGTTGTTGACAGCCTCGACATCATCGCTGCTGTTCTCGCTCAGCGTATAGACCTCAGCGATGGTCAGGGTGACAGGAGTCGTCTCCAAAGTACCACCATCATAGGTCACCTTCACATAAGCATCGACAGCATCCATCGTCGTCTGCGGCTCCCATGTCAGGGCAACGACAGTAGCATTGCTGTTAGCCTCAACAGATGATACATCTGCAGTAGCATTAACCTTAGCACCATCTACCCACAACTCGGCAGTGATATCCTCGTTCTTGCCAGCGTTCTCCTTCAGCGTGACGGTAGCCACGTAGCTGTTCAGGCGCTTACCCGTTGTGGGAACGTTAGAAGCAGCCAGCTCCATGTCGTGCTCAGGGATGTTGAGAGCGAAGCCGATGAAGTTGTCGAGGTCCACATAACGGTTGGCCGTAAACTTCAGATAGTAGTTGCCTGCGGCAGGAGCTACGAACTGGTGTTCAACAGTCTCTGTGCTTGCCGTGACAGTCTCGTAGTCTGTCCAGCTGGTCTTGTCGGTAGAGTACTGGACAGTCATATTGTCGCCATCGTACTGCCACTTCGTCTCGTAAGTCAGCACCTGGTCGGCAGCAGCTGACAAACGTGGAGTCATCAACGTGAACTCGCCCTGTACGCCGCCAGAGTAAGCTGTCTGGCGATCGGCATTCCATGTCCAGCCGGTCTTCTGCCATGAAGCAGGAATCTCAGTTGCGAAGTATTCCTCCCAAACGTTAGCAGCCTCAGAGCGACCTGTCAGAGCGAGCGTAAAGGTTGTCGGCGTGCCGTTCACGTCGTAGGTGAATACGAGGTTGCCCGCCTTCTTACCCTGTTCAGCCAGCAGCGTCACATCGATGTCGAGCGTTCCATTGGCGGCAATCGTCTTGTTCACGTCGTTAATCTCCGTTACGCTATAGCCTGCAGGAGCCACGATGCTGGTCAGCACCAGTTCCTTCGTACCCGTATTGCTGATGGTATACTGCTTGGTAGTAGCCTCCTTCACCAGTCCGAAGGCAACATCGTCGCCATCAGCCAGGGCAGCACCACCCTTGATGTTCAGTGCAAACTGTGGAGCCTGAGCGTTGACATGGATAGTGATGTCGTTAGCCTCGAGAGTGGCAGTATTGCTGACCAACTCCTTGGCACGGAACTTGAAGTCGCCGCCCTCGCCAGCACTGATAGTCAGCGTGACAGGTATCACCACACTGGCACCCTTAGCCAGCACAGCAGTAGCAGCCGTCACGTTGTCAGCATCGTTCATCTGGTAAACATCACCAGCGGCATTGACGATGCTAACCTTTACCTCGTCAGCGGTGAGGTCGCACGTACTGTTGTTCTGTACAGTCACATTGAACTGAGCCGTAATCTTATTGTCGACATCAGCAGAGAGGTCGCCCTCACCAACACGCTCAAAGGCAGTGATAGCCAGTGTGCGAGTATGCTGAACCTCCACATTGGTGGTCAGCGTCTCGAAGGCTACGCTATTGTCGCCGTAGTAAACCACTATCTTGGCAGCGTAGGTCTTCTCCACGGCAGGCACATTGCCCGTCAACTCGAAGGTCTTTGAGCCATTCAGACTGATATCCTGAGCGTCAGCAGTAGCCACTACCGTCTCGTCGAAGAATAGCTTCGCAGAGACACCCGTCTCGGCAGCACGCAGGCTATAAACGGTAGCAGTAGCGGTAATGCTTGTCTCAGGCACCTTCGTTGCTGTAGGAATGGTCGAAGCCGAGACATACAGGTCGTGCTCAGGAACCGTAGCAATCTTCTTCAGACCCGTCAGGTCGTCAATGTTGGCATTGAGGCTGACGAATTTCACGTAGTAGTTGCCATCGGCAAGAGCGGCAAGGCTCTTGGTAGCATATTCGTTAGTCAGCGCAAACTCTGTAGGCTCGCTCCATGTCTTGCGGTCGGTAGAGGTGTACACCTTCAGCGTTCCCTCGTTGCCACTCTGTGCCTTAGCCTTGAAGCTCAGCACGTTCTTACCAGCCTCAGCAGCAAACTGCTCAGAAATCAGTTCCTTCTCGACACCACTATATATATTAGCAGAGCCATTAACTGTCCAACCAGCATTGTACCAGTCGGCAGGAGCACTTGCGAAGTCTATATTGATAGCATCGGGATCAATGAGGTTAGCAGTATAGTTGACAGCCACATCGCCTACCCAACTCTCAGAAGTGATAGTCATGCTGCCATTCTTCGCACCGTAAGGAACAGCAAACGGCATCGTAACTGTAATTTCTGCAGTCTTACCGGCAGGTATCGTCAGCGTGTTACCCTCATAGGTCACACCCTCACCGCTGATAGCAACATTGACATTGCTCTTGGCTACAGTACCCACATAGTTAGCATTACCAATATTAGCCAGCGTATAAGTTGCCTCAGCGTCAGCCGTCAGGTTAGCATCAGAGATATTGTCTGTAACCTTAGTGAAAGCCACCAACGGAGCATTAGCGAAACTATAGTCAGCAGTAATATTGTCCAGTTTAATAGACTTTCCATAGAAATCGAAAGCTACAGTACCAGCAGGGATATTGGTTATCTCGAAGTCATTATAAGAAGATGTAGATGTTATCTGCTCCTTCAGACTTGTAACCGGCGTTTCATTGGTACCAAAGTTATAATCGTTCCATGTCACACCACCATTGGTCGTATAGCGTACTGTCAAGTCGCGATCATTGCTATTCCTTGAAGCCTTGAAGTGCAATGCCTCAGAAGCCTGTAAAATTGTCAGCGGAGCGAGCACTAATGAAGATGCAGTCGTGCTGGTCTGACGAGCATAGCCTGCATAAACCTCCCAATTAGCACCATGGCTGGCAACTGCTGATGGCCAGTCGTTAGAATCTTCGAAATCGACATACAGCAATGTATGGTTGCGAGTGCTACCGCTCAGTGTAATCACCTTGCTATCAAGACCAGTAGCCGAGATAGTCAGAGTGGCCTCGTGAGCACCCAGATTATCCTTCAGCTGCTTGACAGTGATAGTAGCCTGAGCTCCTGCCTCTATTTCATCGTTACCAGCACCTGTAGCACCAGTAATCACAGCTGAGTAATGAGCAGCCTGTTCGCCACTAAGTGCAGCAGCCAATCCCTCCAGCTTAGCTTGGCCTTCATTCTTGACGGTCAGCGTCCATACAGCATCAGCCTCGTCGCTAACCATTCCGAAGTTCTTAGTAGCCCCAGCAACATTCTCTCCATCGTAAACCACCATGACAGGCTCCAGAGGCATTGCCAAGCCATAGATGCGCTGGATCAATGCACCTTTGCCGACGAACTGCAACTGATAATTGCCAGCAGCCGGTATAGTTGCAGTCAGCGTATTCCAGTCGGTACCTATAGCAGCCTCTGCAATTAAAACTGTCCAGTCCTCATCGCCTACAGCTCTGTAGTTTAAGCCAAATACGTCGCTATAACTTTCGTTCTTTGCAACAATAACAATTTTTTCGTTAGCTTCAGCTACAAGCTTACCTGTTTCCATAGTTACCTTGCTGTAGCCTGCACGAGGATAACCATCGCCGTTCTTACTCCATTTATTCTCCCAGTTTACAGGCAGTTCTGTGCTGTTCTGAGTAAAGTCGAGGTACAGCTTGTTTGCGTCTATAACTACGCCAGTGGCGGTGACGGTGAAAGTACCTAAATCTGTAGCCGTCACTACTACATTACCACTATGATAGCCTGCATTGTCTGCCTCCGGCATGGTGATGGTCAGTGTAGCATGCTCACCTGCAGCAACTGATGTCTTGTCAAGTGTAGCGGTAAAGCCTACAGGATTATCACCCTTAGAAAGCATCATCGTACCTGTACCACCATTCTTAATATAATATGTAACTGTAGCGTCGGCCTCTACGAAACCAAAATCCTTTGTCTCAGTAGTTGTAGCAGCAATAGTGCAATCCGCATCAGTATAGATTTCTAACTTCGGATCGTTAACGTTGCGCTTGAAACCCTCAAAGTTATCAAGAGCATAATCTTCATTTTCAAAGCGGAATTTGTAAGTGCCTGCAACTAAGTTCTCAATGGTGTAATCTTTCCAAATACCATAATCAGATGAAGCCAGAGAAATTGTTTTGAAAGCAGTATTCTCCCAATCTCCTGCACCTGCCTTTTTATAAACCTTGATAGTAACGGAACCATTAAATGTAGATTTTGCTTGGAATGACAACACATCGTTTTCTGCAACCGTTAACAATGGTGTCTCCAAATATCCTTTATTTGAAGAGTAACTTGATGAAGCAATACCATTTTCAAAAGTCCACTTGTCAGTATAACCTGTGACTTCCCAACCATCAGGCAATGCATTGCCTGCAAAATCCTCGCCCCACTCTTCAGAGTCTTTAGCCTTTGCAGAGGCACTAATCACAACAGCTGCCTCAGCATTGTAAGTCGGAGTAACGGTAATATTAGCATTCTTTACGCCATAGTTTCCTGCTGTCACCTGATCGTAGTGGAATGTCACATCGAACGTCTTCGATGCGCCAGCACCGATTTCAGTTAGCTGGGCAGGAGAAACCGTAAACAAAGCATTATCTGATACGATGTCTACTGTCATCGAACCCGTTCCACTGTTCGTTACAGTTACTTTCTTAGTATAATTGGCTGTCAACTTTCCGAACTCCAAGGTGTTATCAACAGCCAGTGTAGGAGCATTGGCAGCAAGCAACGTACCCGAAAGATTGATAGTAAAGGTTGACGCATCGCTCATTGTCACTACCACACTACCCGTCTTTGCACCAGCTTTCTCAGCATCATAGTTCTGAGTAATTACAAGGTCAAACGGCGTTGCAACAC
Organism: uncultured Bacteroidales bacterium; assembly: GCA_902798425.1. Taxonomy (GTDB): domain Bacteria; phylum Bacteroidota; class Bacteroidia; order Bacteroidales; family Bacteroidaceae; genus Prevotella. The sequence goes on from CADBWR010000004.1 coordinate 62,991, forward strand.
TCTCTGACCAGTTAGTGGTATAAGTACCATCAGCAGGGTCGTTTGTCATAGCAACGTTCGTGATATTCAGTGTACCTGCGACACCATTGGTAAAGCTATAGGTAACTGATGCGTTAGCTCCCTGTTCGCCAAAGGCGTAAGCAACAGGAGATGCCTGGACAGCATCCTCTGCGTCCTTGACAACAAGTACAGGAGCGTAGGTCAGACCTGCAATTTCGTCAAGTGTTACATAATAACCTTCAAACTTGAAATATTTTACTTCTGATGTTAGACCATTAACAATAATAGTTTTATAATCAGATGTTGACAATTCACTATAACTAATTTCTTTTACTGGTGTACTACCAAATGTTCCATCGGTAGAAGTGTAAACTTTCAAAAAGCCATAATTAGAATTCTGGGCTTTTATCTTAATTGCCAAGAAATCATCAGCAGAAACCGTCATCTTTGGCGTAATCATGTACGCATAGTTTGAATATTGAGATCCAGAACCAGCACTAGCTTTACCATCAGAAAAATTCCAATAGTAATACGTATCACTGGAATTGGTCCAACGTTCTGGTTTCTGATTGTTATTGAAAGTTTCAGTCGTTGTGCCAGCCTTCATCACTGCGCCACTTACATTCAGTACCAAGTCATCAGCATTGTCACTCTTAATGGTAATAGTACCATTTTTTGTACCAGCATTGGCAGAAGACATTGTTACGGTAAACGTTGCCGTACCGCCATTGGCCGCAATAGTAGTAACACTACCTGTAACATTAGATGTAAATGCTGCATTGCTGGAAACAAGGTTCATACCTGTCAATTCAGACTTACCTGTATTGGTAATCGTTATAGCAGTACTCGTCGTGTTTTCGTTTATCAAGCCAAAGTCGTAACTTGACTGAGAGAGAGAAAGTACCGGAGCGGTAGACTCTGTTCCACCATAGATATCAGTAACATGGACATAACTTCCATAGAAACCTATATACCAATTGCCAGCAGGAATCTCTGTAACTTCCACACTTTGCCAGGTATTGGTAATACTCTCAAGGGATTTTGCTGTTGTCCAATCAGTACCATTAGCAGAATATTGAATGTATAGTTTGTTCCAACTTGCAGTTGAACCATGTCCCTTAACCATCAAATACAGTTTCTCACCTTCGGCTATAGTCACCAATGGCGTGAACATTCTTTTATTTGTATTATAGGTTGTGTTACTAGCATATCCACCTCCTGATGTAATACCATCTGCACCTGAATTTGAAATAGCCCAGCCACCAGTATTATCCCATCCGGAGGGCAAACCACTTGTAAAATCACACCATAGTTTGCTTGGGTCTTTTGCTGTTCCGCTAACATTAAATGTAAAGGCACTCAATCCATCTCCCGTAGGAGTAACGACGATAGAACCACTAGCTGTAGCATTCGGCATAGTGATTGTCAGGGTTTTCTCACCACCAGCGGGGATAGAAGTTGCATTGTCCTCAACGGCAGCCGTAAAGCCATTGGCACCTGTAACATCGACAGATATAGGAGTTGCGGCAGTACCAGGGTTTGTCAGTTTAAACGTCTTGGTCGTTCCTGCTGTAGTAAGGCCAAAGCTATAAGCGTAAGGAGAAGAAAGTTTGGTTGAACCGTCCTTTACCACAAAACCAGGACCTTCGACTGTTGCTGATTCATAAGTAAAGGTAGTTTTAGGAATAAAATATCTATTGCCATCACTGCTTCTACTACATGTCACATCTGAATCTGTACTACCATAGAATTTTGAGTTGTCTTTACTGACCCAAGATCCCGTTTGAACGACCTTAGTACCTACAAGAAGATGTCCACCTGCATATTCGTACGGAGTGGAAAACGTTATTGTCATTACACCTGCCGTGACACTAAGTTCACCTGTATAGACTGTAGTAGCATCAGTATCCCCTGCATATGAAGACAAGGTTGCACTTGCAACCTCTTTCATATATACCTTATATCGAGGTATATTTGTTGCCCATGAGAAATTTGCACAATAAAAGGAGATTGCAGTAATATTTTTGCCTGCCATACTGGTAAGCATTGAAGACGGTACAACGAACTCACTTTGGTTTCCATTACCATCACAATTATATGCATAGATGGGAATCTCATAACTTGTTGTTGATGTTGCCGATTCGTATATCGTCAACTCATCTCCCCACGCCGGACTGATGCCCACGAGGAGGGTAAAGAGTGTTAGGAGTAACCATCTACTCCGAGTAAGTGTTGAATTGTGATTCATAAGCTTTGATATTTTAGTTTAGTTATTTCCCTCTAAAAAAAAGAAAGGAGCACCGAGGGTTCCCGTGAGAGGGACTCTCGGCGCTCCGAAATTATTTACTATTTCCTCAGATATTTCTTGCCGTTCTGGATGACGAGGCCCTTGTAGCTGCTGTCGATCTTGCGGCCATAGAGGTCGTAGACGGCACTTCTTACATCTTCCGTCTTACTTCTTACATCACTAATACCTGTATCACTGTTGTAACGATAGATGACCAGCTTGTCCCAGTAAGCATAGACACCACTGATGTTCTGGGTGTTGTTGTTCTCGATGATTCCCAGTGAGGCATCGAGCGTCAGCGTCTCATTGGTGCTATCGTAAGTGAAGCGGATGTCCTTGACGGGATCGTTCTGCGAGGGAGCAGACTGGCTCTGCGCACTCATATAGGAGTCGTGGCCAATGAACTGTGCTGCAGGGAAGGTAGCGACATCGTTCGTCAGCTGACCTTTAATCCATGCGTTGGGTTTGTCGAGCGAGAGACCCTTGATATAGATGTCGGTGCCGTCGATGCCAACAGCGATGGGGTTGTTGTCGAAGGCCGCTGTATGGTCATAGAAAATACCGTCGTTGCCATAGAGCATGTATGTGCTCTTCTCGGCGTCGACCTTATAGATGTGGTAGCTGTCGGGACCCTTCACCAAGTCGTCAGCCTCTTCGATATTCACACTCCAGACATTTGAAGGAGCAGACTCAAGGCCGTCGTAGACAGCAGTAACGAAGTATTCGTTGCGGAAGTCAACATTTTGAGCGGTCACGCTGGTAACATCGGCAGGCTGCTCGCCCATCATCGCGCCATTGACGTAGATGCGATAGGCTGTGGGCTCCTGGGCTGCCACGGTGAACTCGATGTCGTCAATCATCATGATGAAGGCATCGGCAGCAGGGGTGTTGCGGTGCAGGGCGAAGTACTTGGCGCCAGCAGGCAGTGCTGCTGAGTACTGCTCCCACTCCTTGTCGTTGATAACGAAGGTTTCCTTGGCTACCTGGAATGTGGTGCCATCCTTCAGCAGTGTCTCGATGTTTGCCAGGTCGATGTCCTGTGTGGTGTAAAGCACCTCCAGTGACTCCTTATACTGAGCCTCGGTGACATAGCCGGCAGACTCGGCACCGCGGTAGCCCTTGGCCCAGAACTTAACAGTCTGTGCCTCGCCATTGAGCTTGGGAGAAACCATGTAGTCGTCGTTGTCTGCCCAATCCTTGGTAGCGCTGCTGGCGCTGTGGAAAGCAGCGAAGTACATGTGGCCGGAGTGTGGCAGGAACTTCTCGCCACCAACCATCACATCGGGACCCATGCCGGCAGCATAAGGCTCCATAACGATGAAGGCCTTCGGCGTGTTCCAGTTGGGGAAATCTACTGATGAGTTCCAGTTGTTGAACTTCTGGGTGTGGTTCTTGTCGCCATCGACCATGGTCCAGTCGTTCAGATTCTTGAAGGTGAAGGGCAGATAAGCCTCGGCACCCTCCAGTACGTGACCTTCGGGCTTGGTCCAGGTGAGGACAACGCTCTCTTCAGCGTCGTTATACTGTCCGCTGAGCACAGGAGTAGGCAGTGACTTACCAGTGAGCACGAAGACATTGTCAGCAGCCTTGTTGTTGGTGGAACGTTCGTCCTCCTCATAAACAATCTCGGCAGCAACCTCTACTGCTCCGCTCTGTGCAGGAGCCGTGAAGTCGAAGGTCAGGTCTACGCTCTGGCTGGCTTCGAGGTCTTGGGTATAGATATCCTCGTTACCGTTGTAGCCCTCGTTGGTGATAATGCCAGCCTCTGTGCCATTGACAAACAGCTTGACGCTGTATTTATTACCTCTCACCTTGTCTAAACCAACGTTCTTGATATTGACTGTCACCTTGCCAGCCTCATTAGGAAGCATCTGTGAGGGAACAGACTTAATCATCGCGCGCAGGTCCTTATTATATTTAACAATAGAGCCCTCAACGTAGATACCCGTCATCTGCATCTTGCCGTACTTGTTGACCTTAAGATTGGCGGGGTCGCTTAAGTCAACATCCTGGAAATCGGTCTTGCCGATGAACGTTGCCGTAGCCATGCCCATCTCGTTGAAGGTAATCTCATAGAGACCAGTGTCGCGGCCACCTTCAGCAACAGTCAGGGTGTTGTTGGTACCATCAGTAGCGGCAGACTTCTTACCATTGTTCAGGAAGCCCAGCCAGTACATCTTGTCTGTACGATAGTCGAAAGTAGCAGACATCATGCGGTTCTGACCCTTGAAGCCTAACTCACCAACCTTGGTCAGCTGACCGTTGACAGTGCTGACACGATAGATGTTGCCGGCGGTATCGGTACCATACAGCTCACCTTTGGAGTTGCAAGCCAGGGTGCGCAGCTCGCCACCCATGCTCATAGCCTCACGAGAGATGAAGGTAATCTTGAAGGTCTCCATGTCCAGGATACCGAGCTTGTAGCCTGTCTGTCCCTCGCCATCGCTGATGCTGAACACACCATAGACGATGTCGTTCAATGGGTCGTAGGCAAAATCGGTAGGCTGGTTGTACATGGTGCCCACCTGAGTATACTTGATATTATGGTAGGAACCGTCTTCATTGACATCCCATGTCCATTTGCGCACCAGTATCTCCTGCTCCTCGGTGCCCATCTCCTGATCGATATTCTCAGAAGCATTCTTCTCGTGGCCGAAGAACGAATAATATTCATTGCCACCCATATAGATACCACCGCAGTTGCTATAGAGCACAGTGTTACGAATCTTGAAATCGGGATCAAAAGCTCGGGTTGGATCGTACACCTTGCTCTGCGCTGAAGCAGGAAGAATCAGCGACATAAGACCGTAGTTGGGAGCACCAGCGGCGTGTGACACACCCTCCTCGTCAATCCATGCACCACCGCCAGTAGACTGCTGGTGCCAACCGGTGGCACTGCTATGCATGTCTTTTCCGTAATAATACCAGTCAATAAGCGAGCCGTTAATCACTACTGACTCGTCCAGGGCACTTGCCTCTGTCGGCAAACCTAACATGGCTGCGAATGCGGCACATGCAAAAAGAATTTTTGTCTTTTTCATTATTGTTTGTTTAAATTGTAACCGTTTCTACTTTCACTTTATTACAAATTAGGGCACAAAGGTAACGATTTGTTTATCGAATAACGAACAACAGGCGCGGAGGTTCGTTCATTTTTGTAAATATGCACAAAAAAAACTGCTACAGAAACCATTTTTGCCGATTTCAACGGAAACTGAAGCAGCGACAGAAGGGAGGAAAAAGAGAGGGATGCCCCTCGTTTCTGCCCATAAGTGCCGATGGAATCGGCTTTTTTGACGAAATGTCGTGATGGTCACGAAATGCCACTGGGCTTTTTCTCGACGAAACGGCTTGCGTTGAAGGATTTTTTATTAACTTTGCAGCATATTTGGGACATGCCGCCCCTTTTTCCAGGTACTAATGATACTCAAAAACAAATAATCATATATGAAAAGAAAACTTTTGATGATGGCTGTGGCGATTCTGTCGTCAGCAGCAAGTGTGTTTGCCCAAGGCAACACCTCTAAACTATCGCCTTATCTCATGCAGGTGATGCAGGAGCAGGCAACAACACACCGCGTTGCCGCCGCCACGCAGGTCACCGTACTTGCGAAGTTGGCCGACGGCGCCGACGAGCAGGCACTGGCCGCACAGTACGGCTTCGAGGTGCTGAACCGCATTGGCCGTGTACTGATTATCCGTATGGCGCTGTCAGACATTCCCGCCATGGCAGACAACAAGGACGTTGTCCGCATAGAGGCTGAGCGCGCTCCTCGGCCTATGATGGACCTGGTGCCTCAGCAGATTCAGGCAGACCTGGTCCATAGCGGCATAAGCAACGGGCTCGACGCTAACTACAACGGCAAGGGTGTTGTCGTAGGCATCGTAGACGCCGGCTTCGACTATATCCATCCGTTCTTCCGCGACAGTGAGGGACAGACACGTGTGGTATGGGCTGCCGACTACATGAAGAACAAGAAGTACACCACAAGGGCAGACATTACCAACGCCATGCACAGCAGCGATGCCGCAACGATGTATCATGGTACCCATGTGGCAGGTATCGCCGCAGGGTCAAAGGCACAAGACAGCGACTGGAACCCGGAGACGTCGAAGACCTATCAGGGCGTAGCCCCAGGGGCAGACATCGCTATGGCTGCCGTCAACTCAGAGATTAAGACGGACGGCAGCGGTCTGCAGTTCGACAACTCGTTGCAGGCCTTCACCGACATCTTCAATTATGCCGAGGAACAGCAGAAACCTTGTGTCATCAACTTCAGCATGGGCGACGCCATGAGTTTCTCCAACAACCGCGAACTGGCCAGCGAGGCCATCGCCACCCTGCTCAGCAAGCCCGGACGTGCCCTTGTGGTATCGTCGGGCAATAGCGGCAGTTCTTTCCGACTGGCGCACAAAACGGCGAATATGTCGGAGGGCGGAAGTGGTGTGATGTTCCACGAAGAGGACAGCTATGGTCAGTATCTTGGCGTAGAACTGAAGGTGCTGCCTGCACAGACCGTGCGTTTCCGCAAGACGAACAGCCTATACAGTAGCAATAGCGGCGAATTCTCTGCCACGGGGGCGGAACTGGCTGCAAAGACCTCCTTCGTCTGCGGCAAGACCTTCAAGGTCTATAGCCGAGGCATGGTGGACGGCTATCACATTATTTATATTACGACAGGCAATACCACCTTCACCACCAGCGAACGTGTGCTCATCACGGTACAAGGTGAGGGCGAGGCTTGGATATACAGCGACCCGCTCTGTGCGCCCCTGGAGCCCGTCAACAGCATAGCCAACCATGCGCTGGTGCTGGACGGATACTCCATGACATGGCCCGCCATGCTTCCCGAGGTTGTCACCGTGGGCAACATTGCCCATCGTTTCCAAATACTGACGGCGGCAAACAAGCAAAGCGGAGGGGCTGCAACAGACCTCACCGAGTATGAGAGCACGAAGGGCGTGGGCTATCTGGCCAAGTCGTCGTCGGTGGGTCCTACGCTGACAGGACTGACAAAGCCTGACGTCTGTGCACCGGGCGTCAACATCGTGTCGTCACAGAACTACTTCATCGATGACGACACCTATCTGGCAACAGCAGCATGGGACATCTGCACCCTCGATACGGAGTATGAGACGTGGGGAGGACTGAGCGGCTACTTCCACATGATGGCCCAGACGGGCACATCAATGTCGGCACCAGTGGTTACAGGAACCATTGCCCTATGGATGCAGGCTGACGCCACACTGAACGGCGAGGATATCAAGGACATCATCGCCCACTCTTGCCGTCAGCCAGACAACGAGCTGAGCTATCCTAACAACCAGTACGGCTATGGCGAAATTAACGCCTACGAAGGACTGAAGTACATCAAGGGCATTACTGCTATTGAGAACCTCACACCATCCACATCCCGCAGAGAGGGAACGTGGTACGACTTGATGGGGCGTAGACTGGCGGCCAAGCCTACAGCCAAAGGGCTGTATATCGTCAATGGAAGGCTGAGAGTGAAGAAGTAAGAGGTAAGAATTAAGAATTAAGAGGTAAGAATTAAGAATTAAGAATTAAGAAAGCGGGCCACCCTGATGGGCAGCCCGCTTACTTTTTTGGTGATGTTTCGGCTTTATTTCACCACAACCTTACGGCCATTGACGATATAGAGACCTGCCTTGTTGACGGTGCTCACCTTCTCCCCCTTGAGGGTGTAGATCTGAGCATTCTTGTCCTTCAGCTGTGTCTTCACAGCGGCAATGCCGGAGGTAGTATCTGCCACGGTGACTTCCTTCGTAGTGGTATTGTCTGTAGGAGTGGCGTCGCCCTCTACGTCAACGGTAATGGTCAGCGTCAGTGTGCCAACAGTCAGACCAGTAGTATCGAGGGTTACTGATGCCAGACCCGTATAGCCAGCCTTAGCGCTGACGGTATTGGTACCGAGAACCTGTTCTACATCGTTGATGGTAGCCTTCACCGTGACGGTAGCATCGGTGATGTCCACTGAACCATTGTTCACAACAGACACGGTGGCATAGTTGTTCTCCTGTGCCAAATCAATCTCGCACGAAACCTGCGAAATGGCGAGGTCTTTCACTTCATCCACGGGAGCGGGGGCTACGGTCACCGTGATATAACAGCATGCCTTGTTGTCGGTCGTTATAGCCTGCAGTTCGAAGGTTCCAGCAGCAGTATAGGGGTTGTTGACGGTGAAGGTCAGCGTCTCTTCACCATCGACCTCCAGCGTCTGGGTGGTCTGAACCTCGCACAGCACCTCAGTGCCTTTAACAATCTGCACGGTGGCAGCACCAGCGGCATCGCCCGTATTCTTCACCGTAACCTTCACCTCGAAGGTAGCGTCGCCGACCTGTGTCTGAGCGCCAGCGGCTGTCAGGGTGAAGGCTGCGGTGGGTTCGGGAGCAGCCACAACGGTCACATTCTCCTGGGTGAAGGTATTGTCGGCAGGAGTAGCATCGCCCTCGACAGTGACAGAAGCGGTTACCGTGATGGTACCTGCCTCCAAGCCAGTCTTATTGATGGTGACATAGGTCCAGCCAGCCTGTCCTGCGGCAGCACTGACAGTGCCCTCGCCAAGGGTTGTTTCACCGTTCTTCAGCACGACAGCGGCATCGGTGATATTGACCGTACCATTGTTCTGAACGATAACGCGCAGCTGAGGAGTCTCGGCACCCAGATCAATGGTGCCGTCAACGGAAGTAATGGCGAGGTCTTTCACCTCCTCTACGGGAGCAGGGGCTACGGTCACCGTGATAAAACAGCCTGCCTTGTTATCGGTCGTTATAGCCTGCAGTTCGAAGGTTCCAGCAGCAGTATAGGGGTTGCTGACGGTGAAGGTCAGCGTCTCTTCACCATCGACCTCCAGTGTCTGAGTGGTCTGAGCCTCGCACAGCGTCTCAGCGCCTTTAATAATCTGCACGGTGGCAGCACCAGCGGCATCGCCCGTATTCTTCACAGTGACCTTCACCTCGAAGGTAGCGTCGCCAACCTGTGTCTGAGCGCCAGCGGCTGTCAGGGTGAAGGCTGCGGTGGGTTCGGGAGCAGCCACAACGGAAATATTCTCCTGCGTAAAGGTATTGTCAGCAGGGGTAGCATCGCCCTCAACAGTGACGGAAGCGGTAACAGTGATGGTACCTGCCTCCAAGCCAGTCTTATTGATGGTGATATAGGCCCAGCCAGCCTGTCCTGCGGCAGCACTGACAGTGCCCTCGCCAAGGGTCGTTTCACCATTCTTCAGCACGACAGCGGCATCGGTGATATTGACCGTACCATTGTTCAGGACAATCACGCGCAGCTGAGGAGTCTCGGCACCCAGGTCTATCGTGCCGTCAACAGCAGTAATAGCGAGGTCTTTCACCTCCTGTACGGGAGCTTCCTCGACAGTCACCGTCACCTCCTGCTGCGCTTTGTTCTTCTCGTAAGCCTTCACCACGACAAACATCGTCGTTGCTCCGGCCGTGAAACCGCCTTCGGGGGCCTGCACGGTAAACGTCACATCCTTGCTTGCGAGAGCGGCGAGGTCAATGGCCTGCGACTCTGCAACATTCTGCAGGCTCTTCTGCAGCAGTACCTGGACACCGGTGGCATCAACATTGCTGGTATTCGTCACAGTAGCTACCACCTGGTAGCTCGTAGCATCGTGAGCCACATTCACGTTGGCGGCAGCAACAGAGAAGGTAGCCTCGGGAGCGGCCTTTGTGAAGGTCACCGTCTTGGACTCTTCAATAGCATCGACGCCATCGGCTGTCAGAGAAACTTTTACGGTCTGTGCACCTGCAGCAATGGTTTCCTTGTTATAAGGCAGATTGACCCATGTGTTAGCTCCATTAGCAATGGTGTTCAGATTGACAACATTGTTTTCGACGTTGTTAACAAACAGCGTCAACTTGGCATTCTGAGCATCGGTTCCTTCATTTTTGTAGTAGACCACCAAAGTCTTCGTATCATTGTCCAAGTCATAGGTATCGTCAAAGTTAGTAATCTGGGTTATGCTCAACACGGGTGTAGTGGGCACAGAAGACTCAGCGATGTACGTTACTGTTATCTTTGTAATGTATCGCTTGCCGGGAGCAGTAAATGTCACTGCATTGGCCGAACCGCTCCATGTACCCGTATTATTCCATGAGTCAGTCGCATAATTTCCCTGGGGGTCTGTTGTTAACGACAAATTCTCACCGGAAAACTTAAATGTAACACTTTGAACTGCCATACCTTCTGAAGCCGTCACGGTCAAGGTGCCATTGGCAGAAAGGTATGCAGCTGTTGGCTTGCTTGAGCTGAATGAAGCGTTAGTCCATGCGAGTGTGATATCCTCGCCTATTGCTGTAGGAAGTGTGGAAGTACCAGAAGCCTGCCACGTCACTTCGGTTGCCGACATCACACCGCACACAAGCATGAATGCTGTCACCAGCATAAAGCGTAAATTTTTCATCATTCTTTTAGTTTTTGATATGTTAATGCTACTCATTATAATCGGGCGCAAAGGTAAGCAAAATAATATAAATAAGGTGTAACAGCCTCGTTGCTGTTCGTTCAGATTTGTAAATATGTACAAAAAGAGAATGGGACGCCAACGTCAAGCATTGTCGCTATTCGCTTTGGCCAAGCGAAGGAATTCAGACGGTTTCAGACCCGTTTCACGCTTAAAGGCATTGATGAAAGCTGTACGTGACTTGAAACCAGTACCCATAGCAATAGCCTCGATGGTCAGATTGCCGTAGCGTGCAGGATCGTCCATCCATTGACACGCCACCTTGATACGGAAACTGCTGAGCAGATTGCTGAACGCCATGCCATAGGTCTCGTTGATGACTTGCGAGACATAGGTGGTATTGGAATTGATGGTCTTGGCCAACTTGCTGAGCGTGAAGTCCTGCTGACAGATGATATCGGGATTGGCCAGTACCTCCTGAACACGGCCCACCAGCGTCTCGCGCTGTTCGTCGTTCAGATTGCTCTTGCTGTAGGTCTTGCGCTGACTCTGTTCGACAGCCTCGATGCGAATCAGTTGGCGGTTCTTCTCGTAGAGGCTACGGTTGCGTTCGCGCAACTGGCGGTTTTTCTGCCACAACAGCAAAGCGGCAATGACAATAACCGCAATGACGATGACGGCGGCAAGCAGGGACAACTGTTGGAGCAGCTGGCGCTGTTCCAGTTCACGCGTGACCTCCTCCTTCTTCTTCAATTCGCGGATGTAGTTCAGCTCGGCGACATGCGACAACTGGCTGGAATGGGTTTTCTCCATCATCTCCATATAGCGCTGATGATAGTGGGTAGCCTGTTCGCTATTGCCTATCAGCCGGTAGTGTTCAGACAACTGCCGGCAGATAGCAGTGGAGAGGTCGCTAAGGTCTTTGTCGAAGGTCAGCTGGAGGGCCTTCTCCAGATAGCTGATAGCCTCAGCATGGCGCCCCTCGCGCTCGTAGGTGGCGGCAATGCTGACATACGATGCCAGCGAGTCGCGCTCAGGAGCCCACGGAGTATTGACGCACTGCAACTGTCGTTCAAAGCACTGGCGGGCCTTAGCATACTGTTGCTGCTGCATGTGCTGGATACCCTGATACTGCAGACGGGCATACTGCAGGTCGGGGGTGCTGTCGGGTATCTCCTTAGAAAACAGCACATGATACTTCTTCAAATCCAACTGATAGTTCTGATTAGCCAGATTGAAGAACGACGTCGTCAGCAGTTCCCAGTTGCGGGTCTCTACGGCCTTGTCAATACATTTATCGAAGAGTTCCGTGGCCTGCTGTGCCAACGGCTGTGAGCCATAGCTCAGACTATAGTCGTTGAGCAAATCGCCCAAATTAACCATAATGACGGGCAGAAAATCGTCATACTGAATCTGTTCGCAGAGGTCGTAGGCACGGCTGAAATAGTCGTAAGCCTCGATATAATCGAAATAGAAGTATTTGTAGACACAGGCGCAGTTGTTGAGGGCCCGGATGCGCAACTGCTGTTCCTCATCGCTCTCAGCACGGCGCTCGCTGACAATGGTGAAGCACGCCAGTGCTTCTGCCGGTTGGCGCTGGGCAAAGCTGTTGCGCCCTTTCTCCATCAGTGTCGGCGACGACAGATTCAAAAGGGAGTCATAGCCGTTAAGGACGTCCTTAGCAACCACGCTACAACACGTCATCAACAGTAAGACTGTTACCAAACAGCGACCGACTCTTCTCATCATTATGCCATATCAAAAACAGGTGTACGCCACAAAGGTACGACTTTTTTCTGAAAAACAAAAAAAATCCTGCAAACTTTCGTTCACAGGACTTTTCGTAGCGGGAGGGGGACCCGAACCCTCGACCTCCGGATTATGAATCCGACGCTCTAACCAGCTGAGCTACCCCGCCAAATCTCGTTTTGCGGCTGCAAAGGTACAATAATCTTTCGAATTACCAAAACTTTTTCTAAAAAAAACATCGTTATTCTATTTTTTTTTGTACTTTTGCATGGTCAAACAACATGAATTATTACCTAAAACATACATCACTATGCAAAAACTCACCATTGAATATCCACTGGCAACCAACTCCATCAGAATAGTTTGGGACATGATCAGTAATGCTGCGGGCATGCAAAAATGGCTAGCAGACAAAGTGGTAGAAGAAGACGATAACGTAACCATGACGTTCACCTGGGGGCAGCCCTGGACAGAACGCGACACCAAGCAGTCGCGCATTCTCACCAAAGAGAAGTTCGACCATATCCGCATGATGTGGGACTACCACGAGGACACGCCCGAAGCATACTGGGAACTGCGCATCGCCCAGAGTAAAGAAACAGGAAGTCTGACACTTCTGATTACTGACTTTGCTGCCGACGACGACGAAGCCAACGACCTGCGCGGCATCTGGGGCGACAACCTGGAGCGTCTGCACCGCGTCAGCGGCCTGTAGATTCCTGAACCACGAAGCATTTTGGGGACTGCGAATTACACGATTTACACGATTTTTTAGCAATCTCACTTTTCTCATTTTATGAATTGTGGCGATTTAACTAATAATAATTCGTAAAATTCGTGTAATTCGCGGTTTTTTTATAATTTTGCACGCTGAAACATGTTTCGAATAAAGAAGTTAGACATATTTATTGCCAAACAGTTCGGCTTGCTGTTTCTTGCCGCCTTCGTCATCTGCCAGTTTGTGCTGATGATGCAGTTCTTGTGGCGTTATGTCGACGAGCTCATCGGTAAAGGACTGTCAATGGAGATTCTGGCACAATTCTTCTGGTATATGGGTATCATGCTGATGCCCCAGGCCTTTCCACTGGCTATTCTGCTGTCCTCGCTGATTGCCTTCGGTAACTTAGGTGAGAGTTCGGAGCTGACAGCAATCAAGGCTGCCGGCATCTCACTGATGCAGGCTATGCGCTCATTGATAGTCATCACTATCACCATAGCTTGTATATCCTTCTATTTCCAGGAGGTTATCGGACCACGCGCCTTTATCTCTTTCCAGCACCTGCTGCTCTCCATGAAGCAGACGAACCCGGAGGTGGAGATACCGGAGGGCATCTTCTACGATGGCATACCTAACTCAAACCTCTACGTACAGAAGAAGGACCTGGACCGTGGCGTGCTCTACGGCATTATGATATACCGCATGAATGGCGGCTACGAGGATGCTGCCGTCATCTTGGCAGACTCCGGACGTATTCAGACAACAGCAGAGAAGAAACACCTGCTGCTGACACTGTATAGCGGTGAATGGTTTGAGAACATGCGGCAGTCGTCCATCAACGTGAATGCCAACGTACCTTATCGCCGCGAGACATTCGCAACAAAGAAGATACTGCTGGACTTTGACAGCGGTTTCAATATGTCTGAGATTGGCGGCATCTCTGCCGACGCACGATCGAAAGGACTGAGTCGCATCATCCACGACCTGGACTCCATCAGAGAGTACAACGACTCTGTAGGACACCAGAACTACCGGGAAGCCAAGCTGTTCACCTTTAATCGCCCCGACCTGTCGCGCGAAGACTCCACAAAAGTGGCAACGGAGGCTGCGGGACGTAGCGAGATGTTTGACTCACTGTACCAGAAGTTGAATGCCGAGCAGAAACAGCGCATTATCACGCAGGCTTCCAACGATGTACAGATGACGATAACCAATATGGAATACAAGGCGGAATGGGCCTATTGGCTGAACCGTGAAGAGCGCATGCACCTGATGGAGGCCATCAATAAGTTCACGCTGTCGCTGTCGTGCATCATCTTCTTCTTCATCGGTGCTCCGTTGGGCGCTATCATCCGAAAGGGTGGACTCGGCGTACCTGTTATCATCTCCGTCATCGTGTTCATCGTCTTCTACATCCTCGACAACACGGGTATGCGTATGGCGCGTATCGACGAGTGGACGGTATGGTTCGGCAAACTGTTAGGTACCGCTGTGCTGTCGCCCATCGCCATCTTCTTCACCTACAAGGCCAATAAAGACTCTACGGTATTCAACATTGACATATACCGCAACATTCTGATGCGTATGTTGGGACTGCGCACTAAGAGAAGCATCATGCGCAAAGAGGTCATCATTGATGATCCGCAATATCAGGCAGACAGCGACCAGCTGGCAGTTATCAGCGAACAAGTGAGCCGCTATATGGAAGTTCACAACCTGTTGCGCTGGCCCAACCCCATAGAGGTATTCTTCCGTGCAGGCGACGACCAGGAGATAGAACACATCAACGAACGACTGGAGGCGACCATCGAAGATCTGTCGTACTCTCGCGACAAGCGCATCATCATCCTGCTGAACAGATACCCTGTTATAGCCAGCAATGCCCATACACGCCCCTTCCAGCGCAAGTGGTTGAACGTGCTGACGGGCATCTTCCTGCCAACGGGCATCTTCTTCTATGTCCGCATGATACGTTTCCGCTTCCGTCTCTATAAAGACCTGCAGCATGTCCTGCGCACCAACGGCAAGCTCATCACCCGCATAGGAGAGCTCTTATATAATAAATAGGTATAAAACAACAACTAAGATATGGAATTACTGAAACTCAACACCATCGAAGAGGCACTCGACGACTTCAAAGCCGGCAAATTCGTCATTGTAGTAGATGACGAAGACCGCGAGAACGAAGGCGACCTCATCTGCGCTGCAGAAAAGATTACGCCTGAGATGGTGAACTTCATGCTAAAAAATGCCCGTGGCGTGCTGTGCGCACCGGTAACTATCAGCCGTGCTGAAGAACTGAATCTGCCCCACCAGGTGCAAGACAATACTTCCCTGCTGGGAACACCATTCACCGTTACCGTTGATAAGATAGAAGGCTGTACCACGGGTGTGTCAGCCCACGACCGCTGTGCCACCATCCGTGCACTGGCCGACCCACAGTCAAAGGCAGAGACCTTTGCCCGTCCCGGGCACATCAATCCGCTGTATGCTCAGGACAATGGCGTGCTGCGCCGCTCCGGACATACCGAGGCTGCCATCGACCTCTGCAAGCTCTGTGACATGCAACCCGTAGGTGCCCTCATTGAAATCATGAACGAGGATGGGACAATGGCCCGAATGCCTCAGCTGCAGGCTTTTGCCAAGGAGCATGACATGAAGATTATCACCATCAAGGACCTCATCGCCTACCGACTGAAGAAGGAGTCGTTGATAGAGATTGGCAGCAGTGCCGACCTGCCCACCAAGTACGGACACTTCCGTCTAGTGCCTTTCCGCCAGAAGTCGAACGGTCTGGAGCACATGGCACTCATCAAAGGTGAATGGAAAGAGGACGAGCCCGTACTGGTACGCGTACACTCCAGCTGTGCTACAGGCGACATCCTCGGTTCTATGCGCTGCGACTGTGGAGAACAGCTGCACAAGGCCATGGAGATGATTGAGCAGGAAGGCAAGGGTGTGGTTATCTACATGCAACAGGAAGGCCGTGGCATCGGACTGATGAACAAGATAGCAGCCTACAAGTTGCAGGAACAGGGTATGGACACGGTAGAAGCGAACGTACACCTGGGTTTCAAACCCGACGAGCGCGACTATGGTTGTGGCGCACAGATGCTGCGTCACTTGGGCATCCACAAGATGCGTCTGATGACAAACAACCCCACCAAGCGCGTCGGTCTGGAGGCCTACGGCCTGGAAATTATTGAGAACGTGCCCATCGAGGTGACACCCAACGAATATGACTACCGCTACCTGAAGACCAAGCAGGAGCGCATGGGGCATACGCTGCACCTGAAATAAAGCCTACCCCCTACCCCTTCTTGGCAGGGAGGAGAGAACAAAGAGTTAAGAATTAATAAAATGCCGTTTTTTTTCGTGTATCACGAATAAAATGTGTACTTTTGCAAGTTGATAATACACATAACGCAACAATATGGCACAATTATCCGACCGTTTGCAACGACTGGCACCGTCAGCAACGCTGGCTATGTCACAGAAAAGCTCTGAGATGAAGGCTCAGGGCATTGACGTTATTAACATGAGTGTGGGTGAGCCAGACTTCAACACGCCCGACCACATTAAACAGGCTGCCAAACAGGCTATTGACGAGAATTACTCGCGCTACTCACCTGTCCCTGGCTATCCTGATTTGCGCAAGGCTATCGTTGCTAAGCTCAAGAACGAGAACCAGTTGGACTACACCGTAAACGAGATTCTGGTGAGCAATGGTGCCAAGCAGAGTGTCTGCAACACCGTAATGGCGCTGGTCAACGACGGGGAGGAGGTTATCATACCAACACCCTACTGGGTGAGCTACCCGCAGATGGTGCTGTTGGCCGGCGGTACGCCCAAATTCGTGGAGGCTGGCTTCGAGCAGAACTTCAAGATGACAGCCGCACAACTGGAGGCCGCCATTACGCCGAAGACGCGCATGATTATACTCTGCTCACCCAGCAACCCGACAGGCAGTGTCTACAGCCACGACGAACTGAAGGCGCTGGCTGACGTTATTCTGAAACACGAAGACTTATTTGTGCTGGCAGACGAAATCTACGAGCACATCAATTATATCGGCAAACACGAGAGTATCGCACAGTTCCCGGGCATGAAAGAACGTGCCATTATCGTCAACGGTGTCTCTAAGGCATACGCCATGACGGGTTGGCGTATTGGTTATATTGCCGCTCCCGAATGGATTGTCAAAGGCTGCAACAAACTGCAAGGCCAGTACACCAGCGGTCCCTGCTCCGTCAGTCAGAAGGCTGCCGAGTTTGCCTACGTCAGCAGTCAGGAGTGTGTAGAACAGATGCGCCAGGCCTTTGAGCGCCGTCGCGACCTCATCGTCAAGCTGGCCAAGGACATCCCCGGACTGGAAGTCAATGTACCGGAGGGCGCCTTCTACTTGTTCCCCAAGTGCTCGTCGTTCTACGGCAAGAAAACACCCGACGGCAAAACCATTGGAAGCGCTACCGATCTGGCCATGTATCTGTTGGAAAGAGGACATGTAGCAACCGTCGGCGGCGATGCCTTTGGCGACCCTCAGTGTTTCCGCATGAGCTACGCAACCAGCGACGAGAACATCGTGGAAGCGATGCGCAGAATCAAAGAAACACTGGCAGAGTTGAAATAAATTGAGAAATATCAAGTTAAAAGTTCTTAATTCGACTGATAGTACAACCGAATTTGCTATCTTTGCCGAGAAATACAAATCTGAAACATAACAACATTTATTCATTTAATAACTAAAAAAACATTTTTTATGGCAACAACAACAAAGGCTACAGCCCAGGCCAAAAAGTCGGGCTTCGGAGGTGTTAAGGAAGCATGGATTATCCTCGCTATCTGCTGCGCAGCTGGTTACAGTGTTTGGTATTTCGTAATGGGTAACCCCGACAACTTCATCGGTGGCGACCGTTCTGGCCATCCCGCAAACCTGCTGGGTACCGTTTATAAAGGAGGTTTCGTTGTAGGTCTGATCCTGACCCTTCTGTTCACCGTTATCTGCCTCGGTTTCGAGCGTTTCTTCGCTATCAAGTCTGCTTCTGGTAAGATGAACCTCGCTAAGTTCACTGCTCAGGTGAAGACTGCTGTTAAGGCTCAGAAGTTCGATGAGGCTAAAGCTCTCTGCGACAAGATGCAGGGTTCTGTAGCAAACGTCGTATTGGCTTCTATCAATATGTATCAGTCTGTTGAGACCGACTCTACTCTGAAGAAGGCTGCTAAGATTGCTAAGATCCAGCAGGCTCACGAGGAGGCTACTCAGCTGGAGATGCCTACTCTGCAGATGAACATGCCTATGGTTGCAACCATCGTATCTCTGGGTACCCTGACCGCTCTGTTCGGTACTGTGCTCGGTATGATCGGTTCGTTCCAGGCTCTGTCTGCTGGTGGTGGTGCTGACTCTATGGCTCTGTCTGCCGGTATTTCTGAGGCCCTTGTGAACACAGCTTCTCCATCGCAGCTACATACGATTCAACCCACAACGAGGCTTAATCTTTAGTTCCATTTCCAAAAACACTTTTAAACAGTTTTAGAATGGCTAAAGTTAAGATACAGAAAAAAGACATCTGGATCGACATGACACCAATGTCGGACGTGATGACTCTGTTGCTCTGCTTCTTTATGTTGACATCAACATTCTTGACGCCAGAGCCTATTCAGGTCACCACCCCGAGTTCTGTGTCTGAGAAAAGGGTGCCTGAGAGCGATGTTCTGAACATCTTGGTATCTCCCAAGGGTCAGATCTTCCTCGGCACCGAGAACAAGAATCACATGAAGATGATGATGGAAGAGATGACCGACCGTTTCGGTGTCTCCCTCAACGCAACCCAGCAGAAGCACTTCTTGGAAGATGCTATGGTGGGTGCTCCCATGGAGAAGCTTGCTCAATATCTCAGCCTCGAACCCGAAAAGATGGCAGAGGCTATCCAGATGCTCGGCATTCCCACTGACAGTATCAGTGGCGGAATGAGCGAGTTCCAGATGTGGGTGAAAGCCGCCCGCGATGCTAATCCTGACATCAAGATTGCCATTAAGGCAGATGCCAAGACATCTTACAAGACTGTCAAGGCTATGATGAACGAACTTCAGGACATGAGTGAGAACCGTTATCAATTGATTACCAACCTTCAAACTGCATCGGAGGAATAAACTATGGCAAAAAAGAATCTATCCAAGCAAAAGAAAATGGATACCCGCGTGAACTTCACGCCAATGGTAGACATGATGATGCTGTTGATTACCTTCTTCATGCTGTGTACCACACTGGCTAAGCCCCAGTCCATGCAGCTGACGATGCCGTCAAACGACGAAAACGTATCGAAGGAAGACAAGTCGGTAACAAAGGCTTCTCACACCATCACACTCTATTTGGGTGCTAACGACCAGATTTGGTACATTGCCGGTCTGCCCAACTACGAGGACCCCTCTTGCGTCAAGAAGACCACCTATGGTGCTAAGGGCGTTCGTGACGTGCTCATCAAGCACACCACAGAGGAAGGTGTTAACCCCGTAGCCAAGATTATGATGGCTAAGAAGGAGTTGGATGCTCAGAAATCAGCATACAACAGCAAGATGACTGATCAGCAGTACGAGGAGCGACTCTCTCGCATCAAGAAGGGTGAACTGCCCAACGGTGAGAAGGTTCCTACCATGACTGTCATCATCCGTCCTTTGGAGACTGCCACCTATGAGAACATGATCGCAGCACTCGACGAGATGCTCATTTGCAATATTGATAAGTATGTCATCGATAAGATTGGCCCCGAAGATCAGGCTCTGATTGAAAAGGCTGGTGTTAAATAAATCGGTGTCTAACATTTAAAACGTAAACGAATATGTCAAAAATAGATCTTATTCAAGACACGTGGGTTGATCTTGTCTTCGAAGGCAAGAACCACGCTTACGGTGCTTATCAACTGCGCAAAGAAACGGGCAAACGTAACTTCTATGCTCTACTCACCATGTTCATCATTGCAGCCATCATCGGTGCCATTGTTCTTGTCAAAGGCGTCGTTGAAAATGCGATGAAGACTGATGTAGCCATCGAGGCCGACGTAGAATTGGCTAAGCTTGCTGAAAAGAAAGAAGCAAAGGTTGAGAAGAAAGAAGAACCGAAGTTTGAGAAAGTTGAAGTTGAAAGAGTAAAGAGCTCTGTGAAGTTCACCGCTCCTGAAATTAAGAAGGATGATGAGGTGAAGCCGGAAGAAGAGTTGAAGTCACAGGAAGACCTGAGCAAGACCAACACCGCTATCGGTGCGTTCGATGTGAAGGGTAACGACGAGGCTGCAGGCGAAGTGCTGAAGGCTAAGGAAGTTATCGCTCAGCCCGAACCTCCAAAGGAGGAAGAGACGAAGGTGTTCGACGTTGTTGAGCAGATGCCGTCATTCCCCGGTGGTCCTTCGGCCCTGTTCGAGTACCTGTCAAAGAACATCAAGTATCCGGTTGTTGCTGAGGAGAACGGTATCCAGGGACGTGTTATCGTAACGTTCGTCGTTGAGAAGGACGGTTCGATTACCGACGTTCTGTACGTGTAAAGTACACCGTACCTGTAACCTTCAGACTACAATAATTTCATGAAGAAAATCGCATCCATACTTATTGGATTAACACTCATTTTAGGCTTGTTCCCCTCATGTGGGAACAAGCCTAAAAATACTAAAGCAGAGCAGGACTATCAGCGTGCTGCCCGCTTCTTCACTGCTGACGAGAGTTTCAGTCCCATCCTGAACGAAGCGCTCGACGTGTTCCTCTACAACAACGTGCTTGACACGCTAAAGGCCCAATACACCAACGAGCAGGACGCCATCAAAAAGCTGATGAAGTTAGAGACGTGGCTGGCATTCTCCACCCGCGACCTCACAGAGAAAGAGCGCCAGAACCTGATAGACCGTTCATACCGTCCACGTACCATACCCATAGCGTACGACGGACTGGCCATCATCGTCAACAACGAGAACCCCGACACCTGCATCACCGTCAAGGACTTCAAGCGCATCCTCAAAGGTGAGTTGGTCAACTGGAACGACCTCTACCCTACCTCAAAATTAGGCACCATCGACGTTGTCTTCGATAATCCGCTGTCAAGTACCGTACGCTGGTGTGTCGACTCCCTGTTAGAGGGAAAAGAATTCAAGGCCCCCAACATCGGAGCAGTAAAGACCAGTGCTGCCGTTATCGACTACGTGGAGAATCACAAGAACTCCTTAGGCATCATCGGAAGCAACTGGCTTAATGACAGCCGTGACACCACGAATGTCACCTTTAAGAAGAATATTACCGTGATGAAAGTCAGCCGCATGGACTCTGCGACAGTAGCCAACAGCTGGCGTCCATACCAATATTATATATATAACGGCAACTATCCGCTTATCCGTACTATCTACGCTTTGCTCAACGAGCCACGCAGCGGACTGCCCTCCAATTTCGCACACTTCTGTCGACTGCCCAAGGGACAGTTGCTGATTCAGAAGTCTGGTCTACTGCCCATACAAGCGGGTATGAATACACGGACCGTATTTGTGAATAATCAATAAAAAAATAAACATTTACTGATTACAAACGTCAAATAGAAAAAAAATACTACTATAACAATAAAAAATGTAGAACTATGAAAGCAATTAAATATCTATTCATCGCTGCGCTGACCGCAGGTTATAGCGCAAGCGCCACTGCCCAGGACGGCACCAAAGCCGACGTGCAGGCTGTTAAGAACATTATCAGTAGTAAACCCGCAGATCTGGACAAGCAGATGAAGCCCTACTACAAGGAGAACAAAAAGAACCCCGAAAACCTGGTGGCTTTCGGACGTGAGTTCTATCTTGCCAAGGATACTGCCAATGCTAAGGTTTATGCGAACCATGCCCTTGTAGCATCCAAGAACAAGTATGCCCCTGCATACATCCTGCTGGGCGACATTGAAGCTGTAGGCGACAATGGCGGTGGTGCCGCTGCCCAGTACGAGCAGGCCATCTATCAAGACCCCAAGGAGCCCGAGGCTTACTACAAGTATGCTAACGTATACCGCAAGATCAGTCCCCGTGGTGCTGTCAGCAAACTGGAGGAACTGCGCTCACAGCGCCCCGACATTGCTGTCGATGCACTCGAAGGTCGTATCTACTACATGTCTAACGACTTCGACGCTGCTCTTCGCGCCTACAACAAGGCCGACAAGGCTAAGATGGAAGACCGCGACCTCAGCGACTATGCTATGACTGCCTTCTTCAAGCAGAAATACGACGTAGCACTTGACGTTGCAAAATTCGGTCTTACCAAGAACCCACGTCACGCCGCCTTCAACCGTCTGGCTTTCTTCAACAGCACCGAGCTGAAGAAGTGGGACGACGCCCTGGCTTATGCTGACGCTCTATTCAACAAGTCTGACTCTGCCAAGTTCTCTTACTACGACTACACCTACTATGGCAACGCCCTTAGTGGTGCTGGTCAGCACGACAAGGCCGTAGAGATGTACCAGAAGGCTCTGCAGCAGGAGGATATGGATAACAAGGCAAAGCGTGCCGGTGTTATCAAGCAACTCTCTGATGCTTACAAGGCTCAGGAGGACTTCCCCAATGCCATCAAGAACTACGAAGAGTATCTGAACACCGTCGAGAAGGCTTCTGCTAACGACATCGCTGCTCTGGCACAGCTTCACCTGCAGCATGCCAACAAGAAGACCACTCCCGAGGAGCAGGCTGCTTGCTTCGTAATGGCCGACAAGGCCTATCAGGACCTGGAGAACAAATTTGAGGATGCAGCAGAGTATGCTACCTTCATGCGTGCACGTGTTAATGGCTATATGGACCCCGACCAGAAGAAGGGCCTTGCCAAGCCTTACTATGAGAGACTCGACCAGCTTATTGGTGACAAGGAGAACAAGGACGCTACCGACCGTGCTCGTCTGGTAGAAAGCTACCGCTACCTCATCTCTTACTACTTCGTTATCCAAGACAACAAGGATACGGCTAAGCAGTATGCTCAGAAGTTGCTGTTGCTTGATCCAGAGAACGAGATTGCCAAGCAGGTAATGGAAGCGAAGTAAGCAAAACCGATATAACGAGAGTGTAAAGTAAACTATGTCTTACTACTTTTTTGTAGCCTGACATAGTTTACTTTACACTTTTTGTATCCCTCATCATCTCACTCCCAATTTGTTGTGATGATATTTTTTCCCGTCCTTGATAAAGATATTTTTCAATAATTATTCACACTTTTTTTGCTTATTCTTTTAATGAATCATCTTTTTTTTGTAATTTTGCCCAATAAAGTCATAACAAATGATCTAAAGCATATGTATAATAACTCTTATTATCTAATAAACAAATTAGCTTATGCAGGTATCCTGCTAACCATGGTTTTTACGTTGCCTTCTTGTTCAAATGACGATGACACGTCGGGCAACACACCTCCCCCCTCTTACGATAGTCTTAAACCAATAGGTTTTGGCGCAAACACCACGGGTGGCAACAATCAAAACAAGGTTGTGGTAAGCACCGCTGAACAATTGAAAGACGCCGTGAGTGGCACCAATCCGGCTACCATATATGTGAAGGGGCAGATAACTCTCAACAAGATGCTTTCTGTTGGTTCCAACAAGTCCATTATCGGTTTATCAGGAGCAAGCATCAGTAATACTAATCGCAACGAGGATGCCGGTATATTCTTATTAAAAGGCAGCGAGAACGTCATCATACGCAATTTGACGCTGCTCGGCCCTGGTGCCTACGATATCGATGCCAACTATAGCGATAATATCAGTCTGGTTGGTGCAAAGAACGTATGGGTGGACCACTGTGACATACAAGATGGCATCGACGGCAATTTTGACATCGTGGAAGGCTCTGACAATATTTGTGTCAGTTGGACTCATTTCTGCTACCTTATAGAACCCAAAGAAGGTGGTAGTGGCGGAAGCAGCGACCACCGCAACTGCAACTTGATAGGTAACAGCGACAAGACAGCCGACATAGATGAAGGACACCTCAACTGCACGTTTATCTGCTGTTGGTGGGGAGAAGGGTGTTCTGAGCGTGTCCGCGTGTTCGCTTTGGGAAAGTACATATAGTGAACTGCCTTTACGACGGAAACAACTATAATTACTGTATAGGTTACGGAGTGTATTCCAATATCTTCGTAGAAAAATGCGCTTTCGTGACAGATCAGGCTAAGGAAAATGCGATAAAAGACTGGAGTAAAGAGAAGGATTACAACCTCAAGATCGTGAACTGTTTGGGAGTTGACGACGTAGAGTTGGCAAGAGGTGAGCGGGGACAGTTTGTGCCTACCTATGAATATCATACTTTCGATGCCAATTTGGTTCCTTCAGTCTTGAGAAACAAAGAGAATGGTGCCGGTGCCACGCTGAAGATTGAACCGTAGAACGACTAATGATAAAAGGAAAAGCACTGATCTGTAGACAGCCTATTCAAGTTTAAATTCAATATGAACTACGCACTGATTATTGCCGGAGGTTCAGGAAACCGCATGGGACAAGATATTCCCAAACAGTTTATGCATGTGGACAATTGCCCAGTCATCATCCATACTATGAAAGCTTTCCAGCAGCATGCCGACATACATGGCATTGCTGTGGTATGCCTTGCTGGTTGGGAAACCGTTCTACAGTCGTATGCCAACCAATTCTGCATAGACAAGCTGAAATGGATATTCCCCGGAGGACAAAACGGTCAGGAGTCTATCCGTAACGGCATCTATGGACTGAAAGAGGCTGGCTGCAAAGACGACGACCTTGTACTTATCCATGACGCCGTCCGACCGCTGCTGTCGCAAGACATCATCTCTTCGAACATAGCCATCTGTCAGCAGTATGGCTATGCCATTACAGGTATTCAGTGCCGTGAAGCCATTCTGGAGAGCGAGGATGGTTTCTCGTCTACCACCAGCATACCCCGCGACAAACTGATACGCACACAGACCCCCCAGACCTTCCGTCTGAAGAACATCATTGGTGCCCATGAAGAGGCAAAAGCAAAAGGAATTACCAACAGCGTAGCCTCCTGTACACTGATGGCAGAGTTGGGTGGCAGAGAGATGCACATTGTCCCCGGTTCAGAGAAGAACATCAAGGTAACGACAGTAGAAGACCTGGAAATTCTCAAGGCACTGATGAACGTAAGAGCAGAAGCATGGCTGAAGTAAAGACCTACCAGCAAGACCTGTCCAGGGTGGCTGACTTGTTGCCCAACCTGTCTGGCAACATCCTTATCACGGGTTCCACTGGACTCATTGGAGGTTGTCTGGTAGACCTGCTGATGCGTCACAGCCACTGCAACGTCTATGCTCTGGGGCGTAACAGCCAGCGCGCAGCGAAACGCTTCGGTGTCTATCACGACGACAGCCGTTTCCACTTCCTGCAGCATGACATCTGCCTACCGTTGGACACAGACCTTGATTTCGACTATATCATCCATGCTGCAAGCAATGCCAGTCCCAACTTCTTCCAACAGCAACCAGTAGAAGTTATGCGCTCCAATATCGAGGGCCTCTGCCATTTGGTGGAATATGGTCTGCAGCACAAGATGCGGCGCATGGTATATGTTTCCTCCGGTGAGATCTATGGAGAATGCAACGACAGTATCTTTACAGAATCGGCCAGCGGCTACATAGACATTCTATCACCACGAGCCTGTTATCCCTCCTCCAAGCGAGCAGCAGAAACGCTCTGTGCTGCCTACTGCCAGGAGTATGGCAGCGACATTGTTATAGCCCGCCCCTGTCACACCTATGGTCCCTTCTTTACGGAGAGCGACAACCGAGTTTATGCACAGTTCATACGCAATGTCTTGAACGGTGAAGACATCGTTATGAAGAGTCTTGGCCAGCAATATCGTTCCTGGATATATGTCGTCGACTGTGCAGCAGCTCTTCTTTTACTATTAGAGAAGGGCAAGCGTGGCGAAGCATACAATATAGCCAACGAAGAGTCAAACATCACCATCCGCCAATTAGCAGAGAAAACGGCAGCCATAGCGGGAAGAAAAGTCGTAATGGACATCACTGACGGCGGAAACACTACGCCCATCAGTCGCGCCATCTTCTCTACCGTGAAACTGGAATCGTTAGGATGGCACCCTCTCTTTACGATTGACGAGGGACTGCGCCACACCATTGAGGCTATGCGCTAACCCTTTCTGACTTTTCTGCGTACGGCCTCATCGCTCTCTCGCTCATAGAGATTATAGTAAGCCTTCAAATGATGGCTGATGCGCTTCTCTACGGGTGGCAACTGCATATAGTCACCATAATATTGGCGCAGATAATTGTCGTAGCCAGAGGGCAGCGCCACCTCCATATCCTCATAGGCAAACATTACCTGTCCCTGAAGCCATGCCTTAGGGAAGACCTCCTTTGGGCCATACGAGCCACAATAGACGGCTACCAGCGTAGACGAGTTGTAGTCATACTGTCTGCAGATAGCCTCCATCTGTCTTAAGAGCTTACGGCGATAAGCCTGGCGGCAGAAAAATGCTAATGTCTTACGGGCAAAGCGCCCCCACTCCTTCGGCTGTGTGAGCAGGTGCAGATAGTCTGCAAAGGACACATGCGAAGAGATTGCTTCTAACTTGTGTTTCGTCTTCGTAAAGCGGCGTTCCATAGCCCGTGCCTGTTCGATATCGTCAGGTGCCCCATCAATAGGAAAGATGTCAATATATAATCCGTAGACACAGGGTACCTCCACCTCTTCCTGGAGTGTAGTACGACTATCGCACAATTTGACAAAATACAGAGGGTAGTCCGCTTTGCTGTAGGGTGTCATCAGTTCCAGGCCATCAGGCAACTGCCGACTGGCTATCTGCACAAACCTGTCATAGTCTGGACGAGGCATAAAGACGTCGACATCGTCATCCCAAGGAATCATACCATGGTGGCGCACAGCACCAATGGCCGTACCTCCACAGCAGAAATACGTCAGCGAGTGCTCCTTGCAGATGGTTATAAAATGGCGCATCACGCCATTGATGATGCTGTTCCAGCGTGGCTGTTCCTCTCGTGTCAGTTCTTTCATGACGGCAAGTTATCGTCCAAACAGCCACTTCTTAAAGAAAGGACTGATGCGTAGGATGTTTGAGAAGATAATGCAGAACCCGATGATAACCAGTGCCATTAAGACTGACAGCATCAAGTCGATGACAAAGTTGGAACTATGCGCCTTGAAATACTCACCAATCTGGGGTACGTCAGGCATGAACAGGAAATGGATAAGATAGATATCCAGTGTTCTGCGTCCAATATACTGCAATGAGGAGCCCATGATGGTAAACTTGGTAAAGTACTGCTGATAATAGCGGAAATACATAAAGGTGATGGTCAGCAGTCCGAACTTCGCAACAGTCTGCGGCAGGTTAGCCCATGCCATGCGCAGTGTATGCCACTTCAGCGCATCAAGCGTAGCCAGTACGATGACGACAACGAGTATGGGGAAGAACCATTTCGAGTCCATCACCTTCTGTGCCTTGTCCCAATAGCGGTGGACGATGTTGCCGAAAAGGAAGAACGGGAAGTAGAGCATCAGCTGTATCAGACTGCTCTCACGCAGGAAGAAGTACAACTCGCTCTTGGCACCACGATGGCCTGCAGCCCAGTCGAAATAGCGCGGCAGGTAGCAGGTCTCATAGACACATAGCGACACCAGGAAAAGTAGCGTGATGGGTATCCATGACTTCCACTTCAGCTTACTCTCTAAATAGGCGAAGATATAGTACACTACAAACATGTATAGCAGCACGATGGTAAACCAGTATCCTCCCTTCGTAGGCAGTTGTAGCGCCTCCTCCACAGCAGGCCAGAAGTGGGGTTTCAGAATGGCCATGGCCAGAAAAAAGAAGACAATGGTCGGAATAGTCTGCACCTTTATCTTCTTCCACAGCAGTCCGAAAAAATTACCAAGGTTCCATATCTGGGAAGCCTTGTATGCCAGGAATCCACTGACAAAGAAAAACAGCGGCATGCGAAACAGCACCAGGAAAGGCATACATGATGAGCCTTTCCACGTCTCACCAAATCCCATACCTGCTACATGGTTAGCAACCACTAAGATCATTGTGAAGCCACGCAAGGCATCGAGCCATTCCAGTCGGGGCTTTTTTACAACATTATTCTCCATATTGCGTGCAAAATTACGAAGAAATCTTTTAAGTTCAAAATATTCTTCGTACTTTTGCACTTGCTATGGCAAAGACATTGAAAGAGAAAACGGCCCAGGGACTGCTGTGGAGTGCTGTTAATAGCGGCTTGACACAGCTGTTGAATCTGGTCATTGGCATCTTCCTCGCACGCAAGCTGTTGCCTGGTGACTACGGTATTATTGGCGTGCTGACTATTTTTACCGCCATAGCAGGCTGCCTGCAGGCAAGCGGTTTCACACAAGGCCTTATCAATCTGAAGCGTCCTACAGCCAACGACTACAACTCGGTATTCTGGTTCAATGTCACGGTCAGCATCGTCATCTATGCCATTCTGTTCTGCTGTGCACCACTGATAGCATGGTTCTTTCACCAGCCCGTACTCGTTGATGTGTCGCGCTTTGTGTTCTTGAGCTTTGTCATCTCGTCTTTTGGCATTGCACAGAATGCCTATATGGTGAAAAACATGATGCAGCGTGAGATAGCGGTGAGCAGTGTGGTAGCACTGGTGCTCTCAGGAATTGTCGGACTGGCATTGGCCTATCTGGGCAAAGCCTACTGGAGTTTGGCCTGGCAACAGATTGTCTATATCACCGTACTTAACGCTGGGCGCTACTACTATGCAGACTGGCGACCGTCATTCCATATCGATATGGGTCCCGTCAAAGGGATGTTCCGTTTCAGTGTGAAGATACTGTTTACCAACATCATCAATACGCTAAGCCAACACCTGCTGACCTTCATCTTCGGACACCTGTTCCACATCAACACCGTGGGTAACTATTCACAAGCCAACAAGTGGAACACCATGGGAAGCAGCACCATTTCGAACACGCTGGGGCAGGTAGCACAGACGGTATTGGTATCTGTGGAAGACGAGCGCGACCGCGAGGTGCGCATATTCAGAAAGATGCTACGTTTCACGGCATTTCTCTCCTTTCCTGCCCTCTTTGGGCTGGCATTAGTAAGCCGTGAGTTCATACTCTGCCTGCTAAAGGACGAGTGGGCAGGTGCCATTCCCCTGCTGCAGGTGCTCTGTCTGGGTGGTGCCTTCATGCCGTTCTATACCCTCTACCAGAATCTCGCCATCAGCAATCGCCGTTCCGACCTCTACATGTGGTGTAACATAGCACAGATTGTAGCACAACTGGCTGTAGTTCTTGCCCTCTATCGTTTTGGCATTATGGTCATCGTATGTGCCTATTCAGCCTTCACCATTGTATGGCTTCTGGCTTGGCAGGCGATAGCAAGACAGCTTATCGGCATTCGTTTTATCCACGTCATGTTGGACACCATGCCTTTCATGCTGTCGTCCATAGCAGTGATGGTTGCCACCTACTACGCTACTGCATGGATTGACTGTTTACCACTGCTATTGGTGTCACGCATTATCCTTGCCGCTTTACTCTATTTTGCAATTATGAAAGCAGCAAAGGTGAAGATCATGGACGAATGTCTCCAGTACTTCAGCAAGAAATCCTGCTGACCTTCATTATATACAGTCGCTTCTCCAAGAGATACACCCACCTGAGCAGAGGAAGCAACGATGGTCTTGCCAGCAGTCTGACGAGCGCCCCAGGCCGATAGTCACAGAGGGTGGCAGTCTCCTCTATACTCTTTCCAACCAGCGCTGCGGCATAAAAAGTCTTTAGCATACCTATAGCCAACGCTCGTTGGTACTTGCGTTCTGCATCATGAGTCTTGATGAAACGGCAGACAGTTTCATTAGCCCTCAGATACGACGTAATATGTCTACTTGTCAGATTCTCCGCAAACATGCTCTGTTCGTTGACACGATAATAATAGACCACCTCATCTGTGTAAGCTCGTGAGCCACAACATATCAGGCGGGGAGTCACTGCATAATCCTCAGCCATATTAACGCCCTCTATGGAGTTGATATTATTATCTGTATATACACTGCGCCGCACCAGACGTCCCCATAACTGATGGGGAATGGTGTTCTGCAACAACATCAGCTGTAACATTTGTTCCTTGCTGCCATGATAGGGCAACTGAGGATCGGACGTCTTCGACTGGCGCAACAAGCAGAAAGCACCGTCAACGATATCTGCCCCTGTCTCTTGCTGACGTTTCCACAACGTACTGATAGCTTCCTTAGGTAGCACGTCGTCACTGTCTGCCACCATCACAAAATCAGCCGTAGCGGCAGCAAGTGCTGTGGCACGTGCGGCACCTAACCCTCTGTTCTTTTCATGGCGAATAATGCGCATCTGTTGCTGGCGGTGCGGATAGCGGCTAGCCACAGCTTGCAGAATGTCAATGCTGTTATCAGGCGAGCAGTCATCAACGAAAATATACTCCAGCTCATCAAATGATTGTTCAAACAGTGAGACAGCACACGTTTCAATATACTGCGCAACGCCGTAGATGGGTACAAGAACAGAAATCTTCATACCTTCTTACTCCTTTCCAATATCTCCAGTGGGGTGCCCCCTACTCTCGCTGCCATGACAGAGAAACTGCTGCCTGCCGACCCGTAGATGCGCTGGGTACGCGACAGGCTCCACATATCTGCCAGTCCCTCACGAATGCCATCGACACTGTCACGCGATGCTTCGTGGTCAGATGTCACCACTCTATCGCCAAAAGCACTACGCATATCATGCTTCACCTCCTCGCTGTCCGTAGCCAGGAATATGGTCAGGTCTGCATGGACTGCCAGTTCGCGCTGACCAGCATCCACAAACAACGCCAGCGGACTACGGCGTATGGAGTCTACATTGTCCGTACGGCGAATATGCATGCCGATGGTATAACGGCTGAAGCGCGACGTGCTCTGCTCAACCAGTCCCAACACGTCGCGGTTAGGACGAAACAGCTGGGCATAGCAGCTGTCAGACACTGTGCCAAACTCATCATAACAACTCATATAACGCTGGTGCCCACGCAGCCAGGCTTCGAAGTCGAAGCCTGTATCACGCAGATGGGCTACCTGCAATTCGTTGATGACACCTCGCTTATAATATAGCTGTTGCGGCAGCCACGGCAGCCATAGGTTGTGGCGGCGCGGACGGTCGTTGACCAGATAATCCCACAACGTAGCTTCACGGAGCGTCAAGCCCTGTGCGTCAAAAGGTTCAAACAGGTCGCCAAAGGCAGCATGCATGCCCCACCCTTGAAACCATACCACCTGCAGCGGTGCGCTGAGACGCTGACACAACTGCCATGAAGAGGCTATGGCACGCATCCGGTTGGCCAGTCCTCCTGAGGGCACTAATAGCAGACTATTCTTACTCATGGCTGCAAAATTAGTGAATATATTTGGAACTTCAAACAAAAAGTATTATTTTTGCATCTCAAAAAAAACAGATTATCTATAGGACTATGGAAAAGTACCCCTCAAGAGTAGACATTGCCGTACTTTTGCTTTTCTTCACCCGCAGCGACACGTTCCAGCAGGTATTCAACGAAGTACGCAAGGCACGCCCCTCCCGACTCTTTCTCTTTCAGGATGGTCCGCGTGGCGAGCGTGACATGGCAGGTATTGAGGCTTGTCGCCAAATTGTCAGCGACGAACAGATTGACTGGGAGTGCGAGGTTCACCGCAACTATCAGGAGAAGAACCTGGGATGCATGGTGGCAGGTTATACGTCGCACCAATGGGCTTTCTCCTTGGCAGACAAGTGCATGGTACTTGAGGACGACGTAGTGCCTTCGCAGTCGTTTTTCCCCTTCTGCAAAGAGATGCTCGACCGCTACGAACATGATGAACGTATCACGATGGTTTCCGGATATAATGTTGACGAGGTAACACCCGACATGCCCTATAGCTATTTCTTCACCTCTGCCTTCAGTATCTGGGGTTGGGCTTCATGGAGCAGAGTCGTCAAGCAGTGGGACGAGAAATACACCTTCCTGGACGATGCTTTCAGCATGAAGCAGTTAGACGCACTGATTCGCCAACGTGGCTACCGCAAGAGTTTCATCAAGATGTGCCAAGACCATCGAGCCAGCGGAAATCCTCAGTTTGAGAGTGTCTTCTGGGCTACCATGCTCTTCAACAGCGGTATGGCTATTATGCCTTCCAAGAATATGATAAACAATGTTGGGGCCTCTGCCGATTCGTCACACTATTCTGAATTTAAGACGATGCCCCGCAGACTGAAGAAACTCTTTACCATGAAGCGCTACGACACTGCCTTTCCTCTGAAACATCCCCGCTACGTCATAGAAGAGGTGGGCTACTGGCAGCGCATGTACAAAGCTAACGGTTGGGGCTACCCGCTCACCAAGATAGGCCGTTCGCTGGAAGAGCTATGGCTCAATCTGCGCTATGGAAATTTCGGATTCATCATCAAGTCACTCTCACGACGCATGCGAATCCTCCTGGGGCGTGAGAGATTCAGCTAAGCACAGCCTAACCGTAATATTGGCGTACTAAAGGTTCTATAGCCTCAGGTACCAGTCCGTGGATGCTTTGTCCCTGTTTGACCTTCTCACGTATCTCTGTACTCGACACGTTGACGAGCGGTGCATCGAAAGTGCCGGCAAAGCCCTCACGCGGATAGACTGCGATGTCGCACATGCGCTGGATGTCCTCCCAATGGTACCAGCGCTGGAAGTGCGCCCAGTTGTCGCCGCCAATCAGCAGCGTGAAGCGGCAGTCGGGGTAGTCCTTCGCCAACGCCTGCAGCGTATGCCACGTATAGCTGGGCTTGGGCAGGTGCATCTCGTAGTCCGAGGCTTTCACACCCTCAACACCGTCCAACGCCTTCTGCGCCATCTCCAGTCGCAACTGGTCATCCAACAGCGCCAAATTCCTCTTCAGCGGATTCTGTGGACTGACCATCAGCCACACCTCATCTAACCCGCACGCCTCCAGTGCCGCCTTTGCCAGCGCCACATGTCCTATGTGTATGGGGTTGAATGATCCGCCGAAGAGACCTATGCTTCTCATTTTATTCTATGGAAAGAAATTATGGGAAATTAAGGGAAATTAATTATTCCGCTAAAAAGGCATTAACCTGATGTAGCGTCTCATTCTTCGCCATCTCTAAGTCATCATTGACAACGATGGTATCAAACTGATTGGCAAAGGTCAACTCATAAGATGCCTTAGCAAGTCTTTCTTCGATAGCTTCTGGACTGTCAGTGGCACGTCCTACCAATCTTTTGCGCAGTTCTTCTATTGAAGGAGGCTGAATAAAGACACTCAGCGCATCATCGCCATAGAACTTCTTGATATTAACGCCGCCCTTCACATCCACATCAAATACCACGTTTTGACCAGCATTCAGCTGTTTCTCCACTTGGCTCTTCAATGTACCATAGAAACGATTCTCATAGACTTCCTCATATTCTACAAATTCATGATTGGCAATCTTCTCACGAAATTCTTCCGGTGTCAAGAAGAAGTACTCTACCCCATTCTGTTCTGTACCACGAGGGGCTCGCGAGGTACAAGATATCGAAAAGTACAATCTCAACTCCGGATGCTCCTTCATCAACCACTGCACGATAGTGCTCTTTCCACTACCGCTGGGTGCTGAGAATATAATTAACTTACCTTTTTTCATCTTGTTCTTTTTTGTTTAGAAAGAAATTATGGGAAACTTCGGGGGAGGTTACTTAAAGGGCGTTAAGCACCTGCTCCTTAATCTGCTCCAGCTCGTCCTTCATCTTCACCACGATGTTCTGCATCTCGGCCTGGTTAGACTTTGAGCCGGTGGTGTTGATTTCGCGCCCCATCTCCTGAGCGATGAAGCCGAGCTTCTTGCCCTGACCAGCGGCATCGGCCATGGTCTCACGGAAGTACTTCAGATGGTTGGTCAGACGCTGCTTCTCCTCACTGATGTCCAGCTTCTCGATATAGTAGATGAGTTCCTGCTCCAGGCGGTTCTTGTCGTACTCAGCCTCAGGAATCTGCTTCAGTCCGTCGACGATGCGACTGCGAATCTTCTCCACACGCGACTTCTCGTAGGGTTCTATCGAAGCCAGCAGCTGTTCGATGTTGTCTATCTTCTCAGCAAACTTCTTCTCCAGGGCGGCGCCTTCCTGCGTACGGAAGTCCACCAGGTGCTGCACAGCCTCCAGCACACCAGCCTTTACGGCCTGCCACTCCTCGTCGCTCAGCAGTTCCACCTCGGTCTTTGTCAACACGTCGGGCATGCGTACCAGCAGCGACATCCAGTCGGTGTCCGACAGCTGGTGCTCATGGGCAAAGCCTGCCAACTGCTGATAGTAGTTCTCCATTAGTGCCTTGTTGACCTGTGCAGCCTCAGCGACAGCATCCTTCTCTATCCAGATGCTAAACTCCACCTTACCCCTGATGACGCGCTCAGCTATCAGCTGACGAATCTCCATTTCCTTCTCACGATAGAGTGGAGCAATACGTGTCGACAGGTCAAGTTGCTTAGAGTTGAGCGACTTGATTTCCACATTGATTTTCTTTCCCTCAAAGGCCACGACAGTCTTACCGTAGCCGGTCATTGATTGTATCATACGTTCTTATTTAATCCTTATTGCATGCAAAGGTACGAATAAGTGAGCGAAATGCCAAAACTTTTTTAGCATTTCCGAGCGAGAGTGCTTTCGAACGCAGTTCAAAGGTACGAATAAGTGAGCGAAATGCAAAAGGAAAACACGTTTTTCTTTCTCAGAACATAGACACCAGCAGGGGTATGGTCACCATAGAGAGTAATGTGGTGATGAATGTCACCTCTGTTATCAGCATAGTGTCCTTCTGATATTTCAAGCAGAGAATAGTGCCGTAGGTTGCTACGGGCATGGCAATAACCACGGTATTGATGTTGACGACAAATGGCGAGAAGCCTAACAGTAAGCCCAGCCAATAGACACCTATGGGCAGCAGCACCAGACGGAAGAGCGTTGTGGCATAGACGGTGGTGTTACCCATCAGCGCCCTCAACGGCAAGTTTGACATCGAAGAGCCAATAATCAGCAAGGCGGCAGGAACTGTGATATTGCCTATCATCGTCAGCGGCTGACTGACCCATGCAGGAATGCTGTCAATCCGGAAGATAACGATGAGCATCGTCAGATAGGCTGCCAGCATAGGTGTGGAGTAGAGCACCTTCTTCTGGAAGCGGCTCTCCTCGACCTCCGCCTTTCCCGTAATCAGGACAGTACCGATGGTGAATACAGCGAAGGTGTTTACCACGTTCAGCACAGCAGCATAGAAAACAGCCTCATGCCCAAAGATAGAGGCTACAACGGGATAGCCCATGAATCCTACATTACCGAACATCAGTGCAAAACCGATGATCCCCTCGTCACTCTTCTTGTGCGTCAGAAACCGGGGCAGTACATAGGCCACACCCGTCAGTACGGCATAGGTTGCCACGCTGATAAGGAGCAGCGGAAGAATGTACTCTCTATCAGGCAATTCGCCTGTCATCGCCGACGAGAGAATAAGTGCCGGACACGTCAAGTTAATCACCAACCTCGACAGCTGTCTGTCGAAGTCACCTCCTAAATATCCCAGTTTGCCAGCACCGTATCCTACGATGACTATGACAAACAATGTCATCATTACTGTTATCATTTCCATAAATAAATAATCATATACTATCTTCCCTCATAGGCATCGCGCGTCATGTAAATGGCGACAGCATCGCGCCAAAGGCGACGGACGGGCATATAGACCAGGCCGCCATGAGGCTGGTCAGTGCCCCACGAGTTTTTCAGAACATAGTAGGCATGGCGATTCTCGTCGCGAGCCATACCCACAATAGCCATAGCGTGGCCACGGCTCTCAAAACAGACGGGATGGCGACGCTTCAGGGCCTGATGGACATGTCTGCGCAGTGTGTCAAGAGGCACATTCAGCAGGCGGTTGTGCTCCCAGTTGTCGGGAATGGGCACATCAATCTTCTTATAATAAGGTGAGTCCGGAAAACAGGTCAGACTGATATACTCGTCAGGGGCGCAGACGCTGTGGGCAAACTCCAACGGCGTGTACTTAGCGCCCAACAGAAAGACGTTTTTGGGTGTTGGCAAGTCGTCAGTAGCATCGTCGGGCATTACGTCGAAACCTACGACACCATAACGCTGCAACAGGTTGAGAGCCGTCTGACACATGGCGCGCTGGTTCTTACGCTTCAGCATGCGCCCCAAATACTGAGGAGAGAGGTTGACAGAGTCGCCACGCACCAGGTGTTCCGTCTCGATGGTAGCCAGCATGGCATAGGCCCAACAGAGTTCACTCTTGCCCTGATCCTTCACGGGTGTCATGGGCAGCAGCAGTTCGTTGGTAAATGTATGTTGCGGCGTCTGCTGACAAGCAGCCAGGATGGCAACCAACAATAAGAAAAGTACGTTTCTCATTTTTTATTCCTCCTTGTCCCACTCAATCTCTTCAGGCTTGGGAATGTTGCGAGGCATGTCACGATAG
Organism: uncultured Bacteroidales bacterium; assembly: GCA_902798425.1. Classification (GTDB taxonomy): domain Bacteria; phylum Bacteroidota; class Bacteroidia; order Bacteroidales; family Bacteroidaceae; genus Prevotella. The sequence goes on from CADBWR010000004.1 coordinate 99,703, forward strand.
ACACCCTTCAATTCACCCTGGGTGATGGTGATGTCACGACGAACAGGGCGTCCTTTGTCTGACAGACTGTGTGAGAACAGCCACTCGTAGGTTTTCTTGCTATAGAAGATGCGGGCAGGAGCACCATGATTGGCACCACGCCACCAGTCGTAGCGCAGCCGTTTGTCGTTGCCGGCAGCCTCTAACGCACTGACCACCTGCTTAGACTTGCTGACAGGTACGGCACGGTCGGCCGTGCCGTGAATAATCCAGAGGGGCAGTTGTCCCAAGGGCTGCACATCCTTCAGACTGCAACCGCCACACAATGCCATCGCAGCAGCGACACGCTCGGGATAGGTGCCGGCAAAGTCCATGGTGCCATAGCCACCTAACGACATGCCTAAGACATAGACGCGGGTGGAGTCGCACGGATAGTTCTGACGTGTCCAGTCCAAGACGTCCAATATCTTCTTCGGGTTCCACGCCCCACCAGGATTCTGGGGTACGATGACCAAGGCGGGAATCTCTCGCCCTCGAGCTATGGCATTCAGCGGACCATAGCGTCGCGAACGGTTGATGTCGCGACCGCAGAGACTGGCGCCATGCAGGAAGATGACGACAGGCGTCCGCTCCTGCGAGAAATAATAGTCCTCAGGGGTATATACCCAGAAGTCATAGCCTCCCTCGATAACGCCACGATGAGCCGTCAGGAAGTCGTACTGGGCAGTAGCTGTCAGTGCTGTCATAAAGACAGCGATGATGAATAGCGTTCTTTTCATGGGTGCAAAGGTAGTACAAACTAAGAAAAAAAACAAAAGAATTCAATTAATTCACACTTTTTTACTACCTCAGATCAATCAAAATCAATCAAAGGGACAGGTTTGATTGAAAAATCAGATTTCGCACAATAAGCAATAAGGCTATAACGTTATTGGATTAAACAATCAATGTATGCCAAGGGTTGGAAGAGAGCAAA